>JAITWT010000196.1 GCA_031285125.1 Burkholderiaceae bacterium | reverse complement strand
CCGATGCTGACGCGGGCGGGGGAGATCTTTTCGACCCTGACGCTGGGCCGCTACACGAACCTTTTCGTGGACTTCGAGAACACGCCGTTCCGCTTGTCGGCGAGGCGCGGCATGGATGGCAGGGCGGTCGATGTCCCCGGCATGAGCGAGGGAACGCGGGACCAGCTCTTCCTTGCGCTGCGTCTGGCCGCGTTGGAGCTGCACCTCGCCAAGGCGAAGGCGCTGCCGTTCGTCGCCGACGATCTGTTCATCAATTTCGACGACGAGCGCTCGACCGCGGGGCTCCAGGCGCTGCGAGAGCTGTCGGCAAAGACGCAGGTGCTGTTCTTGAGCCACCATGACCATCTTCTGCCGTGCGTGCGGCAGGTGTTCGGTCCGGCGGTCAACGTGGTCCGGCTTCAGCGATAGGCCCCACTGCCGGCGGGCTGGCGAGGATGCGCCGGGGATGTGCCGGGGATGTGCCAGAGATGTGCCGAATAGGCGATGGTGTAATCTACCCACTGGTACTCATTTATTCCGGATATCGATGAAGCGATCAGAAGCCAACACGCCAGCGGCTCCCTCGAAGGCTCGACGCATCGCCCGCGCCGGGGGCAAAACACCCTCCCCCGTGCGCCGCCGCGCGGCGGCGGATGGCGATGCGACTTCGATCCGGAATCAGGTCATCGCCTTCAAGCGCGAGCAGATCATCCTGGCCGCGGTGGAGCTGTTTTTCTCCAATGGCTACCAGCAGACCACGCTGGACGAGGTGGCCAGCAAGCTGGACATGACCAAGCCGTTCATCTACTACCACTTCAAGGACAAGGAGGCGCTGCTGTGCGAGATCAGTCAGCGCGCCATCTGCGAAGCGGTCAAGACGCTCAAAACCGCGCTCGACGCGCCCGGCACCCCGACCGAGCGCCTGTACTGGGCGATGAAGGCGCTGATGATGGGCGTGATCGAGCAACAGCGCTACACGGCGGTGTTTTTCCGCGAGCAGAAGAACCTGAGCGAAGCGGCGCGCGGCCCGATCTACGCGCAGCACCGCGAGTACGACCAACTCCTGGTCTCGCTGTTGAACGAAGGCATCCGCAAGCGCGAGTTCACGATCGCCGACCCGCACATCTGCGCGCTGGGTCTGTCGGGCATGACGGGCTGGGCCTACAACTGGTACCGGCCCGAGGGTCGGCTCGCGGCCAGCGCCATCAGCGAACTGATCGCCGAGATGGCGCTGCGCGCCGTGGGCGTGGGCGCGAAGAAGATCAAGGCCCTCGCCGCCAAGGCTGCTGCGGCGTCAGCGATACAGCCTTAGCCGCAATGCTGTTCAGTTAACCCAAATACCGTGCAGTTAGCCAACCTGGGAGCGCGGGTGTCTCACCCGCATTGTTAATAGAGGGTTTCCATTCACCTGACAAGGAGAATTCGATGAATCCTGCCGATCAACACCAACAAGCTGAAGCCGCCTGCTGCTGCGGAAGTGACCGTGCGGTAGCGCCGGCGGTGCGCGAGCCGGCAGCGCCTGACACGGCGACGGTCGAACCGCAACGCTTTCGCATAGCGAACATGGACTGCGCGTCGGAAGAATCGGAAATCCGCCGGTCGCTGGAGGGCATGGCAGGGATTCGCAGCCTTCGATTCGATCTGGGGGATCGGGAGTTGGCCATCGCGGCGGATGGCGATTCGCTGTCTTTGGCGCTGGAAGCGATCCGTCAGGCGGGATTCAAGCCGGAGCCCATCGGCGGCGCCAACCCGTCGGCGGCTGTCGCCGCGCCCCCCTCCCCAAGGGCCTTTTGGGCGGCGTGGGGCAAGTCGCTGGCTGCCTTGGCGCTGGCCTTGGTGGCCGAAGGCCTGGCATTCGCATTCCCGGACAGTGGGCCGCTCAAGGCGCTGGGAATGGCGCTGGCCGCGGCGGCCATCGCGCTGTCCGGTTTCTCGGTCTATGGCAAAGGGCTGGCCGCGTTGCGGCGGGGCCGCTTGAACATCAATGCGCTGATGACCGTGGCCGTGACTGGCGCTTTTCTGATCGGCCAGTGGCCCGAAGCCGCGATGGTGATGGCTTTGTATGCCATCGCGGAAGCCATCGAAGCGCGCGCCGTCGATCGGGCGCGCGGCGCGATCAAAAGCCTGCTGGCGCTCGCGCCGGAGCAAGCCGAGGTGCGTCAGGGCGATGGCCGTTGGATGCGCATCGGCGTCAAGGCGGTTCGCGTGGGCGCGACGGTACGCATCGGCCCCGGCGAGCGCGTTCCGCTCGATGGCATCGTGACCCTGGGCCAGAGCGCCATCGACCAGTCCCCCGTGACCGGAGAAAGCCTGCCGGTGGACAAGGCGCCCGGCGATGAGGTTTTCGCGGGCACCATCAATCAGGCTGCGGCGCTGGAAATCCGCGTCACGGCACCCGCTTCCGGCAGCACACTGGCGCGCATCATCCACGCGGTTGAGCAGGCCCAGTCGTCCCGCGCGCCGACCCAGCGTTTCGTGGACCGCTTCGCGGCCCTCTACACGCCCGCGGTGTTCGTTTTGGCCGTTGCCGTCGCGCTGCTGACGCCGTGGCTGATGGGGTTGACCTGGATGCAGGCGGCCTACAAGGCGCTGGTGCTGCTGGTCATCGCTTGTCCCTGCGCGCTGGTGATTTCGACGCCCGTCACCGTCGTCAGCGGTCTGGCGGCGGCAGCGCGGCGCGGCATTTTGATCAAAGGCGGCGTGTACCTGGAAGAAGCGCGCAAGATCAAGGCCGTGGCGCTGGACAAAACCGGCACCATCACGGAAGGAAAACCTCGGCTGGTGGCCTTCGAGCCGGTGGATACAAGTCTCGACCCGCAGGCCCTGGAGAGGCTGGAGAGACTGGCCAGAAGCCTCGCGGCGCGCTCGGATCACCCGGTGTCCAAAGCCATCGCGCAAGGGCTGCCAATCGCCGCGCAAGAGATCGGCGAGTTTCAGGCGCTTGCCGGGCGCGGCGTGCAGGGGGTGATTGACGGCCAACGCCATGTGCTGGCCAACCACCGCTGGATTGAAGAGCGCGGTCAATGCCCGGCTGCACTCGAAGCCCGCCTCGCCGCGCACGAACAAGCGGGCCGCACCGTCACGCTGCTGGCCAACAGCGCGCGGGTCTTGGCGCTCTGCGCGGTGGCCGACACCCTCAAGCCCTCGTCGGCGCAGGCCGTGGCCGATTTGAAGGCGCTGGGCGTGACGCCGGTGATGCTCACGGGCGACAACCTGGCGACGGCGCAAACCGTCGGCGCGCAAGCGGGCATCTCCGAGGTGCGCGGCAACCTGCTGCCCGAAGACAAGCTGCGCGCCATTGGCGAGCTTCAGCAGCGCTTGGGCATCACGGCGATGACGGGCGACGGCATCAACGATGCCCCTGCGCTGGCCCAAGCCGACATCGGCTTCGCCATGGGCGCGGCGGGCACCGACACGGCGATGGAGGCCGCCGACGTGGTGGTCATGAACGACGACCTGCGCCGCCTGCCCGAAACCATCCGGCTATCGAAACACACCCACGCCGTGCTGTGGCAGAACATCGGCCTCGCGCTGGGCATCAAGCTGGTGTTCCTGCTGCTGGCCCTCTTCGGCGA
>JAITWT010000101.1 GCA_031285125.1 Burkholderiaceae bacterium | reverse complement strand
GTCCATGCGCTGACCAAGTACATGGGCGGCCACGGCACGACCATCGCGGGCGCAGTGGTCGATTCCGGCAAATTCCCGTGGGCGCAGCACAAGGAGCGCTTTCCGATGCTGACCTCGCCCGACCCGTCGTACCACGGCGTCACTTACACCGAGGCGTTCGGGCCTGCCGCCTTCATCGGGCGCTGCCGCGTGGTGCCGCTGCGCAACACCGGCGCGGCGCTCTCGCCGATGAGCGCGTTCCTGATCCTGCAAGGCATCGAAACCCTGCCGCTGCGCATGGAGCGCCATTGCGAGAATGCGCTCAAAGTCGCCGCCTTCCTGCAACAACAGCCGCAGGTTTCGTGGGTCAAATACGCCGGTCTGCCCGGCCACCCGGAGCACGCGCTGGCGCAGAAATACATGGGCGGGCGGCCCGCCAGCATCCTCTCGTTCGGCATCCACGGCGGGCGCGAGGCGGGCGCGCGTTTTATTGACGCGCTCAAACTCATCGTCCGGCTGGTCAACATCGGCGACGCCAAATCGCTGGCCTGCCACCCGGCCACCACCACGCACCGCCAGCTCAGCGCTGCGGAACTGGCCACCGCCGGTGTCAGCGAAGACATGGTGCGCCTGTCCATTGGCCTGGAACACAGCGACGACCTGCTGGCCGATCTAGAGCAAGCGCTGCGTGCGAGCCTATCGAGTCGCTAAACGAATCGACAGCAGGAGAGAAAAACCCTGCGACGGTTTGTGCATCAGTGGATGGCTGCCGGATCCACTGAACTGAAAAGGGCCTGCGCTATGGTGCTGAACGGGTTAAGAACCTGTCTACGATCTCAAATGGCTCACGACCCATTCAGCGTTGCAACGCGCTGAATCAACCCCTGAATCAACGGCGGCGGCCTGCTGACTTCAGATAGACAGCGCGGCCCTCATGGCGCACTTTTTTGATCCATTTGCTGCAGATCAGACGCATCCAGTCGCCCCAGTTTCGAGGCCAGATCGATGCGCGCGTAGTCCCAGTCGGTCAGGGCCTGTATCCGCCGTTGCTGTGCATTGGTCAGATCTGTCTGCGTATTGAGCAGTTCCAGGATATTGCCCACGCCCGCTTCGTAGCGCTGCTGCGCTGCCCGCTGCGATTGCCCGGCGATCGTGAGCAGGTTGGTGCTGTTCTGTACGTTCTGCGTGGCCGTCGATAAGGCCTGCCATTGGCTCCATACATCCAGCGCCACTTGCTGACGCGCAGCATCGAGCTGCTCCTGGGCATCTTCCGCCTCGGCTTGGGCTTGATCGACCTGGTAATTTCGCGTGAATCCCTCGAAAAATGGGATGCTCATTTGCAATCCGACATAGGTTTGGCGGCTCGTCGCAGGTAGCGTCGGCAAGCCCTGCAGGCCCAGGCTTTCCGGCTGGTTGTTCCTACTATATTTCGCAACCAGGTCGATACGCGGCAACCCTTGGCGACTTGTTTTCGAGACTTTTGCAAGTGCCGCTTCATACTGCGCCTGCGCGGCACGCACGGACGGATGGTTTTTTCTCACCGTGTCCATCAGCTCCGCCACCGATTCGCTGAACGCCTTGCCAGGCCCCTGGGTGTCCGTGACCTCCGGAACCTCCAGCGGCATGTCCGGCGCCAAGGCCATGCCGGATGCGAGCTTGCCCAGCGCCGTTTGTGCTTCCCCCTGGGCCTTTGTCAGATTAAATACCGCCTGCTCATGTTGCGTCTGCGCCTGCAGTGCATCGGTAATCGGTACAACGCCCCGGTCTGCGCGCGTTCCGGCCGCATCCATGGTTTTGCGCGTCATGCGCTCGACTTCAGCGGCGGCCTTGAGCGCGCTCATCGCGGCCTGGGTGGCATAGTAGTCTTTTGCGGTTTCCGCGAATACCGTTTGCAGTGTCGCGTCCTGTGTGGCGCGCGCAGCCTCCAGCTGCATATTGGCATTTGTCAGCGTGGCTTCGCGCGCACCAAAATCGAACAGCAGCCAACTCAGAGTGACGTCCCCTGAGCGCACCCTGGCTTTGTAATCGGAACCGTAGGTCGGTTCATTTTTGATATCGATCACGGAGCGCTCCTGCACCGCCTGCAAGTTTCCCGAAACCTGCGGCAAATACGCCGCCCGCGCCTGCCCGACCATCGCCGCCTGAATTTTCACCTTGGTCCAAGCCTGGCGGGTTTTCGGGTTGCTGCACAGCGCGCGCGCCACCGCCTCGGCCAGTTGCAGCGGCTGCCCCGGCGCGCCGCGAGGACACGCGCTGGCCGCCGGCACCATCGCACCCGCCGGCGTGGCGGAAATATTCTGTTCGGCGAGCAGAACATCCAGCGCCCAGGCCGGCCGCGCCAGCATCGCGGCACACGTGATCAGGCTCCCGGCCATCAGCGCAGAAGCCCACAGTGGTTTACCGCTCATGCATGCTCTCCTGGAGAGACACCCTCAGCGGATCAAGGAAATACCCGATCACGCTGCGGCTGCCCGTGCGGATATCCGCCGTCACGGCCATCCCTGGCGTCAGCCTAATCCAGCGGTTGTCCACGCGGATACGGTTTGTCGACACGCGGATGCGCACCGGAAATGTCATGCCCTGTCTCCTGTCGCGCACGGCATCGATAGAAACGGCAGTGACCGTCCCATTCAGGTAGCCGTAACGGCTGTAAGGAAAGGCCTCAACTTTTACGGCAACACGTTGGCCGACTTGCACGAAGCCCACATCCTTGTTTGCCAGTTGCGCCTCAATCTCCAGCACGTCATCGGGCACGATCTCCATGATCGACTGCGCGGTCGTCACGACGCCCCCCAGCGTATGTACCGCCAGTTTTTGGACCGTTCCGGCAACCGGCGCCCTCAGGCTGAGCAGTTCCTGGCGGGTCTGTGCCCTGATTTCGTCATTGCGGCCCTGTGTGATCTGCTGGGTGCCCTTTTCCAGATCGTCGAGTTGGCTGCGACGAAATTTGGAGGCCGCCGCCTCCAGGTTCGCGCGCTGCTCCGCAATGCCTGCGGCCAGCTCATTCGCACGACTGCGCTGCGCCGTCAGATCGTTCTCTTTGCCCAGCGCGTCCTGCTCCTTGGCCAAATATTCATTGCGCGCGACATATCTGTCTGCGACCAAGCCCTGAAACGCATCGGCCTGCTGGCGCGCCAGCGGCGCTGTCTGCTCGAGCTTGGCAATCTCCGCGCGCGTGCTCTCCAATACCGCCTGCCGCTTGCGCAGTTCAGCCTGGGCGCTGTCGATCTGATCGCGGTACTCTGACCATGCGCTCTCGGCCAAACGCTGTGCCGCTTGCAGGCGTTCGGGGGACGCGCCCTCCACCGAGGTCACCACAGGAGGCTTGCCCGTATGCTGGGCCGCCAGCAGTGCATCCGCGCGGGCGGCCGCCAGCATCGCATCGAGCTTAATGGAGCGTGCCTTATCCGTATCGGCCGCGGCCTGCGTCGTGTCGAGCCTCATCAACAACTGCCCCGCCTCAACACGCTGCCCCTCACGCACGAGGATCTCACGCACCACGCCGGTAATCGCCGGCTGGATCACTTTGACCCGCACGCCCGGAATGAATGCGCCCTGGGCCGCCACCACGATATCCAGCCGCCCAAACACACCGATGAGCAGCGCCACAAAGGTCATCAGGATGAGAGTTCGCACGGCCCAGCGCGGCGCAGGATGAACCGGCGTCTCCAGCAGCTCTAGTTCGGCAGGCAGGAAAGCGCGCTGATCGGCATCACGCTTCGGTAATTCCAGATCCTTGCGTATCGCCCACACGGACCGCCAGATGGCCCAATAGCGCCCGCCTAATTGGCGCAATCCCTGCAGTTTCATAAATTCCATGGTCAGCGGTCCTGCAGGGATACCAAGTGCGCGTAATAGCCGCCTTTTTGCACCAGCGTGTCATGATCGCCCTGTTCAACGATCTGGCCATGATCCATAGCGAAGATCCGGTTGGCATGGCGCACGGCGCTCAGACGGTGGGAGATGATGATGACGGTGCGCCCCTCGCACATCGCTTTCATGTTGTTGCGGATGATGTACTCCGTCTCGAAATCAAGCGCACTGGTGGCCTCATCGAAAACCAGGATGCGGGGATTGACCAGCAGCGCCCGTGCGATCGCCAGGCGCTGACGCTGACCGCCCGAGAGGTTGCTGCCCTGCTCACTGAGCACCGTGTCATAGCCTTGGGGCAGGGCGGTGATGAACTCATGCGCGCCAGCCAGCTTCGCGGCATCGATAACGGTGTCCAGCGGCACGCCTGGATCGGTCAGCGCGATGTTCTCGCGCACGGTTCGGTTGAACAGCAAATTCTCCTGCAGCACAACCCCCATCTGCCGGCGCAGCCAAGCCGGATCGGCCAGCGCCAAGTCGACCCCGTCAACGCGGACGGTCCCCTGCACAGGCAGATAAAGCCGTTGCAGCAGCTTGGTGAGTGTGCTCTTGCCGGAACCCGAGCGGCCCACGATGCCGATCACCTCCCCCGCACCGACAGTGAACGACACGCCGTCGATGACCAGTGGCCCATCAGGCCGATAGCGAAAACGGATGTTGTCGAAGGAAACTTCACCGCGAATCGGCGGCAGGGTCTGCCGGCTTTGTTGCAACTCGGTACGGGTGTTCAGGATGTCGCCCAAGCGCTGCATCGAGATACCGACCTGCTGAAAATCCTGCCAGAGCTGCGCGAGCCGCAGCACCGGCGCGTTCACGCGCTGTGCCAACATGTTGAAGGCCACCAGCTCCCCCACCGAGAGGCGCCCATCGATGACCAAGCGCGCGCCAAAGAAAAGCGTGCCCAACGTGACTAATTTGCCCACCAATTGGATCAATTGCTGGCCGACATTGCCCAGTTGATTCACGCGAAAACCGGCCGTCACGTAGGAAGCCAGCTGTGACCCCCAGTGCCGGATAAACTGCGGCTCGACGGCCATCGCCTTAACCGTTTCGACGCCCGAAACCGATTCGACCAGAAACGATTGGTTGTCTGCGCCACGCGCAAACTTTTCAGTTAATCTTGCATGGAACATCGGCACCAGCAACGCCGAGATCGCAACGTACACTGGCAGCGACGCCACAACGACGAGCGTCAGCCATACGCTGTATATACACATCACGCCGAGAAACACGATCGAGAAAACCAGATCGAGGAAGGCCGTGAGCGCCTGACCCGTCAGAAAGTTGCGGATATTTTCCAGTTCGCGCACCCGCGCGACCGTGTCACCTACACGGCGTACGCCAAAGTAGATCAACGGCAGCGACACCAAGTGCTGGAACAACCGTGCACCCAGTTCAACGTCCATGCGGTTGGTCGTATGGGAGAACACGTAGTTTCGCAGCCCCGTGAGCAGGACCTCAAAAATGGAACTGACCAGCAGCGTGACACACACCACGTTGAGCGTGCTGTAGGTGCGATTGACCAGCACCTTGTCCATCACCACCTGGAACATCAGGGGAGAGATCAGCCCGAAGAGCTGCAGGACCAACGAAACGCCCAGCACCTCAAGCAAGAGCCGGCGATAACGGACGATGGCCGGAATGAACCAGGAGAAGTCAAAGCGTGCAAGCTCTCCTATGGTCGACGCCCTGGATGTGAAAAGCAGGATACGCCCTGTCGAACGCCCGAGGATTTGATCCAGCGGTTTTACCTCGGGGACTGTGGAGCCGGCTTCAAGTATCAGGGCGGTTTTCTCAACGATCTTCGCCAGGAGGAAGTGACGCCCGTTCTTGTCGAACACCAATGCCGGCATCGGCATTTTGTCCAAGCGCTCGCCCGTCAGCGGGACCGCCCGCGCTTTGAGCCCGATCGAGCGCGCACTGAGTACAAGCTCTTGTTCAGAAAAAAGTTTGCTGCCAACCGCCGCGGCGTGGCGCAACTGCGCAGCGTCCGCCGGAATGCCGTGAAAGCGGGCAATGGTGACAAGCGACGTCAATCCAGCATCGTTTATCTGCGTAGAATGTTCTTCGGTGCCCATGGGATCAAAATAAAAATTTGTGACCTAGTCTGAAGCTACGATACGATATCGAACCGCATGGAACCTAGGATGCAAGCCTGCCCTGCCGTAGACCACAACGGCAAAGCGCTACGTTCTTCGCTTGTAACTTTCTTGTAACGTTTTCGACTAAGCAGTCAGTCTAGTGATTAAGGATGCAGCCAGTGATTGTACATGGCTCACCAGCGCAGGCGCCGTTGATGAAAGCGCTGTCTGAGCAGCCACTGGAGGAGCCCCATAGCTGGTCACGGACTGGATCAGTGCATCGATCTGTGCCTTGATCTGTGCACTGAAAACCGCCGTTCCTGAAGTGGAGGGGCTAGAAGACAAATTGGCGGTGTCCCCGTCGCTCGAGAAAAGCGCATCGGCGTTTGACAACGCGAAAGTTGTCGTCGATGTGATGTCTTGCTGCGACTCCAGGACGCTGATGACCCCTGCAATTGAATGCGCTTCGTAGGCATTCCAGGCGATCATTGGCACGCCAATTAAAGCGCCTCCCGGCACCAGCGATAGAAAAGCCCCTAAGGCCTCCCCTGCAACATAAGAATTATTTAATGTGATGGTGTTCGTGCTCAAATACGTTTGATTTCCCAATGTTGAAAAAAGCAACGTTGCAGGGTCCCCCGCATTGTTGACCTCTTGGAATGTGTTTCCGCTGGCAGCCCATTCTTCAATGGCATGGGTGATACCGCCCAGCTGGGTTATTAACGCGTCTTCGGTTATTGCCGTTTGCGAAATTGGCAGCGAATTTTGCCCGTAGCCGCTGAGTCCGGCCTCGAGTGCTGCCGTTTGAGCCATTCCACCGCCCAAGCTATGACCATCAGTCATGATTTCATAGCCCGAATAATTTTCCTGTACCTCTGCCAACTTGCCCCAGAAGACAGGACTTATGCTCTCCCATGCCGAACCGCCGGAGTTCATTAAAACAGATATGAGATCGGGTATGTTATTCATTCCTTTGAATGCGATCACCACCTGTTGCGCCGTCGTGTCGACGTAGACTGACAGCGAATCCGCGCCGTCACTGCTGTAAAACGTTCCATCTGACAGCCAGCCGACAGGCAGTGCATATTCCTCAGAATACGCGGCCTCAGAGAGCTGCGCCGCAGTCAGCAAACTGATCCCCGACATGATTTATCTCCTTTAGTTCTAATAAAAAACCATTGTTAAACGACTAAAATAACCCTTCACCTGAAGCAATCCAAGGCCTCTGGCTTTTCGCAGAAACAAATTTTGAATCAGTAAGTTTGTTGAGATGCCCTCGTTGTAAAAAGCATCTGCAATGTTTTCCTGCGTGTAATGCTTGGACCCTGACTTCAAACATTCAGGCGCCTGATGTTGCCAGAATTATCATCCAATCGGCCAGCGTCACGATAACCCTCGACATAAAAAAACCTGCAACGGCTATGGCAATTAGCCACAGCTGCTGCAGGCTTCTCGCGCTTTTTTGCTTGTCGCTTGTTGCGCTTGCGCTCAGGCCATCAGAGGTTTGACTTTGTCAAAACCGGCGTGGTCAGCTCAGACGACGTTGCGACAACCGTCGTTGTCGCCGACGCGGCGTTTGGCGAGACAAGGCTGGCGCCGCCCTGGATCAGCTGATTGAGCAGCGCACTGGCGGCGTCCCCAATTGACTTGAGCGTTGCGTCCACAAGCGCGGGGCCATTGTCCCCCACTGCATTGAGAGCGTCCCCGGCCACTTGGCCCACGCCGTTCACCACGGCAGTCGTCGCGGATCCAACGGCGTCCCCAACGATATGGACCACACCTACGCCAATGACATTACCCACATTGCTACCCACAGTGCTTCCCACGTCGCCGGCCAAGAAGCTCCCGATGGTACTGCCGATGTTGCTTCCTACCCAGCCCGCCGCAGTATCCAGGAGGCCGCTCACGTAGTTAGAGACATTATTAAAAAAGCCGCCAACCGCGTTGCTTATACCACCAGTGATACCGTTTACGACGCCCCCGACGGCATTGCCAATGCCGTCAGCGATACCACCCACGGCACCCCCGGCATTGCCAGTGATGCTATTCCAGATGCCTCCCAGGGAAGTCTCTACATTGTTAATAAAACCCCCAATAGCGTTACTTATATTGTCAAAAATAGACCCGTTATTTACTACAGTAGCCATGGTATTTCCTTTATATCGCAGTTAAAAAATCTACATCAGAAGATGTTCAAATGGTCACCTTATCAAGGTCACCCTCTAAAAAAGAGACACTGACGCCAGCAACGGACACTGTCCGCCTGACCACCGCAGGTTCCCGCACGCTTTTTGCTTGCAGCGCCATAAGTCAAGCAACACTAGCCGTCTTGCCAGCATCGGACATCACTTGTCATTGATTGAGTCGCTGTCAGTATTACACCTCCGCTCTATACCGTCTTCTACCTAACACGGGCACTATACTACCAAAACAACCCAAAAAATAAATACACCGGAGGGAGTATTGATACTTTTGACTTATCTATACCTAGCGCCTTATTTTTGATTGTAGCGCTTTTAATTGAATGCATCAGAGTGATCTCCGATGGTTTTGTGTCTGAATTACAACGTTTGTGATACTCTCGAAAGGCGTTACGCCAACAACATCTTGACGAGAAGCGCCGGCTGCGTTCTAGATTGATGCATCGGCTGCCACACCCGTTGAGCCCTTGACTGTGGGGACGGTACTACACCATGGTCATGGTGACGTTCTCAGCTATACCCTGGCCTCTGAAAACAGCATCCCTTGCTGAAAGTTTCACCCCAAGCAATGGACGAGCGCAAATGCTTGAGAAGGGGAACGCTGCCCGTCACAAGCCGAGTTGCCGCGCACAAGATGGAATGCAACACACAAAATGTGCGCGCACACTTCGATAGGCCGTGATAGTGAAACCGTTTTATCCAGCACGACCCGCAGGTGTGACCAGTCTCAGCGCCATGCTGGGGGAGGGAGGAGGGGTACGAATCCGCGCGGCCGGATACCACGCGCCCTTCACGCGCAACGCTGCCGCCTCAGTGACGATGCGCCGCAGGTGCACATGAAATCCATCCGCACTGAAAACCGCGTAGCGACAGCGGATCGCCCATCTGTCACTGCGATGCGTGCTCGTACGCGGCATCCAGGGAGTCAATAAGGAACGAGGACGCAAGCAGATGCAGCGTCAGACCATTCGCGCGCCCAGGGCATGGGCACTTGAAGCCTCGGGTCGCTGCGGCACAACTACGCTCGGCCACATTCGTGCACGGCTCATATCAGCCCGGATGCAATTTGAGCATGACTAGGGCCTGTCAATTCACGCACTCGTGGGATACAAATCCCAGGGGTAAGAACCTGTTTACGATCTCAAATGGCTCACGTTGGGCCGCAATCGGGATGAGTGGGTGGCCCATGGCGCGCCGCATGGGCTGGTGCCCATGCAAGCGACTGGGATGCCCAATCGCC
>JAITWT010000173.1 GCA_031285125.1 Burkholderiaceae bacterium | reverse complement strand
TCCCCCTTGCTGGCAAACAGGTTGATAACCGGCGTGCACCCCAACTGCAGATTGCGGCTGGTCACCGCTTCGAGCATGCGCGCGGTCGGTGAATCGGCGCGCAAGCCGCGCATCACCAGATGGATCGTCAAGGTTTGCTGGCTCTGCGCAAAGCGCGCCGCTGTTGCCCAGTCAATATCAAAGAAATTGAACTTCTCGGGGTAGGCAAAGTATTCGGTCAGAAACCGATAGGCTGGATGCGCGCGAGCCGGCAACTCAATGAGCGCGTCGGCCTCGTCAAAACCGACTTCGTGCAGGATGGGCGCATTCAACGGCGTCCACTGGCCACAACGGTCAGGCTCGATAAAGACCGCCGCCGTTCGCAAAAACAGCGCATCCGTCAGCGCCGTTGCCAGCGAAGCTTCGGCATCGATGAACACCCGCAAGCGATCCAGCCCCAACGCATGCAGAGGCACCTGCCCTTGGACGGCCTCGACGCTGATGGAAAGGCTGCACGTCGCATCTTTTGGCAACACGGTGCCCGCAGGCACACTGAGCGCCGGATGAAACACGACATCGGCGATGCGCACGGGCGCCAGCGTCACTTCATAGCAGGTACGAAAACGACAAGGTATGCCATGGGCCGCGGGCTGCGTGGTCAGTTCGATACCGCGTTTGACAACAACAGGTTTGCCCCCCTCTTGCAAAACCTCTAAAGCCGCCTCAGCCTCGAAGCGCGCAATCGTGCAGGAAGGAAACGGGCGCAGATAGTGCGGATAGAGGATTTCAAGCAGGGCCTCGGTGAATTCGGGGTAGTCGTCGTCCAGTTTCTTGCTGATACGCGAAGTCAGCAACGCAAACGACTGAATGATGCGATCGACATTCGGATCCTCGCTGCGATCGGCTGATGCAGCCAGGCGAGACGCGATCTTGGGAAACCCTTTGGCGAATTCCGGACCATAGTCACGCAAAAACGCTAACTCGCGCTCATAGAACGGTAAGAGTTCTTCCATGCTCATGAGGTTTGACGCAGATAGCGTTGCTCGACATCAAACGCTGCATGTGGCAGGCCGGCAGATCATGCGCGTCAAATAACAATAACGCACCATACAAAAACAAACCTCGGCCCGAAGCCGAGGTTGCCTGCAATGCCGCAGCGCTTCTAATTAGACCGAATAGGTCTTGTCGTTCTTCGTGAGACTCCAGGCGCCTTGCGCGTTGCCGCCCTGACCGCCGCCGGTCTTTTGCTGGGTGTACTTCCACTGCACGGCCGCGTACTTGAGCGCGAACTCCTCGGTGGGCACGCCTTCGCTGACCACTTTGGGGGTCACGCGAGCAATCAGCACGTACTTGAGCTTGATCTCCATGTACTGCACGCGGTTACCTTCGCCGTCCGCACGATAGAACTGGACGGTCACCTCATCAAAGGTGGTACCGCCCGAAGCGTTCTGATACAGCAACGGACTGACGACGTCCATATCCTTGGTGAATACCATTTCCCCATGTTCGCAGCGCTCGGCCGTATGGCCGCCCGAAGTCGACGCAGTGGCCGACTTGGGCTGAATGATGCAATGGTTCCAAGAACTGACTTCGATCCAGTCCTTGTGATCCTTGTCCTGCGACTCGCCCTTGATATCTGGGCTGGTGAACTTGACGTAAATATCCTTCATGGATTTCCCTCTCTATGGTAGTTAAGGTTGGTTGATGATATTGAGGTGATCGAGATAAGAATTTGAATGGATCAGGCTGTTGATTTGGGCAACTCGGCCACCAGTCGCAGTGAAATCGACAATTCGTCGAGCTGGAAATGCGGCCGCAAGAACGCGACGGAGCGATACACACCCGGCTTGCCAGGCACCTCGGTGACCTGAATCGAAGCTTCGCGCAGCGGAAACTGCGCCTTCTGTTCCTGGGTCGCGTTGTCGTCGAGCAACACGTACTGCGAGATCCAACGGTTCAAGAAAGTCTCGACGCTCATCGCCGAGGCAAAGCTGCCGATCTTGTCGCGCATCATCGCCTTGAGGTAGTGCGCCACGCGCGAGACCGAGAAGATGTACTGCAACTGGGCCGACAGGATCGCATTGGCGTTCGCGCTGTCGGTGTTGTATTTCTTGGGCTTTTGCAACGACTGGGCGCCAAAAAAGGCCGCGTAATCGGTGTTCTTGCAGTGCACCAGCGGGATAAACCCCAAGTCGCTGAGTTCCTTTTCGCGACGATCGGTGATCGCGATTTCGGTGGGGCATTTGAGGGCCACATCGCCATCGTCGGTCTTGAAGGTATGCGTCGGCAAGTCTTCCACCAAGCCGCCGCCCTCAACGCCACGAATCGCCGCGCACCAGCCGTAGTCATCGAAAGCCGCCGTCAGCCGCGCGGCAAAAGACCACGCCGCATTGCACCAGAGGTACTTGGAATGGTCCGTGCCATCAACATCTTCGATAAAGTTGAAGCTATCGACCACCGTGCCTTCTTTGGGGTCGTAGGGCAAACGGCCCAGGAAGCGCGGCAGTGTGAGGCCCACGTAGCGCGAGTCTTCCGATTCACGGAACGACTTCCACTTGGCGTATTCAACCGTGTCGAACACCTTGGCCATATCACGGGGCTTGCCCAGATCGGCAAAGCTCTCCAGCCCCAGCAATTCCGGCGATGCGGAACTGATGAACGGCGCATGCGCGGCCGCCGCCACATGCGCCATCTGATCGATGAAGTACATGTCTTCGGGCTGGCGCGTGATTTCGTAGTCGCCGATCAGCGCGCCAAACGGCGCACCGCCGAAGGTACCGAACTCTTCTTCATAGACCTTTTTGAACAAGACGCTCTGATCGAATTCAATGGTGGACTTGAAGTCTCGCGTGAGATCGCGCTTGGTCGCATGCATCACCTTGATCTTGAGCATCGTACCGGTCGGCGTTTCCTTGACCAGGTAATCCAGCCCGCGCCAAGTGCTCTCGAGTTTTTGGAACTCAGGCGCATGCATCACGGCACTCAACTGGGCCGAAATCAGCCGGTCGAGATCAGCGATCCGCGCATCCAGCGTAGCAGATAGGTTGTCCGAAATGACGACCGAGCCTTTGAGTACTTGGCTCACGAGTTCGGTGATCAGATCACGGGCCCGGGTGCGCTCGGCCTCCGATTTGGCGACCCGGCTTTCGCTGATGATCTGGTCAAGCAGATCGTTCGAAGCTTCGGGCGCCGCAGCATCCACGGTAGCGGCAGTCTGTGCAGTCATGATGGATCAGGTCTCGTCTTTATCGGAGGGCGTGTTCTGCCCCAGGCTATGGAGCTTTTCAGTGTTACTGAGCACCTCAGCCAAAGTGTCTTCAAGTTTTTCGTTGCCCGCCATCTTGTTGCGCAAGTCGGCCAGCTTAGAGCGAACTTCCAGCAGTTTTTTCAAAGGCTCGACCTGCTCAACCACCGCCTCGGGCGAGAACGACTCCATCGATGTGAACGTCAGGTCGACGGCCAGTTTGCCGCCGCCCTCATCAAGCTTGTTGGGCGCCTGGAAGGCCGCTCGCGGCTTCAGCCCCTCCATCACGTCGTCAATGTTGTCACGATCGATGTTGACAAACTTGCGGTCCTTGAGCTTGGGCAGCTCCACGTTCGTCTGGCCCGCCAGATCGGCCACAACACCGACCACGAACGGCAACTCCTTCTTCTCGACGGCATCGCCAATTTCGACGTCGTAGGTCAGTTGCACGCGCGGCGGCCGCACTTTCTGCAGCCGCTTTTGCACGCTTTGCGTTTTGGTGGAAGCCATGAGTTCCCTTTCTCTGGTCCGATGATGAATTATTTGAATGTGTCCAGCGGATTGCCGCCGTTGCCGCTGTTATCGCGGTGAACGGGCTGCGCTGACGCAGGCGCCACGGTTGCCTTGGATCTGATCATCCGCCGCCCCTGTGGCCGCACCTTGGCATCGGTAGGCAACACCGGTTGACCCAGACTTTGGCGCAGAAGGAAGGCCAACCGCCGAGCATCCGCATTGACATCCCCGCTGAGCGAATTGTCCTTGCGCAACTCCTCCAGCGAACGCACGGCCAAGCGCACCCCACCCACCGCAATAATGCTCTTGGCCTTGCGGTCAGAAGGCTCGCGCTGGAGGGCTTCCTCGGCGGCTACGAGCGCCAGGCTGTAGCGCCCCTGAGAGAAATGGATTTGCGCAATCTTTCCCCAAGGTTCTTGACGGGTGGGGTTGTCTGCGGCAATTTTCTGGTAGACGCGAATGGCGCCTTCCTGATTATTCTGCGCAACAAGGGCATCCGCATCGGCCATATTTTTCTTAAAAGCTTCGGCTAATTGCTCGGCGCTTGGTTTTTTCGGCGGACTGGACATGGATGAGCACCCACCCAAAAATAAAGCCGCCGCCATTACGACGGCAGCACTGCGTGTACTGCAGTATGAATACTTACGTGCCATTTATACGCTCCTAAACCTTGTTTAACGATTGAACTCGACTCCGTTTCTTCCTATTTTATAGGCTCTTGAGCTATCGTTTAACGATAGAACTAAGCCTATCTATTCAGACTACCAAATATTCCCGAAACTTGTTTGGAATCGTGTTCAATCTAATACTTTGAGCCTATGATAGCGGATAATGGCTAGTTGCATAGCGCTACGCCCCCCTATACGGCTGCGCTTGCTCAAAAAATCCTCTCGAATGTTGTATTTTTTCTCTTTTCGCCGGGGTGCGCAGGGCCTCGCCTACGGATTTTGAAGCTGCGTAACCACAAGAACACAAGAAGAAGTCTCTATGAAAAAAGTTCGGTTTGTTCTTTATCTGCTGGCATGCGTTGGGTTGAGTGGATGCGCAGCCACGGGTCCGCTGGGAACCGCAGCCAAGGTGGCCAATGCCGCGCTGGAACTCAGCGGCCTGAAGCAGCCTGAGTTACCAGAATCGCAGAAGCCACCCCGTCAGATTGCCGTGTCAATCGCTGCCGGCAAGAATCTCAACGCCGACTCCAAGGGCAAGCCGATCGCCGTGCTCATGCGCATTTACAAGCTCAAGGAGGCGACCGGCTTCTACCAAGCCGCGTTCGATACTTTCGTGACGCAGGGACGCGACAAACAGGAGCTCGGTGACACTCTGATCGAAAGTCGCGAGATCACGCTCATACCGGATAAGGAATACAGCTGGACCGAGACCGTGCCGCGCCCAGCGGGCGCTCTGGGCTTCGTGGTGTTATTCCATTCTCCGAGTCCACAGCGTTGGCGCTTTGCTTTCGATGCGGCCAAGTCAGAACCGAGCGGCATTCTGATCGGCGTTCACGCCTGCGCGCTGACCGTGACGCGCGGAACAATTGTGCCCGCGCAAAATACCGGCGGCACCGCCGAGACGGCACCACCGAATTTGCTGACGCCTGTCGTGTGTCATTCCCAAGCAGTATGAGATACTGCCGCGCAGCTCGCGCTGCGCGGGTTTCACAACAATCAAAGAAAGTTCAATAAATAAGGTGAGCTACGCTGCCAAAGTTCTTTGGGGGGAGGGGTTGTTCCTGCGCCCCCAGCATTTCCAACGCCAAGATGCGTACCACGAGGCACGGTTACACAACACGGCTCAATCGCTGCATCCCTATTACTGGGGGGTACGCTCGGTCAAGTTCGACCTGGATGCGCTCGAAAACGGTATGCTGCGCGCCTCCGAGCTCTCCGTGATATTTCCAGATGGCGAGCCCTATTCAGCGCCGCAGGCCGATACCTTGCCACCGCCGATCGCGCTTGAGACGCTCAAGGCGGGCCAGAACGAAATCACTTTCTATCTCGTACTGCACCCGGTCAGGGAGCTCGGGCGCAACAGCACCGGCCCTGACGATACCGCTTTCGCGGCGCGCTACGTCACCTCTCCGGCGCAATCCCAAGATCTGTACACCGATGCGGTCGAAGCCGAGGTCGTGTATCTGCGCAAAACGGTCAAATTGCTGGCCGAAACCGAGCCGCGCAAGCAATTCCTGTCGGTGCCCGTGATTCGTATCCGCCGTACGGCGACGGGCAGTTTCGCGCTCGACGAAAAATTCGTGCCGCCTTGTATCGGTATCGACACCTCAGTGGCCATCTACCAACAGCTGCGCCGCCTGCTTGACGTGTTGCAGGCCAAAGTGGCTTCGTTGTATGGCCTGCACCGCGAGCCCAGCAAGAACATCATCGAATTCCGCTCGGGCGATGTTGCGTCGTTCTGGCTGCTGCACACCGCCAACGCGGCCTTTGCCTCGCTGTCGCATCTGTTTCGTCATCCGGCCTTGCACCCCGAGCGGCTGTTCCAGGAGCTGCTGAGCCTGGCCGGGGCTTTGATGACCTTCGCCAAGACTTACAGCCTGACCGATCTGCCCACCTACAACCACGAAGCGCCCGGGAAAGCTTTTGCAGACATCGACCGCATCATTCGTGATCTGCTGGACACGGTGATCTCGACGCGCTATTTCGCCATTGCGCTGACCGAGACGCGCCGCTCGTTCCATGTGGGCCACCTGGACTCGGGCAAGATCGATGAAAAAACCGTGTTCTACCTCTCGGTCACGGCCAGCCTGCCGGTGGCCGAGCTCGTAGAAACCGTGCCGGCTCAGTTCAAGATCGGCGCGCCAGAGGATGTCGACAAGTTGGTGCTCTCGGCCATGGCCGGCGTCCGCTTGAGCTATGCGCCGCAGGTGCCACCCGCCATCCCCATCAAGGCCGGCGCCTGCTACTTTGCGGTCGACACCAAGAGCCCGTTGTACGAGCGCATGCTCCAGGCGCAGAGCGTGGCCATCTACACGCCCACGGGCATTGCCGACCTTCATATCGAACTGCTCGCAGTCATGTCATGAGTACGATGCGTCCCCCTTCCCTGCTCGGCGCCGATGCGCCGCCTTCCACGCTGGTTACCATGGGCGCCCTCCCCAACGAGGATGCCAGTCTGCTTGACCTGCTCTACGACGGCTTCGTCATGCTGTTCCTGCTGCGCAAGAAGCAGCAGCCTGCAAACACCGAGCCGTTTCTTGGCAGCATCCGCAACTATTTGGCCGAGTTCGAGCGCAATGCCAAAAAGCTCGGCGCCAGCGCTGAGGACATCTACGACGCCAAGTATGCGTTTTGCGCCGCGATCGATGAATCCGTGCTGGCGACCCCGGAGTTCACGATCCACAGCGAGTGGGAGCGTCGCCCACTGCAGCTGACGATGTTCGGCGACCACCTCGCAGGCGAGATCTTCTTTGACAAGCTCGAGAGGCTGCGCGCCCAGGGTGCCGCGCGCGTGCAGGCGCTCGAGGTGTACTACATGTGCCTGCTGCTGGGCTTCCAGGGCAAGTACATCCTCGACGGCCAGGAAAAACTGAGCTACCTGATTGCGCGATTGGGCGACGAAATTGCCAACATCAAGGGCAAGCGCGCACCCTTGGCGCCGCACTGGCCGCTGCCCGACCAGATCTCGCACACGCTGCGCCGAGAGGCGCCGCAATGGGTGGTGGCGGCCATATTCTCGCTGATCGCGCTGTTGGGGTTTATCGGCCTGTCCACCTACCTGGGCCAAAGCACGCAGTCGATGCTGGCGGGCTACAACGACATCGTGCGCCTTGGCCCCAAGCAGGCCAATCTGACCATCTCCTTGCCTTGAATCCAAGGCGCTCAACCTTTCTCATCAAAGCTGTATGCCACGCTTGAATTCCAGGGGAGGCTCCGTCTGACCATGTTCGACCTCGAAGCCCTGCTCGCCCCCGTCCCTGAATCGCCCCCCTGTGGTGAGGACATGCTGTTTTCCCCTCAGTTCGACGCGATTCAGCAGGCGCGCCAACAAGACGATCCTTCGCTCGAACAGGGCGACTGGATCACAGACCTCAAAGAGGCTGACTGGCCCTTTGTCGCCAAAGAAAGCAGCCGCCTGCTGCGCGAGTCGACCAAGGATCTGCGCTTGGCTGTCTGGCTCACCGAGGCCAGGGTTCAGCAAAGCGGTCTGGTTGGCCTGCGCGACGGCTACCGGTTGCTTGCGAGCCTGTGCGAGCGCTACTGGGAACAGATTCATCCTCTGCCCGAAGAGGGCGACATGGATACGCGTCTGGGCAGCATCGCATGGCTGGTGCCGCGTTCGGTGGAACTGCTGCGGCGCATCCCGATCGTCGATAACGCGTCCACGCGCTACGGCTTGCTTGAATGGGACACCGCCGTCGAACTCGACCGCCAGATCAAGCGCAACCCCGCAGACGCCAATGACCTGCGACAGAACAAGATCACGCTCGAGGACTTCGATCGGGTGCGCCATGCCACGCCGGGCGAGTTTTGGCAGCGTCTGTACGCCGAGGTGCCCGCCTGCCAGGAAGCTGTTTCGCGCTTCGAGCAGGTGTTCGATGAAAAAACAAAATCCGAAGGCGCCAGTTTCAGCGCCGTCAAAGAGACGCTGATCAACATTCTTCATACCGTCGAGCGCTTTGCCAAGGATGCCGGCGTTTCGCTGGTTGCTGCTGTACCCCAGGACCCAAGCCAATCCGCCATCCGCGACGACGCCAACGCCTCCCTCAGCGACCCGGCCATGTTCGGTAACGCCAGCGCATCTTCCGCCATGCGTGGTGGCGCAGGCATCCGCAATCGGGCCGATGCCATTGCTCAGCTCAAGGAAGTCGCGCAGTACTTCGAACGCACCGAACCCTCCAGCCCCGCGGCTTACTTGGCCAAAAAAGCCGCGCGCTGGGCCGATATGCCCTTGCATGCGTGGCTGCGTAACGTCATCAAGAACGAACAGGAGCTCTCGCTGCTTGAGGACTTGCTGGGCACCTCCGCAAAGCCAGAGGCCGATGGCTCCGGTTGATGCCTCGCAGGCAACCCGGCACCACGATTTCACACGCTCACAGACGATCCCCCCATTGACACCTGACCCATGCGGCGATTCCTTTCCTTTCTGACCGATTCACGCACCCTGTCGATCCTCGGCGCTATTGTGTTAGCGGCATTTCTGCTGCTGGGCGCCGAAGTACTCGAAATCGGGTTGATCTGGGCTGCCGCCGTATTCGGTGTGCTGCTGTTGATTTGGCTCCTCATCTGGGCGGTGCGCCGTCTGCGCAAGCGCGCGGCAGCACGCAAGTTCAACGAAGTGCTTGAAAAAGAAACTGAAGCCGCCGCCGCCAAGGAGTCCAAAACCATCGATCCGAGCCGCAAAGCCGAGGTCGAGGAACTGCGCAGCCGCATGGTTGAAGCCGTCAAGACCATCAAATCCTCGAAGATCGGCCAGATGTCGGGCCGCGACGCGTTGTACGAGCTGCCCTGGTACATGGTCATCGGCAATCCCTCGGCGGGAAAAAGCACGGCCATTCTCAATTCAGGCCTGCAGTTTCCGTTCGCTGACAAGGGCAATGCCATTATTCAGGGCATTGGCGGCACCCGCAACTGCGATTGGTTCTTCTCTACCGATGGCATTGTGCTGGACACCGCCGGGCGCTATTCAGTCGAGCAGGACCAACGTCAGGAATGGCTGGGTTTCCTCAGCCTGCTCAAGAAGTACCGGCCCAAAGCGCCGATCAACGGCATCGTCGTCACGGCCAGCATTCCCGAGCTGATGAGCAACTCGCCGCAGTTCGCGATCAATCTGGCCAAGAACCTGCGCGAACGCGTGCAGGAGCTCACGGAGCGGCTGGAGATCTTCGCGCCGGTCTACGTGATGTTCACCAAGGCCGATCTGATTACCGGCTTCGTTGATTTTTTTGGCGACAACGACAAGGTCGAGCGTGATCGCGTCTGGGGCGCTTCGTTACCCTACGAGCCCGACGAGAAGCAGGATGTCATGGCGCTGTTCGACAAGCGCTTCGACGAGCTTTACGCCGGCCTCAAAGAAATCAGCGTGGCCAAAATGGCCGCGCAACGCCATGCCACGCCGTCACCCGAACTGATGATCTTCCCGCTCGAGTTCGCGGGCACCAAGCCGACGCTGCGCACCTTCTTGGCCACGCTGTTCGAGGTCAACCCCTACCAGTTCAAGCCCATCTTTCGCGGCTTCTACTTCACCAGCGCGGTGCAAGCAAGCACTGTGCGCAGCTTGTCGACCGAACGCATCGCCGCGCGCTTCGGGCTGACGCTGACGGACTCAAGCGACAGTACCAAGGAAATCCATTCACAAAATGGTTTTTTTCTGCGTGACCTGTTCTCCAAGGTCGTGTTTGCCGACCGCAAGACCGTGCGGCAATTCGCGAGTCCGGCCAAGGTACGGCTGCGCTATATCAGCTTTTCTTCCTTCGTGGTGGTGCTGGCCCTTTTGTTCGGCGGGTGGACCTGGTCGTACCTGGGCAACAGGCAACTGACGGAAAACGTCCAGGCCGATCTGCAAAAAGTCGTCAAGCTGCAAGCCAACAACACGGGATTGCAAGCCCGCTTCGAGGCCCTGGGGATTTTGCAAGACCGCATCGAGCAGCTGCACAAATTCCGCGACGACCGGCCCTTGGCGCTTTCACTCGGGCTTTACCAAGGCAACCGGCTCGAGGACAAGCTGGTGGCCGAGTACTACACCGGCCTCAAGCAGTTGATGCTGGCGCCTGTATCGGAAAACCTGCAGGCCTTTTTACAGCAGGTCAACGCTCAACCCGAGTTGCTCAAGCAGACGTCGCCCACCTCCGAGGCCACTGCGCCTGCAACGGCGGATCAATCGCCTACGCCATCGGCGGTATCTGCTGGCGCCGATGGCCTGTACACGCGGGCTTCACCGACCGATGCGCAGGACGCCTATAACGCGCTCAAGACCTACCTCATGCTGTCCGATAAACGACGCGTGGAAGCGGCGCACCTCACAGACCAGATCTCGCGCTTCTGGCGCGGCTGGCTCGAAGCCAACCGCGGCGACATGTCCAGGCAGGAAGTCATTCGTGACGCCGAACGCACCATTAGCTTCTACCTGAGCCGGGTGAATGACGACAACTGGCCGACCTTGTCCGACAGTAACCTCGCGCTGATCGAGCAGACCCGCGACAGCCTGCGCAGTGTGGTGCGCGGCATGCCGGCGCGCGAGCGCGTCTACGCCGAGATCAAGGCACGCGCCTCCACCCGTTTTGCCCCCATGACCGTCACAAGCATCCTGGGTACCGCCGAAGGAGAAACCGACAGCGTGGTGGCCGGCAGCAGCATGGTTTCAGGCGCCTTCACGAAAGAGGCCTGGCAGCAGTATGTCGACCAAGCCATCCGTGACGCCGCCAACAAAGAAACCAGCACCCGCGACTGGGTGCTCGACGTGGCCGCCAACGACGACCTCACGCTCGAAGGCAGTCCCGAGCAGATCCGCAAGACGCTGGTCACGATGTACAAGACCGAATACGCCAAGGAGTGGAGCCACTTCCTGCAAGGCGTCGCAGTGCGCGACCTGGGGGGCTTTGACCAGGCCGTCAATGCCATGAATCAACTCGGCGACCCGCAGAACTCGCCGATTCGCAAGGTGTTGGAAACCGTCTACGAACAGACCTCCTGGGACAATCCCTCGCTGGTCAATGCGGGCCTGCAGAAAGCGCGTACCGGCTTTGTCAATTGGGTTAAGAATCTTTTCAGCCGGGCCAAACCCTCGAGGCTTGATGTCAACCTCAACGTCAACGCCAATAACGCCGGCGAAATCCCAGTGGGCCCCATCGGCAAGGAATTCGCGGGGGTGGGCCGCATCGTCATGGAGCGCGACAACAATTCATTGCTGCGCGGCTATCTCGGCAATCTCTCGAAGCTGCGCACGCGCTTCAACCAGATCAAGAACCAAGGCGACCCGGGCCCTGGCGCACTCCAGCTCATGCAGCAGACGCTCGAGGGCAACGGCTCGGAGCTGGCCGAAACGCTCAAGTACGTCGACGAGCAGATGCTCACCGGCATGGACGCTTCGCAGCGCCAAGCCTTACGCCCGTTGCTCGTGCGCCCGCTGATCCAAGCCTACGCCGCAATTATCCAGCCCACCGCCATTGAGCTCAACAAGGTTTGGAACGCGCAGGTCTATCAGTTATTCCAGCAGTCGCTGGCGACCAAGTACCCCTTTGCCGCCACCGCCAAAATGGAAGCTGCGCCCAACGAAATCGCTCAGGTGTTCGGCCCCGAGGGCGCGGTGAGCAAGTTCATCACGAGCGCCATGGGGTCGCTAATCATCCGTCGCGGCGATCTTCTTTCCCCTCGCGCATGGGCTGACCAGGGTCTGACACTCAAACCGGATTTCGTGACCAGCTTTCCGCAATGGGTCGCGCCGCTGTCAGGCGCCGCCGTGGCAGGGACCAGCCAGCCCCAAACGCTGTTTCAAATCCTGCCGCAACCCGTTTCCGGCCTGACTGAGTATCTGATCGAAATTGACGGTCAACAACTACGCTATCGGAACACGCCGCCGCAGTGGACCAACTTTGTCTGGCCCAACGCACAAGGCACGCCAGGCTCTAAGATTTTGGCCACGACCTTTGACGGCCGCACTGTTGAACTGATTAATGAACCTGGCAACTTTGGTCTGGAGCGATTGCTCAACACGGCTCAACGCACGCGTCAGCCCGACGGCAGCTTTGAACTGACATGGGCACGCGACGGCACTTCTGTTTCAGTGCGGCTGCGCGTCGTACAAAGCGCGCAGACCAATGCCTCCAATGAATCTCCTCAGGGCAAAGGTCTGCGCGGCACGGTCCTGCCCAGTTCTGTGGTCGAAATTAACGTGCCGAATCCACCGGCTGGCGCGGAGAATGCTGGAACCGGGGCTGCGGCTGCGGCCACCACCGCCACCGCTACCGCTGGAGACGTCAAATGAATACGCCAGCACAGCCAATGTCATATTTTGGCAAGCTGCCCTCGCGCGGCGATTTCGTCAAGGGCCGTCATAACCCGCAGATCCTGAAGATTCTTGACAACTGGGTCGCCCAAAGCATCGAATTATTGGCTGAAGACCCGCGCTGGAAGCTTATCTATGATGCCCATCCCGCGTTGCACTTTGCCTGTGTAGGCTCACGCAGCCGACTGGCCCTTGCCGGCCATTTGCGGCCCAGCGCCGATGGTTCGGGCCGCCGCTATCCATTTCTGACTGCAGTGCAGCTCGACGTGGAACGATCGCTCGATTTCATGATCAACGCCCCGCTGTTACTCGGCCCCTGGTGGCGCCAGACTGAAGGCGCCGTGAACAAGCTGGTGAATGCCAGCGAACCCGAAGCCGAACTCCAGCGTCTGGATAACGCGGCGCTTGGCGTTGAGACCGACTTCAGTGCCACCCAAGCCCACACCGCTTATTCGAACTTCACCCAACGCCACAGTCTGTTGCGCATTGAGCAAATGCTGAACTTTGACGGCCACGGGGTTTCTGTGCGCCGGCTGATTCTGGCGCTCGGATTGTTGTTGCAGCCCGTGATGGCCAGCGGCGTGACTCACCTCGAAAAAGGTTTGACCTTGCCCCTGCCGCGCGATCCGGCCTATCAGGACTTGATCGCCGCCCTCTGGCTTGACATCGTGGCCCAGTTCTTCGCCAAGAGCGATTTCGAACTCGTGCTGTTTGTTTGCCCCGTGCAACAACGCCCGCGCCTGGTTATCGGATTCAATGGCCTGTCGCCGCGCAGCCTGCATGGGGTCATGCATCCGCAAGTTTATGCCGAACAAAACATCGAAATCGACAACCCCGAATGGGTGGAGGAAAGTGTGCACAGCAACTACGCCCTGTACAAACTGGTCAGTTATCTGGACCAGCCGCAACTTCCACTTTCCGTGGTGCTGAGCGCTTTCCGTGAAGTCTTCATTGGGGCATGAAATGAACCACTCGCCAACGCCGCGCACATTCCGTGGTGCTAGCGCGATTTGCGCTGCACTGTTACTGTCGGCCATGATGCTCCCTGCTGCGTTCGCACAGTCTGCGGCGTCTGGCGCCCGCATCGAAGGCAACAGCACGCCGCCTGCTGCGGCTGAACAAGTGATCGTCAGCGGCCAAGTGTCCGACGAAGCCACGCGCATGACCGTCTTAACCGAGCTGCGACAAGTGTATGGCGCAGCCAATGTGGTCGATCGCATTGAGATCACCAACGCGGTGGGTACCCCCACCAATTGGGCCGCCAATATCCAGAAGCTGTTGACGCCAACGCTCAGGCAGATTCATCGCGGGCAGATGCAGATCGATGGCACACAGATCGCGGTGACCGGCGAAGTCGGCAACGAAGCGCTGCGCCAGAAAGTCATCAGTGACATGGCCGCCGCGCTGAACCCGACTTACACCATCAAGAACGGCCTGCGCGTGCCCGTGCAGGAGCAAGCCGTACTCGACAATGCGCTGGCCAACCGCATCATTGAGTTCGAGGCCGGCAGCGCCACGCTGACTCCAAAAGGTCAGGCCGTGCTGGATGCGTTGATCCCGGTTTTATCCAAGCTCGTCAATAAGTCGGTCACCGTCATTGGCCACACCGACAATTCGGGCAATCGCGTCGCCAACTTGGCGTTGAGCCGGGCGCGCGCCGATACGGTGAAGGGCTATTTGGTCAACAAGGGCATGGATCCCGCCAACATCAGCACCAGCGGCGTAGGGCCTGATCAGCCGGTGGCATCCAACGACACCTATGAGGGCCGCTCGCGGAACCGGCGCATTGAATTCCGGCTGAATAAGCCCGGGTAATCTGCGGCCCAACAACGCCATCGCGGTGCACATATGACCCAGATGACCGGCCTGCTCAACGAGCGGGCCGGTCTGCCTTTGAGGATTCTTGCCGGCCAGCCTGTCCGAAATCCAAATCATGACCGGCCAAGCTTGACGTGCGCCGCAGCCCCCGAAGGGAAATCACGAGGCCGGCAACAGCTGCCGTGACGAACACCAGGTCGCCCAAAGTCGAGGGCCACCGGCCCTCTATGGCGCGAAAAATGGCGGTTCCGCAACCGGCCAGCAACAGCATGAAAACGCTCTGCCCGGCGACGAACGAATACCAGGCTTGCCGGCGCTCACCCGGGTGCCGGAAGTGAACCCAGATTGACGTCAAGACACTCATCACGCTGAATAGGAACCACAGCGTCATCGACACCGCGCTCCATAGCGTGATGGGGCCTACATAAACCGTCCCTTTGTCAATCGGATACGCCGTCAAGGACCACGCCAACGGCAGTATTGACGCCACCGTCAATACGCTCAGTGTGCGGACAACCCACAACGCAGGGCTAGCGGACGCCTTCATTGAAAACCTTTACGGCCAGCGCCTTCCAGCGCTGGGAAGCATGGGGAACAACATCCGCGCAGCAGAAGTCGCGGAAAGCCAAGGCCACCGTCCTCGCCAAACCCTCGCAGCCCTTCATCCCAGCGCGCTGGCCCTACTTGCGCCACAGCCCCCGAAGGGAAATCACGAGGCCGGCAACGAATACGATGACGTACACCAACTCGTACAAGGTCGAAGGCCACTGGCCTTCTATGACGCGATTGATGGCGGTTCCGCAACCAGCCAGCGACAGCATGAAAACACACTGCCCGGCGACGAACGAATACCACGCTTGCCGACGCTCACCCGGGTGCCGGAAGTAAACCCAGATTGACGTCAAGACACTCATCACGCTGAATAGGAACCACAGCGTCATCGACACTGCCATCCACAGCGTGATGGGGCCTACATAGACCGTCCCTTTATTAATGGGGTACGCCATCAAGGACCATGCCCACGGCAGTATTGCCGCTACCGTCAAGACGCTCAGTGCGCGAACAACCCACAACGCAGGGCTAGCGGACGCCTTCATTGAAAACCTTTTCGGCAAGCGCCTTCCAGCGCTGGGAAGAATTGGGAATGACATCCGCGTAGTAGAAATGGCCTTCCCCCTTCTTCGATGCGAATTGGCTGGACAGCTTCGGGATTGACTCGAAAAGCGCCATCTGGCTGATGCCGGCGTACAGCGGGTCGCCTTTGTCGGTCAGATTGATGACGGTGACCTTCCTGATATTTTTGCTGTTCTGGAGCTTCGCCAGAAAGTCCGCATCAATCGGCGATGCGATCAACACCAGGTGGTCGATGATGTGCCCTTGCTTGGCATAGAAATGGGCGGTTTGTGCGGCCAACAGAGATCCGTAGGAATAGCCGATCAGATTGAACTGCCCTTCTTTGGCGTCCATGCCTTTCGAGATCGTCCATTCGCCACCGTCCTCGTATCGAATCGGCAAGCCCGCCCGAATGGCATCGATGAGGGTGCCTATTGGCTTCGCAAACTTTGGCAGGCCGTGCCCGCCTGTGTTCGTCAAGCCGGCATTGACATTCTTGATGCCTGCCTTGATGAAGGCCTGCAATTGCGGCTGGATATAGTCGCCGTCCAAGCCCGCCCCGCCCCAGTACAAGGTACCGCGGGGTTTCTGGATATAGACCGTGACCGGCTTGGTGTCCGACTTGAGCGTCAGCGTGGCCGCGACGATCACTACAGCAGCAGCGGGGGCAACCATTAGTCGCCCTCCGCAAAGACTTCAATCGTCACATCGTGGGGCGCGTTCGCACCCACCTTGCGCGTTTTCCCGTCACCATCGGTTCTGCCCTCGAAAGCCACGCCGTTGACGGTGATCCTGTAGCGTCGGTTCGCCAAGGCTTCCCCGGTCTGTTCATCGAGGAGATGGAAATGCTGGTCGTAATCCTTTTCACCCTCGGGCGCGGCTTCCTTCGGAAGCGGCACGCCTGCGGGGACGGCGAAGGACACGCCCGCCCCGTCCGGCGCATCCAGCAAGGCCGTGAATTGCGTCGAAATTAAAGCGGCGCCGCAAGATGTCAGCATGCCTTCGACGGAGAGCTGTATGCCGTGGTATTCCGAGCCAGGACAGCCTTCGGCGATAACGTGAACCCCTGGCGGACACAGCGGACACGAGACTTTGTGCCCAACACCCGCGGCGGGCTTGCCATAGATGTCGAATTGCTCGAAGCCTTCAAGCACCACGCCGCCATGCGTGGTTGGATCGCCTTTGCGAATAATGGGCCGTTCCGCCATTGAATCTCCCTCCTGAAAATATGAGTTCCCATCTTACCTGCGCCGATGATCAGCACCGCAGTGTTTTCCGGCGCAACATTCAACAGCAGCCGCCTCGCCGCGGCCATTCGCTCGCCGGTCAGTTTTTAGGAGGCCGCTTAAAACCCGGCTTGTGGTACTCAACATGGCCATAGTCCTTGAAAGACCAGCGCCCACCCCACACCAATCCGACGGACTCCGCAGTCTCTCCATAAAGCCGGTAGCCCTCCATGGCCCATGAATCCTTTTCGGAAATAACCAGCTTGCCATCCCGGTAGAACGCGTTGTCAGCAGCCAAGCCGTACTGATGGTAGCTTTGGTTGGCGCCCGCACGGGTCACATTACCGCCCAGCGCAAGCAGCTTGGCCTGGCGTTCAGGGCTGCGATAGCCCTCAAGCAGCGCAAGGTCATAGCCGTACTTTTCCTTCATGATCCGATAGACCATGAGCAGACGATTGCGAAAGTCGGCATCAAGCACATCCCAGTCGCGGCTGCCTTCTTTGGTCAACGGTCGAACTTGTTCGACCTCGGCGGTGGCAAATACCTCGGGCGGCAATGGCGGCGGCGGCACAAGCTGCTCGCCCTTGAGGAGCGCCTCCACTTTGGGGTCAATGTCGCGAGGTTGATCGTCAAAGAACAGGACATTGCGCTGACCGAACACGATGCCGATCAGGACGGACAGTATCAGCACCCCCGCAGTCCCGCCCCAAAGCAGCCGATGCTCGATCACGAAGCGCTCGAACGAGGTTCCTGCATACCCAAAAGTCCTAACTAAAGCGCCCACCAGTTGTGTGCAAGCGTCGCTCCAACGGCGTAGCACGGCCAGTACAGTATTAACGCCTTGCCCCACGTAGGCAAAGATCCGCTGCCTCAACTCAGGTAGCAGAAAGCCCGCCACAAGAACGACTGCGAGCACAAAATAAAGAAACAGTACGAACAGAAACAAAGCGAAATTCAGGGCGAATGAATACGAGCAGTCAAAATTGCTGAATGGTCTTAGGATGCGGTAAATCCAAATGCTGCTATGCAGACTTCTATCTTATACTGGAAAATGTCGGCACATAATCAAAGGTAGAACATGATCGATTCACACAACGAAAACGGCATGATCGATTCACAGAATGAAAAACCTGTGGGCGCGCGTCCTAGTCTGATGGACCCTCCCACACCCGCGCAAACGCAAGGTGAAGGCGTACAACCGCCCTCCGAACCCACCCGCGTTTTGGCCAGCCTCGAAGGTCAGTCCGCCCGAGCGACGCCATCGGGTAAGCGCTTGCTATTGAGCCGCGTTTTTTTAGGAACAGCCATTGCAGCCGTTGTCTGTGTTGCAGTGTGGGCGTACTGGACAAGCCATCAGAGCACGTCGCCACACCGCGATCCAACCCTCTTGACCGAACAGCAGCCACCCGCCGGAACACCTGTGCAAACCACGGCCTCGCAGGAAGCCACCCTCACCCCCAGCACCAATGTTGTGGCGGCCCCCCCCCCAGAGACTTCGGCAGCGGCGCCCGAGCTGGGGCCAGCCAAGATCATCATGGCCCCCTTAGTGAAGCCAGCCGATCATCACACGGATGCTGTCAATAGCAAAAAAATGGTTGCGTCCCTGGCGCCCTCGCCTGCTATAAAAACCGCCAAAAATCCAATAGACAGGCCCGCACACGTCAGCGCTGCAAAACACTCGCTAAACAAGAAAAACGGCGACCGTAAAATTGCAGTTGCTCAAGCCAGCAAAAATCGCACCAAACACCATCATCGCTCATCCACTCGAAAATCTGTGGACCCCGACAGCCAGCTTTTAGTCCGGATTGTTACCGTTCGTCCTTCAACCGCCCGAAAATCCGTGGATGCCGACAGCCGAGTCTTGGCCGCAATATTGCGGCGCAACGCCAGAGCAAACGCAGCGCCAGCGTCTGTATCCAACGAATCAACCCGATAGAACCCATGGCCGCACATCGGCCAAGCGCCCCACCGTTTTTACACACAGTACCCCTTTAATTTTGCGAAACGCATTGAATTGAGTTTTAACTGTTGAATATGTAGGGACGGTGCGGCCGGTTTTGGATGAATTTGGCCCAATGCTATGGTGACGGTATACATTTTTAAAAAATCCTCTGGCGATCCGGGCGGCTCATTTCGCGTTGTACGGCAATCGTGCTGGCATATCAAAACAATGCAAAACAATGAATGCGCAAGCCACTGAGTACCGCACGGCGCTTTTATTACGTTTTTGAAACAGCGCTTCGCATCAGTGACTTTGCCCGTGAAAAACGGATCCCTTGCTGAATGGTTCAATGCAAGCAAGGGAAGGGGGTTGCCCGCGCGTGGCATTCACGTGGGCAAGGAACGGGTGCGCAAGCTGATGCAGCGCCACGGCATTTGCGCCCGAGGCAAGCAGCGCTTCACGGCACCACACCTAGGGGCAAATATCGTCATTTTGGCGCTCTAATCCCCAGCCAAGCCCCCACTCGAGGTTCAGCTTTCTGAGTCGACCAAGTTGGGATCGATTCGGTGCTTGTAGCCGCCCGGCAAGTACTTTGCCACCGGTGCATCAAGCGCCATCTTTCCCTTCTTGCACCAGTTTCAAGACTGCGTAAGCGAACACCGGCTTGCTGAGAACCTGTTTACGATCTCAAATGGCTCACGTTGAGCCGCAATCGGGATGAGTGGGTGGCCAACGGCGCACCGCATGGGCTTACATGCCCATGCAAGCGACTGGGCCGCCCAATCGCCCGATTTCGGCCCAACCCGAAGGGCAGAGGCCTTTTCGGGCGGTCTGCGGCGTTGCAACGCTGGCCCATAGCGCTGGCTATGGGCTG
>JAITWT010000137.1 GCA_031285125.1 Burkholderiaceae bacterium | reverse complement strand
CTTGGCCGACAACACCGTGGCGATGGCCGCCGTCAGGGTGGTCTTGCCGTGATCAACGTGACCAATGGTGCCCACGTTGACGTGGGGTTTCTTGCGCTCAAATTTGCCTTTTGCCATTTCAGTTTCCTCTAGAAAGAACAATGGCCCGTGTACTGGTTTTAGGTCTGCATTTCATTGCTCAATCTGACGCCACGGGCAACGTCAGGCATGAAATCGCAGACCACGAAACTGCCTCACCCCTGCCCCCCCCTGAGAAGGAGGGAGGCAGAGGAGGTGCGCTTTATTTTGCTCGCGCGGCGACGATGGCTTCCGACACGTTACGCGGCGCCTCGGCGTAGTGCTTGAACTCCATCGTATAGGTCGCGCGGCCCTGCGACATCGAACGCAGCGTGGTCGAGTAGCCGAACATTTCCGACAGCGGCACCTCGGCCTTGATGGCCTTGCCGCCGCCGACCATGTCTTCCATGCCCTGGACCATGCCGCGCCGGGACGACAGGTCACCCATCACGTTACCGGCGTATTCCTCGGGCGTTTCGACCTCGACGGCCATCATCGGCTCCAGGATGACCGGGTTGGCACGCCGGCATGCATCCTTGAAGCCGAAGATGGCGGCCATCTTGAACGCCTGCTCCGACGAGTCCACCTCGTGGTAGGAACCGAAGGTCAGCGTGACCTTGACATCGACCACCGGATAGCCCGCCAGCACGCCAGCGGTGAGCGCTTCTTCCACGCCCTTTTGCACCGCGGGGATGTACTCGCGCGGCACCACGCCGCCCTTGATCGCGTCGACGAACTCGAAACCCTTGCCCTGTTCCTGCGGCGCGACCGTGAACACCACGTGACCGTACTGGCCCTTGCCGCCGGACTGGCGCACGAATTTGCCTTCGACATCGGAAACCGACTTGCGGATGGTTTCACGATAGGCCACCTGGGGCTTGCCGACGTTGGCTTCAACGCCGAATTCGCGCTTCATGCGATCGACGATGATTTCCAAGTGCAATTCACCCATACCGGAAATGATGGTTTGGCCCGATTCCTCGTCGGAACGCACGCGGAACGACGGATCTTCCGAAGCCAGGCGTTGCAGGGCAATGCCCATCTTCTCCTGGTCGGCCTTGGTCTTGGGCTCAACCGCCTGCGCAATCACCGGCTCGGGGAACACCATGCGCTCCAAGGTGATGAGGGCATCGGGATCACTCAATGTCTCGCCCGTGGTGACTTCTTTCAGACCCACGCAAGCAGCGATGTCGCCAGCGACGATTTCATCGATCTCGTTGCGCTCGTTGGCCATCATCTGCACGATGCGGCCAATGCGCTCTTTCTTGCCCTTGACGGTGTTGAGCACCGTGTCGCCCTTCTTGAGCACGCCCGAATAGACGCGCACGAAGGTCAACTGGCCGACGAACGGATCGGTCATCAGTTTGAAGGCCAGCGCCGAGAACTTCTCAGCGTCGTCGGCCTTGCGGGCGGCGGGTTGCTCGTCCTCGTCGAGTCCATCGACCGGCGGAATGTCCACCGGCGAAGGCAAATAGTCGATCACGGCGTCAAGCATGCGCTGCACGCCCTTGTTCTTGAACGCGGTACCGCACAGCATGGGCTGGATTTCGGTGGAAATCGTACGAATGCGCAGACCCTGCTTGATCTCGTCTTCGGACAGATCACCGCCTTCGAGGTACTTATTCATCAGCTCCTCGGACGCCTCAGCAGCGGCCTCGACCATCTTCTCGCGCCATTCCTGGGCCTGGTCCTTGAGGTCGGCGGGGATGTCCTCGTAGTTGAATTTCATGCCCTGGGAGCTTTCATCCCAGATGATGGCCTTCATCTTGAGCAGATCAACCACGCCTTTGAAGTTTTCCTCCGCGCCGATCGGGATCACCACCGGCACCGGATTGCCCTTCAGGCGCAGCTTCATCTGGTCATAGACCTTGAAAAAGTTGGCGCCGGTGCGGTCCATCTTGTTGACGAACGCCAGCCGCGGCACCTTGTACTTGTTGGCCTGGCGCCAGACGGTTTCGGACTGCGGCTGCACGCCGCCCACCGCGCAATACACCATGCACGCGCCGTCGAGCACGCGCATGGAACGCTCCACCTCGATGGTGAAGTCCACGTGCCCGGGGGTGTCGATGATGTTGAAACGGTGCTCAGGATAGTTCAGATCCATGCCCTTCCAGAAGCAGGTCACTGCCGCCGAGGTGATGGTGATGCCGCGCTCCTGCTCCTGCTCCATCCAGTCGGTGGTGGCGGCGCCATCGTGCACCTCGCCCAGCTTGTGGTTGACCCCTGTATAGAACAGGATGCGCTCGGTCGTCGTGGTCTTGCCCGCGTCGATGTGCGCGGAAATACCGATGTTGCGATAGCGGTCGATAGGCGTTTTGCGGGCCATGATCGAAATACTCCTTCTCTGTAACGTCTGAAAGCCCGCCCGCCATCAGGGCGGGTCGGGCTTCAGCCACGTTTGAAAATATGGTGAAAAATTTAAAAGCGGAAGTGGCTGAATGCTTTGTTGGCCTCGGCCATGCGATGCACCTCGTCGCGCTTTTTCATGGCGCCACCGCGGCCTTCCGTGGCCTCCATCAACTCATTGGCCAAGCGCAGCGCCATGGACTTCTCGCCACGCTTGCGGGCGGCCTCCTTGACCCAGCGCATCGACAGCGCCAGACGGCGTACCGGACGCACTTCGACCGGGACTTGGTAGTTCGCACCGCCCACGCGGCGTGACTTGACCTCGACCATCGGCTTGACGTTGTTGATGGCGATGGTGAAGATTTCCAGCGGGTCTTTGCCCGGCTGCTTTTGCTCGATGAACTCAAGCGCACCGTAAATGATGCGCTCGGCCACCGCCTTCTTGCCGCCTTCCATGATCACGTTCATGAATTTGGACAGCTCGACATTGCCGTACTTTGGGTCCGGCAGGATTTCACGTTTGGGAACTTCGCGACGACGCGGCATTTTTTAACCTCTTTTGCTTCAGTTGGCGCACCGTTTGCGATACGCCGCGAGAGCCAACTTCAACGAAGGACTCTCACTTACTCGACCCGCGCGGACAATTCCGCGTTCGGGGTCACTACGCCCGACGCGCCAACAACCCGTGTTGCGCCGGACACCGATGAACGGTTGATCTAAGCGACCAATCCGCCTGGACTTCAAGCTTTCTTGGGACGCTTGACGCCGTACTTCGAGCGCGACTGCTTGCGATCCTTGACGCCTTGCAAGTCCAGCGAACCGCGCACGATGTGATAGCGCACCCCCGGCAAGTCCTTGACACGCCCGCCGCGCACCAGCACGACGCTGTGTTCCTGCAGGTTGTGGCCTTCACCGCCGATGTAGGAGATGACCTCGAAGCCGTTGGTCAGACGCACCTTGGCGACTTTACGCAGGGCCGAGTTCGGCTTCTTTGGGGTCGTGGTATAGACCCGGGTGCAGACCCCGCGGCGTTGCGGCGAGTTCTGCATGGCAGGGCTCTTGGAAGTCGATCGTTCGATTTCGCGGCCCTGACGCACCAGTTGATTGATGGTTGGCATGAGTGGAGATTCCCAAAAAGTCTTCCCGCGCAACCTCAAGCGTGATGAATAAGAGAAGAGGCGGAAGACGCGAACGTGAAACCTTCCGGTTTTTCCGGAAAGCTTTTGATTGTAACGCGTATCTGGCTGTATGGCAACGCCCGGTGGCTTCTAAGTCTCTGTTTATCCACTCAAATGGGACTCACGCAAATACTTTTTCGGGCGGTCTGCGGCGTTTGAGCGGCTGACGGTCTGCCCTGCCGGCGGGGTGTGCCGATCACCGAATCGATGGTGATTGGCAAGAGCGAAGCGCAGAGACACGGCCCCGATCAACAACGGATCGGCTGGACATCGAGGACCACCGGGGCATGGTCGCTGGGCTTGGGCAGCTTACGCGGGGCGCGGTCGATAGTGCAGCTTTGGACTTGCTGCACGAGCGGCGCGCTCACAAGAATATGGTCGATGCGCAAGCCCCGGTTTTTCTGATAGCCGAGCATCCGGTAGTCCCACCAGCTGTAGCTTTTGTCGGGTTGCTCAAACAGACGGAAGGCGTCGTGCAGCCCCAGGGCGAGCAGGGCTTGGAAATGCGCGCGCTCTTCGGTGGTGTGGTGGATGGTCTCGCGCAGCCCTTCGGGGTCGAAGCTGTCGCGGTCTTCGGGGGCGATATTGAAATCACCCAGCAGGACGAGTTGCGGGTGCACGGCAAGTTCATCGCGCAGCCAATCGCGCAGGGCGCGCAGCCAGCGGAGTTTGTATTCAAACTTTTCCGTTCCCGGCGCCTGACCATTGACGAAATAGCCGTTGACAATGCGCAGTTCGCCGGCCGGTGTATCGATGCTGGCGGCGATGATGCGCGCGTTTTCGTCAGCAAAACCGGGGATATTGCGCTGCACATCGCGCAGCGGGGCGCGGCTGAGAATGGCGACGCCGTTGTAACTTTTCTGCCCAAAGACCGTCGCCGCGTAACCGGCCGCGCGCAGGGCTTCGTGCGGGAATTTCTCGTCACTCATCTTCAACTCTTGCAGGCACAGCAGATCGACCGGGTGGGCCGCAAGCCAGTCCAGCACATGCGGCAGACGCACGTTCAGGGAGTTGACGTTCCAGGTGGCTATCTTCAAGTTCGACCTCAAATTTTGTTGGCGTCATCCAAGCGCGCCGCATGGGCAAGCAGCCAGCGCGCCAGCGTATCCGCATCGTCGAGCGCGAACACCGGCAACGATGTCGGTTGCGGCAGCGCGTCGGGGCGATCGGTGGCGATGGCGATCACGTGCGGATCGTGGGGATACAGGCAGTCGCGCGCCCGATCCGCCCTATCCGCCCGATCTTCTGATGGCCGAGGCGATCGATCCGCTGCAAGCGCGCGCCAGACTTCGATTTTTGGCAAATCATTGTGTTTATAGCCTTCAACCAACACCCAATCCACGCGGGCATCGAGTGTGGCGATCAGCGCGCGCAGATGGGGGCGCAGGGGCTGCTCGAACTCGCGCATTAGCGCCAGGCGCTGGTCGGAGGCGATGAGAACTTCAAAAGCACCTGCCTCGCGGTGTCGCCAACTGTCCTTGCCGGGATGGTCAATGTCGAATCTGTGGTGCGCGTGCTTGATCACCGACACGCGCTGCCCGTGCCGGCGCAAGACCGGGATGAGGCGCTCAATCAGCGTGGTCTTACCCGCGCCCGAATAACCCGCGAAGCCCAGAACTTTCATTCTTCATCCCTCTCCTTGTTTTCATCCGTCTGCTGGATTGGGGAAACGGGCAAGGCCCGTACGTCCACCGGGGTCAGGCGCTTGGCGGTGCTGCCGTCACCCAGTTGGCCGAAATTATTACTGCCCCAGCACTTGATCGCGCCGTCGCCGGTTACAGCGCAGGTATAGCCCCGCCCCGCGCTGATGGCGCTTACGCCCGCGCTCAGCCCTTGCACGTCCACCGGCGCCGTGCGGTGACCCCGGACGCTGTGTGTATCGTGATCGGGATCGCTGCCGTCGCCCAGCGCATTCCAGAGAAAGCTGTCTTCCCCCATTCGGGTGAACCCGTTGCCGCCCCAACACTTGAGCGCGCCGGCGTTGGTGAGGGCGCAGGTGTGTATCTCTCCGGCGCTGATGGCCGCCACCCCGCCGGCAAGGCCTTGCACTTCCGCCGGGGTCCAGCGCGTGGTCCTGCTGCCATCGCCCAATTGCCCCTTATCATTGCTGCCCCAGCACTTGACGACGCCGCCGCGCGTGAGTGCACAGGTGTGCTCGCCGCCCGCGCTGACGGCCACCGCATCATGGATGCCCGCCACCTCCACCGGCTCCGGGCGGCCCCAGCCGGAGCCGCCGTCACCGCGCTGACCCGATCCGTTATTGCCCCAGCATTTGACGCCGCCGCTGCGCGTCACAGCGCAGGTGTGCGTGTCCCCCGCGCTGAGGGACACGACATGATCAAGATTGACCACCTCCACCGGGGTCAGCCGCTGGATTCCGGTGCCGTCGCCCAACTGCCCGTGCGTGTTCCAACCCCAGCACTTGACGCCGCCGCCGATGGTGAGGGCGCAGGTATGCCACAGGCCTGTGCTGATGGCCGCCACGCCGCGGGCCAGACCGCGCACATCCACCGGCGTGCGGCGCCGGGTTTGCGCGCTGCCGTCGCCCAGTTGACCATAGTCGTTCCCGCCCCAGCACTTGACGCCGCCGCCGCGCGTCAGGGCGCAGGTGAACCAGCGCCCTGCGCTGATGGCCGCCACGCCGCTGGCCAGCCCCTGCACGTCCACCGGCGTCAGACTCCCGGCGGCGCCGCCATGGCCCAGTTCGCCTTCGCGGTTGTTGCCCCAGCACCTGACACCGCCGCCACGGGTCAGGCCGCAGGTGTGGCCTCCCCCTGCCGCCACTTGCTGAAAAGTCGTTTGCGCCGCCTCCCTCTGTTCCAGAAGGCTGCAGCCGCCCAACAGCACAAGAAACAGTACGAGGCTCAGTCCCAAAGCGGCGAAGGGCCTACGCTTGGACAAAGGTGTCATGACGATTCCGCGAGGTACGGTTTGAGGAGGGATCATTGCACATCCCCCCGAATACGACAGCCGGTGGTGCCCTGCCCTCGCCCCATTACCCCATTGCCCCATTACCCCAACGCATTCTCGCCCCAGCATTTGACGCCGCCAGCGCGGGGCGGCGCACAAGCGTGATGGCTTCCCGCGCTGCGGCCATTACGCCGCTGGCCAACCCTTGTACATCCACGGGCGTACGGCGCTCACCTTGGCCGCCGTGACCCCGTTCACCCTCGCTGTTACCCCCAACACTTGAGGCCACCGCCGCGGGTGAGACCGCAGGTATGGGAATATCCTGCCGCCACCTGCGTATAAATCCGCCTGCGTCCGCGCCTGCACGCCATACCGCCCCAACAGGCCCAGACCGGGCCCCAGGGCGATCGGCGGCAGACGTGACTCGATCGTGTCACGATCGAGGTTTGCAGCGGCGCCGCATCAATCGCAATGCGCCGCGATGAAATCCTTCACCCGTACGCCCTCGGCAGGCAAGGTGGTTACACGGCGCGGTAGCGCCTCGATGCCCTCGAAAGGCGCGGGACGGGGCGGCTCGCGGCCGAGCGCTTCGACGATCGTCGCGGCGAATTTGACCGGCAGCGCGGTCTCCAGCACGATCATCGGCACGCCGGGCCGCAGGTGCTGGCGCGCGACCTTGACGCCGTCGGCGGTGTGCGGATCGATCATCACGCCGTGCTGGCCGAACACCTCGCGGATCGCCGCCACGCGGTCGGCGTGCGTACTGCTGCCACTGACAAAACCATAACGCGCGCGCACCTGCGCGAAGAGCGGATCACCGCTGAGATCAAAGCAGCCCTCCCGGCGCAGCGCTCCGCCGAACAGCGCCGCGACGCGCGCGCCCTCGCGCCCGAGCAAATCGGCGATGAAGCGCTCGAAATTGCTGGCCTTGCTGATGTCCATCGACGGGCTGGAGGTTTCATGCGTTTCCGCCGAGCCGCGCACGCGGTAGCTGCCGGTGCGAAAGAACTCGTCGAGCACATCGTTCTCGTTGGTGGCGACGATCAGCCGTTCGATCGGCAACCCCATCATGCGCGCGACGTGGCCGGCACAAACGTTGCCGAAGTTGCCGCTGGGCACGGCGAAATCAACAGGCTCGCCGTTGGCCTGCGTCGCCTGAAAGTACCCGGCAAAGTAGTACACCACTTGAGCCAGCAGCCGTGCCCAGTTGATGGAGTTGACGCTACCAATACGATAGCGGCGCTTGAAGTCCAGATCGGCGCTCACCATCTTGACGATGTCCTGGCAATCGTCGAACACGCCTTCGATGGCGATGTTGTGGATATTGGCGTCTTGCAGGCTAAACATCTGCGCTTGCTGAAACGCGCTCATGCGCCCGTGCGGACTGAGCATGAACACGCGGATACCGCGCTTGCCGCGCATGGCGTATTCGGCGGCGCTGCCGGTGTCGCCGCTGGTCGCGCCCAGAATGTTGAGCTGCGCGCCGCGCCGCGCCAGTTCGTACTCGAACAGGTTGCCCAGCAACTGCATCGCCATGTCCTTGAAGGCCAGCGTGGGGCCGTTGGACAGTGCCTCCAGGTAAAGCCCCGGCGCCAGTTTTTTCAGCGGCGTGATTTGCGGCGTGCCGAACGCGGCCTCAGTGTAGGTTTTGTCGCAAATCGCGCGCAGATCGGCGGCCGGAATGTCGTCAATGTAGAGCGACAGAATTTCAAACGCCAGCGCGGCGTAGCCCTGTTCAGCATGAACGCGGCGCAGCCGCCCCAGCGCGGCGGCGTCCAGTTGCGGATAGCGTTCGGGCAGATACAAGCCGCCATCGGGCGCCAGGCCCTCCAGCAGGATGTCGCAGAATTTGCGCGGCGCTGGGTCGCCACGGGTAGAGCGGTAATTCACGCCAGTTCTTCCTTGCGGATGCGCACGATCGGCGCCAGCACACCGGGCAGCGCCTGCAATTGAGCCAAGGCGCGGTTCATATTGCCTTCGCGCGCTTCGTGGGTGAGGATGACCAGGTCGGTTTGCGGCTCGCTGCCCGTGCCGCCGACTTCGTCCGCTTCGCGCTGCAGCAAGGCATCGATGCTGATGCTCGCCTCAGCCAGCGTGGTGGCCAAGCGCGCCAGCACCCCGGCTTGGTCGGCCACGCGCAGGCGCAGGTAATAGCCGGTGATGGTTTCCTCCATCGACATCACACGCATGTCGTACAGCGCACCGGGCTGAAAGGCCAAGTGCGGTACGCGGTGCTGCGGATCGCTGGCGGCCAGGCGCGTCAGATCGACCAAATCAGCGATGACCGCGCTGGCGGTCGGCTCCTTGCCCGCGCCCTTGCCGTAATACAGCGTGGTGCCGACCGCGTCGCCGTTGACGACCACGGCGTTCATCGCGCCTTCCACGTTGGCGATCAGACGGCGCGCGGGAATCAGCGCCGGGTGCACACGCAGTTCGATGCCCTGGGGCATGCGCCGGGTGACGCCCAGCAGCTTGATGCGATAACCCAACTGCTCGGCGTAGCGGATGTCGGTTGCCGCCAGCTTGGTGATGCCTTCGATATACGCCTGATCAAACTGCACCGGGATGCCGAAGGCGATCGCGCTCATCAGCGTGATTTTGTGCGCCGCGTCGATGCCTTCGATGTCGAAGGTCGGGTCCGCCTCGGCGTAGCCCAGGCGCTGCGCGTCCTTCAGGGCGGCGGCAAAGTCCAGCCCTTTATCGCGCATTTCCGACAGGATGAAATTGGTGGTGCCGTTGATGATGCCCGCGACCCACTGGATGCGGTTGGCCGTCAGCCCTTCGCGCAGCGCTTTGATGATCGGGACGCCGCCGGCCACCGCAGCTTCGAAAGCCACCATGACGCCCTGGCGTTGCGCCTGCTCGAAAATTTCCGCGCCATGCACGGCCAGCAACGCTTTGTTGGCCGTGACCACGTGCTTACCCGCCGCGATGGCTTCGAGCACCAGCTGCCGGGCAATGCCATAGCCGCCGATCAACTCGACCACGATCTCGATGTCCGGGTTGGCGATCACCGCGCGCGCATCGCTGACCACCTGGGCGTGGCCCGCAACGATCTGCCGGGCGCGTTCGATATCCAGATCGGCCACCATCGCGATTTCGATGCCCCGCCCGGCGCGGCGGCGGATTTCTTCCTGATTGCGCGCCAGCACTTCGAAAGTGCCCGAGCCGATGGTGCCGATGCCCAGCAGGCCGACTTGAATAGGTTTCATGGAGAGGGAGGAGTTGATGGTTTTGGGGATTTGGCGGCGAATCTGGCGGCGACCCGCTGCCGATAGTGTTCCAGGAACCTGGCGATGCGCCCGATGGCCTCGCGCAGATCTTCTTCGTGCGGCAGGAAAACGATGCGGAAATGATCGGGCGTGGGCCAGTTGAATCCCGTTCCCTGCACCAGCATCACACGCGTTTCCTTCAGGAGTTCCAGAAAGAACTGACGATCATCCTCGATCGGATAGACCTGCGGATCCAGCCGGGGGAACATGTACAGGGTAGCGGTCGGCTTGACGCAGCTGACGCCCGGAATCGAGGTAATCAACGCGTAGGCCAGATCACGCTGGCGGCGCAGGCGACCGCCTTCGCCGACCAGTTCCTGGATGCTCTGGTAGCCGCCCAACGCGGTTTGGATGGCCCACTGGCCCGGCACATTCGAGCACAAACGCATGTTGGCGAGCATGTTCAGGCCCTCGATGTAGTCCTGCGCGTTCTTCTTGTCGCCCGAGACCACCATCCAGCCCGCGCGATAGCCGCAGGAGCGGTAGCTTTTGGACAGCGAGTTGAACGTGAGCGTGAGCACATCGGTGGACAAGCTGGCCAGCGCGGTGTGTTTGACGCCGTCGTAGAGCACCTTGTCGTAGACCTCGTCAGCCAGAATCACCAAGCCGTGTTGGCGCGCGATCTGCACGATCGCCTTGAGCAGCTTGTCCGAATACAGCGCGCCCGTGGGGTTGTTCGGGTTGATGATGACGATGCCTTTGGTGCGTGGCGTGATCTTGGCGCGGATATCCTCCAGATCGGGCTGCCAGCCCTTCGATTCGTCGCACAGATAGTGCACGGGCTGCCCGCCCGACAGACTCGTGACCGCCGTCCACAGCGGATAGTCCGGCGCGGGCAGCAGCAATTCGTCGCCATTGTCGAGCAACGCATTCGTGGCCATCGCGATCAGGTCGCTGGCGCCATTGCCCAGATAGATGTCCTCGAGCGTCACCCCCGTGATGCCCTGTTGCTGGGTGTAGTGCATCACCGCCTTGCGCGCGGCGAAAATACCCTTGCTGTCCGAATACCCCGCCGAGTTCGGCAGGTTGCGGATCATGTCCTGCTGGATTTCCTCCGGCGCGTCGAAGCCGAAGGGCGCCAAGTTGCCGATGTTGAGCTTGATGATCTTGTGCCCCTCGTCTTCCATCTTGCGGGCAGCATCCATGATCGGGCCGCGGATATCGTAGAGCACGTGAGCCAGCTTGGCGGATTTGACGATGGTTTTCATGGCAATACCGCCTTCGGCGGATACCCTTATAAAGAGGAATGGCGAGTGTGATGGAAACTTAGAATTTTTCCATACTTCTTTCTCAAGGCCTCGCCGCCGCCAAACCCGATGAAGTTCCACCCCGACCAATCCAGCGCCCCGACCCTGACCGCTCACGGTCCCGGCTGGGTCGAAATCAACCGCGAGCGCGTGTCATCGAGCGTGATCGTCAACGCCCACGGCGCGTACACCGCATGGGGCTGCGCGCGCTTTGAGCAACTCGGGCCCGAGCATTTCGCGCGACTGGCCGATCTGGGCAGTGAAGTGCTGATCTTCGGCAGCGGCGCGCGACTGCGCTTCCCCCCGGCGGCGTGGCTGGCGCCGCTGATCGCGCGGCGTATCGGCGTCGAAACCATGGATACCGCAGCCGCCTGCCGCACCTACAACATCCTGGCGCACGAGGGACGCCATGTGGTCGCGGCGCTGCTGATCGAACCCGCCGCTTGAGACTCACCAGGCCGGCCTTCTGCACTTCAGTTCTGCGCTTCAGCATAGGCGCAGCGACGTGCAAGCCCATGCTTGGGGACCCATATGCTACGATTGGAGTAAAATATAGAATTACAGTTGGAGTCGGGAGAGCCGGGAAACTCCCTCCCGCTTCCGCTGAAAATCCAAGCGGAGATAACAAGTTTCATGGCGATCGTTGTCAACAAGCCCATTCCAGAATTCGAGGCCAGTGCTACTGGCGGCATCAAGGTTTCCAATACTTCCCATCTTGGTCAGGTGCTGGTGTTGTACTTCTACCCCAAGGACAACACGCCGGGCTGTACCACCGAAGCAATGCAGTTTCGCGACCGTTACAAGGACTTCGTGAAAGCAGGTGCGACGGTGTTTGGCGTCTCGCGCGACAATATGAAATCGCACGACGAGTTCAAGGCCAAGCTGGAACTGCCCTTCGAGCTGATTGCGGATACCGAAGAGAAGATGTGCCATATGTTCGGCGTGGTCAAGAACAAGATCATGTACGGCAAAAAGGTCAAGGGGATCGAACGCAGCACTTTCCTGATTGGCGCCGATGGGGTGCTCAAGGTCGAGTGGCGCGGGCTGAAAGTCCCTGGCCATGTGGAACAGGTCCTCAAGGCTGTCAAAGCCCTGAAGAAAGAAAAGGCCGCGGCTTGATCGCAACCCGCGGCCCCATTCCCTCTTTCTTCCCGTCCCCGGCAAAGCCGCTCCGCAGTCTGCGTGGGCGGCTTTTTTCTTGAATCGCCCCATGCCTCTGCCCCCGCCCCCCACCCGGCGCGCTGCGCTGCTCGCGCCCGAAGCTTTTGCAACGCCCGCCCGTCGTTCCACCCCGCGCACACACCGCGGCCCCGTGCGCGCTGCTGCGCAAAGCACTTTGGGTGAGATAGACGATAGGGGCGATGGGCCCGCGTTGCCCCAGGCGCCGGTCGATGACAGCGCTGCGGTAGACGTCTCATCAACAGATGGCGCACTGATGGCTGGACCTGCGCGTGCCGTGCGCCACCGGGGTGTACGTCAGCCGGCGCCGGCGCCTACGCCGGCTTCGACGCCTGCTGCAGCCGCTTCCGTCAAATCGGGCAAGCGTGTCAAATCTGCAGACCCGGCCAAGCTCTTTGTGCTGGACACCAATGTGCTGCTGCACGACCCGATGAGTCTGTTCCGCTTCGAGGAGCACGACATCTTCCTGCCGATGATCGTGCTCGAAGAACTGGACAACCATAAAAAGGGCATGACCGAAGTTGCGCGCAATGGCCGCCAGACCAGCCGAATGCTCGATCAATTGGCCGCCGCGCGGGGAGCGGACATCGTCAAGGGCCTGAAGCTCGATTCGACCGGCCAGAAGGGCGCGGGCGGGCGTCTGTTTTTTCAGACCGAGGCACTTGAGGACGATTTACCTGCCAGCCTGCCACGGGGCAAGGCCGACAACCAGATTTTGGGCGTGGTCCATGCGTTGCGCGAACGTTACGCCGCCGGCGCGCCGGGGGGCTCTGCGCGCGAAGTCGTGCTGGTGTCCAAAGACATCAATATGCGCATCAAAGCCCGCGCGCTGGGTCTTCCGGCCGAGGATTACCAGAACGACAAGGTTCTGAACGACGGCGACCTGCTCTATGCTGGCGCGTTCGCGCTGCCGGTTGACTTCTGGACGCGCCAGAGCAAGCGCGTGGAAAGCTGGCAAAGCGGCAGCAGCACCTTCTACCGCATTAGCGGCCCGCTGGTATCGATGCTGTATATCAACCAGTTCGTTTACTTTGAGGCGCCGGGCGAACCCAGCATGTACGCGCGCGTGGTCGAAATCCGCGAACGCACGGCGGTGTTCAAAACGCTCAAGGATTACGCTTCACTCAAGAACGCCGTCTGGGGCGTGACCTCGCGCAACCGTGAGCAGAACTTCGCCATGAACCTGCTGATGGACCCCGAGGTCGACTTCGTCACGCTGACCGGCACGGCAGGCACCGGCAAGACGCTGATGGCGCTTGCTTCGGGCCTGACGCAAGTGCTTGATGAGCGGCGCTATAGCGAAATCATCATGACGCGCGCCACGGTAGGCATGGGTGAGGACATTGGTTTTCTGCCCGGCACCGAGGAAGAAAAAATGGGACCGTGGATGGGCGCGCTGGACGACAATCTCGAAGTCCTCGCCAAGGGCGATCACAGCGGCGCGGGCGAATGGGGGCGCGCCGCGGCCAACGACCTGATCCGCTCGCGCATCAAGATCAAGAGCATGAACTTCATGCGCGGACGCACCTTTCTGAACAAGTACGTCATCATCGACGAAGCGCAGAACCTCACGCCCAAACAAGTAAAAACACTGATTACCCGCGCCGGTCCGGGAACCAAGATCATCTGCATGGGCAACCTGGGGCAGATCGATACGCCTTATCTGACGGAAGGCTCTTCGGGGCTGACCTTCGCGGTGGATCGCTTCAAGGGCTGGCCGCACAGCGGCCACATTACGCTGGCGCGCGGCGAGCGTTCGCGTTTGGCGGACTTCGCCAGCGACGCGCTTTGAACGGCCCGTGCGAAGGCATCGGCCTTGGGCTACATGCCTCCAGCATCCCGCCTTGTTGGGAACACAACCGATTGCAACTCAAGCAACTCAACACACAGGCTCATCCCGCCTGAGATCGCAAACAGGCTTTAAAAATCACTCTCGCCTGTGGCCAGGTTCTCGAACTTGGTCAGCGGCTTGAGGAACGCCAGTTTGAGGGTACCGGTCGGTCCGTTACGCTGCTTGCTGATGATGATCTCGGCCACGCCCGGCTCTTTGGAATCCTTGTTGTAGTAGTCGTCGCGGTAGATGAATACCACCACGTCGGCATCCTGTTCGATGGCGCCGGATTCGCGCAAGTCACTCATCAGCGGGCGTTTGTCGGTGCGGCTTTCGACACCGCGTGAAAGCTGCGATAGCGCGAGGACCGGGCATTTGAGTTCCTTGGCCAGCGCCTTCAAGCCGCGCGAAATTTCGCCCACCGCGGTGGCGCGGTTCTCGTCGCTCATGTCGCTGGAAACGCCCATCAATTGCAGGTAGTCGACCACGATCAGCCCCAACTGCCCGCACTGGCGCGCCAGCCGCCGCGCGTTGGCGCGCAACTCGCTGGTGGTCAGGCCCGGCGTGTCATCGATGTGCAGCGAAATGCTGCGCAACCGCTCGATCGCCTCGGTCAGACGCGGCCATTCCTCGTCCGTGAGCTTGCCCGTGCGCAGGCGGCTCTGGTCAATGCGGCCGATCGAACCGACGATACGCACGGCCAGCTGGGCCGCGCCCATTTCCATCGAGAACACCGCCACCGGCAGCCCCTCGTTGAGCGCCACGTGCTCGGCGATGTTGACGGCCAGCGCGGTTTTACCCATCGAGGGGCGCGCGGCCAGCACGACCAGTTCGCCCGCTTGCAAGCCCGAGGTCATGCGGTCCATGTCGATGAAGCCGGTGGGCACACCGGTGATGTCGTTGGGGTTGTCCGCCATCTCGGTGACGCGATCGAGCAACTGCACCACCAGGTGATCCATGCTCTGGAAGCCCTGCTTCATGCGCGAGCCTTCCTCGCCGATGCCAAAAATCTTTTGTTCGGCTTCGTCAAGGATGAGGGCCACCGGCTTGCCCTGCGGGTTGAAAGCGGTGGTGGCGATGGCGTCGCTGGCCGAAATCAGCTTGCGCAAAATGGCGCGCTCGCGCACGATTTCGCCATAGCGGCGAATGTTGCCCGCGCTGGGCACGTACTGCGCCAGCGCGTTGAGGTAGGCCAATCCGCCCACCTCCTCGGCCTTGCCTTGGTTTTGTAATTGCTCGTAAACGGTGATGACGTCGGCGGGCTTGCTGGCATTGATGAGTGTGCCAACGGCCGCGTAGATCAGTTTGTGCTCGTGGCGGTAAAAGTCGCCATCGACCAGCAGATCAGCCACCCGGTCCCAGGCGCCGTTGTCCAGCAGCAAGCCGCCGAGCACGCTCGATTCGGCTTCGGGCGATTGCGGCGGGATGCGCAATTGCGCCAGTTCGCGGTCGGCGGGAAGGCTGGAATCCGTGCGGGAGAGAAGGGCTGACATAAGTTTCCATGCTAAAGAGCAACGCGCCCCACGTCACCTGACAACCCTGTGGATAAACCGTGGGTTTATGGTGGAGTCCGTGGAATAAGTCGATTTCTTCCACGCCCCACAAGGAGAAGCGAGCCGCAGCGACAGGCGCCGATAGCGCGCGGGAGTCAAAAAAACAAACGCCGCCCGAAGGCGGCGTTGCTGTTGGGCGCGATGTGTGTCATTCCATTCCCCTATCAAACGATGACTTCATCGGTCTCGCTTGATCTGACAATGGAATAAAAGCGATCTGTGCGTGCGCGGTTTATGCGGTTTCGCCGTAAACGGTGACGCCGATTTCAACCGTCACATCGGTGTGCAGCGCCACGCTCACGGTGCTGTCGCCGATGATCTTGATCGGGCCGTTGGGCATGCGCACCTGCGACTTGACCACCTTGTAGCCTTGCTTGTCGAGCTCTTCGGCGATGTCGTGGTTCGTGACCGAACCGAACAGGCGGCCATCGACACCCGCTTTTTGCGTCAGCTTGATGGTTGTGCCGCTGAGCTTTTCAGCCAGTGCCTGTGCTTCGGCCAGCTTGTTGGCGGCGACTTTTTCAAGCTCGGCGCGGCGGGCGGCGAATTCGGCCTTGTTGGCTTCGGTAGCGCGGCGCGCACGGCCCGAAGGGATCAGGAAATTGCGCGCGTACCCGTCCTTGACCTTGACGATATCGCCCAGCGCGCCGAGGTTGACAACCTTGTCCAGAAGAATGATTTGCATATTCAGTGCTCCTTCCTTAGACGCGGTGCTGGTCGGTGTAGGGGACCAGCGCGAGAAAGCGCGCGCGCTTGATCGCGGTGTTGAGCTGGCGCTGATAGATCGCGCGCGTGCCGGTCAAGCGCGCCGGGACGATCTTGCCGTTCTCGCCGATGAAATCACGCAGCGTATCGACATCCTTGTAGTCGATCTCCTGGACCCCGGCAACGGTGAAGCGGCAGAAACGCTTGCGCTTGAACAGCGGCGATTGCGTATTGCGCTTGGGGCGCTTGTCCTTGCCGAAGGATTTCTTGAATGTGGCCATGGAGGACCTCCTGAAAACTAATCTTGCTGAAACTCTTGAAATTCCTGAATGTGGAAGACCGGATATTTGCTTTTGCCGTGCACGGCCAGAAACCCCTTCCAGCGCCACGCGCTGCCCAGTGTCAGTCTGGCGATGCGCTCGGCGCCGGCGCCGAAAGCAACGGCCTTGAGCGCCAACTTCACTTGCCGCGGCTGCCCGGCTTCTTCGGACTGCGATTCGTGTTCGAGCCGCAGATCAATCGCGGGCAACCCCACCGGGGTGAAGCGCAAAGCGCCGATTTCGGCAATGCGGGCGGTCAATACCAGCCGGTTGGCCGGCGTTGACGGGCGCGCCGCGCGGCCATCCACATCCAGCGTGATATCAACCGTTGTTGGCGTTGGCGCCAGCTTCGGCGGCAGCAAACTCGGTCTGCTGGGCCTTGCGCGCTTCCTCGCGCTCGACGGTTTTCATCATCGCCGAGGCGCCGGTATCGGCTTTTTTCCGCTGCACCGTCAGGTGGCGCAACACGGCGTCGTTGAACTTGAAGGCGTGCTCCAGCTCGCCCATCACGGCCTGGCCGGCCTCGATGTTCAAGCACAGATAATGCGCCTTGGTCAGCTTGTTGATCTGGTAGGCCAGCGGGCGGCGGCCCCAGTCCTCCTCGCGATGGATCTTGCCGCCGCCGGCGGCGATCATGCCCTTGTAGCGCTCCAGCATGGCCGGAACCTGCTCGCTTTGATCCGGGTGGATCAGCAAGATGATTTCGTAATGACGCATGAACTCTCCTTGTGGATGAAGAACAGCCGCCCCCGGCGTCGGATCGGGGTGCGGCAAGGAAGCCGATGATTATAGCCCGTCCGGCAAGGTCAAAGCCGGTCGAAATTCATTAATTGATAGCTGGTTGCGCGTCATTTATATTGAAAATAATATTAAAACATATTAAAATCATCTTTTGAATCGCGCATACAGATACTATAAATATAGCAACCCCGGATCGTGCGCTCGAAGTGCGTCGCGCGGCTTCAGTTGAGCGGCAGGTTCACTTCCGGCTTGCCCAGATCGGCCGGGTTGGGCTTGGGCGCGCCGATGTGCTGTTCGATCGGCGGCAGGGCGTGGGCGATGCCCTTGTGGCAGTCGATGCAGGTCTGGTTGGTGTCCATGGCGATCTGGTGCTGACGGCTGCTGCGGGTGTTCTGCTCGGCGAAGTCCATCGACTGAAAGTCGTGGCAATTGCGGCATTCGCGGCTGTCGACGGCCTTCATGCGCGCCCATTCGTTGCTGGCGAGCTGGGCGCGCTTGGCGTTGAACTTTTCGGGCGTGTCGATGCTGCCCAGCATGTGGTGCCACAGCTCGTTGCTGGCCTGGATCTTGCGCACGATCTTGTGCGTCCACTCCTTGGGCACGTGGCAGTCGGGGCAGGTGGCGCGCACGCCGGTGCGGTTCT
>JAITWT010000063.1 GCA_031285125.1 Burkholderiaceae bacterium | reverse complement strand
GGAACCGGGAGCTTCGCGGAATCGTTCTCCACCGCGCCGCGCCCATAAAAACGGCCCGAAGAACCTGTTTACGATCTGAAATGGCTCACGTTGGGCCGCAATCGGGATGCGTGGGTGGCCAACGGCGCGCCGCAGGGGCTTTGGGCCCATGCAAGCGACTGGGTCGCCCAATCGCCCGATTTCGGCCCAACCCGAAGGGCAGAGACCCGTAGGTCGCAGAGACCCATAGGTTCAAGCGCAGAGCGATAACGATCCAGCCCCGGCCTTCAGGCCGGAGCGGGTTTTACGATAAAGAAAATCGAGCGCCGCGGTTTGCTATCTATCAAAATGGCCGCGATCCTGAGGGGGCCCGCCGTTATTGCCCGGTCGTCCGGCAGGCGGAGGGGGACGTCCTTCTGGCCGCGGACGCTCCATGGGACGCATAGCACCTGGCTGCGGACGTTCCATGGGACGCATAGCGCCTGGCTGCGGACGCTCCATGGGACGCCCAGCGCCTGGATACGGACGCTCCATTGGACGCATGGTGTCTGGCGGTCGCGGGCGCTCGATTGGCCGCATGGCAGGCGGATGCGGGCGGGGTCCAGGGGCAAAACCCATCCCCGGTCCCTGCGGCGGACGCCAGTTGGCTGGCGGCTGATGCGGACGCCATGCCGGCATGGGCGGCGCCGACGGGCGCCAGCCGGGCGGCGGCGGCGGCGGACGGCGCCCGCCCCACCAGCGGGGCTCCACGTACCACGGGCGGTCGCGGTAATAGCTGTTCCAGTAATTGTCGATGGAGAAGGTGATGATGGGCACCCCAATAATCGCGGCCAAGGTGAACAGCGGCACGGACAGACCCTGGAAGCTGTAGCCCAGACAGTCACTGGACATCCAGCCGCGCAAACCACCCGGAACGACAACGTCGCACCATCCATAGCCGCCGACGCAACCCATGACGGTGGCCGGCGTACCCGGCCCCAGCTGTGCCACCGCGGGGTAGTTGGGGCCGGGTCCAGCTTGCAGAATGCAAGCGCCGTTGAGCACCGTCTGCTGGGCCGCAGCAGCCAGGGGCATTGCGATAGCGGCGACGATTGCTGTATTGCGCAACCATCCTTTGATTTGTTCAGCGGACATTTAAACTCCTTGTGGTTGTGCCGCACAGTGAATGTGAGCAGCGCCCTACCCTACGGGACAAAGCGCAGCCTGTCAAATTCACAGCGGCGCTGTCCGATAACGCATGAGGCATGCAATGCGGCAGACGCCAGTATTGCAATGCAGGGTAAAGGGGCCGTAAAAGTCATCAAAGATGGCGTAAAAGCGCACCTTTTTTCAACGCCCTGTTGCGTTATTGAAGCGCTATCGAGGCCTTATCGGGCTCCGGGCCCCATGCGCACGCGCCTGCGCATGTGATCCCTCCTCGGCCTCCCCACGGGAGGGACTTCACTGCTGAAGGAACATTTCTATGGCTTGCTCTCGCGTCACCGGCGCAGGCTCTGGGGGGCTGGGCTGGGGCGCAGGCGCGGCGGCGGGGGGCATCGCGGCATCGAGGGGCATCGCTGCTGCGGCGTTGTTGTTGTCGCGCATCCATGCGCCGGTGCGAATGTCATCGTTGGTGATACGGTCGATCACGACGCTGGTAACACCGCGGAGCACGCCCAGCTTATAGGCGGCGACGTAGCTCAGATCGATGATGCGGCCTTCGGCGAACGGCCCGCGGTCGTTGACGCGCACGATCACCTGGCGCCCATTGGCCGGGTTGTACACACGCACATAACTGGGCAGCGGCATCGTCTTGTGCGCGGCGGTCATGGCATACAAGTCGTAGATTTCGCCGCTCGCGGTGCTGACACCGTGGAATTTGGTTCCATACCAGGAGGCCAGGCCGACTTCGTGGAAAGGACGATCGTCGGTCATCGGCACATAGGTCTGGCCGAACACGGCATAGGGCGTGCTGGTGCTGCCGGTGACACGGATGGGCTCAACGCGCGGCACGGCATCGGGCACCTGGGCCAGATTCGGCGGCGGCGCGGCGGGGGCGCCGTCACGGGACGGGCGCAGCATGCCGCCCCAAAAACCGCGCGGACTGCTTGCACAGCCAGCAAGCCAAGCACACAGCAGTATTGCGACGATCCACCCCAGGGCACGGTTTGTGAAGCGCATTGTTTTCCTTATTTCTTCGACGCAGGATAGACAACAAGCATAGACAAAACGGCGATGGCGTTAGAACCTGTTTACGATTTCAAATGGCCATTTGAAATCGTAAACAGGTTCTCAGGCCTGGCCACGGAGGGCCTTTCACTGCGGCATGGATGCGCCGAAAACAGCGCGCCACAAGGCCGCCATGGCTTCGCGCTCGGGCATGAGCGCATCCACCGGCACCTGTGTGGGCTCTTCATCCAGGCGCGCGCGGTGCTGGACGCGGCGCAGTTCGCGGTAGGCCGCGCCCGCCGCACGGCCCACGCCCGCGGGCAGCAGACCGGCCTCTTCAGCGCGCTGCAAGAGCGCGATATTGCCGACATTGGGGATCAGTGTGCGGTGCGCGTGCGCGGCCGACAACACCAGCATTTGCACGGCAAACTCGGCATCGACCATGCCGCCCGGGCTGTGCTTGAGGTCAAAGCGGTCACCCGGCGTGCTATGCGCGGCGCGCACGCGCTCGCGCATCGCGGTGATTTCGGTTTTCAGCGCGGCAATGTCGCGCGGAGCGGTGATGACGGCTTCGCGCACCGCATCGAAGCGCGCGCCCAGCGCCGGATCGCCCAGCACGAAACGCGCCCGCGTCATGGCTTGGTGCTCCCAGGTCCAAGCCGTGTTGCTGCCGCGGCCCAATTGGTATTTTTCATAGCTGGCGAAGCTGGTGGTCAACAGCCCCGAGTTGCCGTTGGGACGCAACGCGGTGTCGATTTCAAACAGGTCGCCCTCGCCGGTCTTGACCGTGAGCCAGTTGATCAGCTTGCGTGCATAGGCCGGATAAATCTCGCTGGCGAGCTCATCCTCGTCGTCGAAGACGAAAACGATATCCAAGTCGCTGCCGTAGCCCAGTTCCTTGCCGCCGAGCTTGCCGTAGCCAATGATGGCGAAACGCGGCTGCTCACGGTGCCGGTTGCGCACCAGCGGCCAACACCAGCGCGCGGTCACGCGCAAGACCGTATCGGCCAGCGCGCTCAGATCGTCGGCCACCTGTTCGACGCTCAGACGCCCTTCCACGTCGCGTGCCAGCGTGCGGAAAATTTCGGCATGGTGCGCGCGGCGCAGCAGGTTCAGCAGCGATTCTTCGTCGGCCTCATCGATACGGCGCAGCGCAGCGTAACGGCGCTCGAGCTCGTCTTCGAATTCGGCGCTGTTGAAACGCTCATCGAGCATGGTGCCACCGGCCAGCTCGTCGATGACACCCGGATGTTGCAGCAGGTAACGCGCCGGCCAGCGCGCCGCACCGAGCATCCGCAACAGCCGGTCTTGCACCACCGGGCGCTCGACCAATAGGGCGATGTAGCTTTCGCGGCGAAACAACGGCTCGATCCAGTCGACCCAGCGGACGGCCCCTTCCAGATGGTGCGCGGTTTGGCCTTGCGCGCTGCTGTCGGGTTCATGCAGCCACTGCGCAACGCGCTGCACAAGTTGGAATAAGCGCGCTTGCGCACTTGCGCGCATCGCGAGAAAGCGCGGACTCTCGCGCCAAGGCGCAACACGCTCAGCCACTGGAGCAGGCAACTGCCCGAGCAGCTCGGTCCAATCCGCGGCCGGCGTTACGCTGCCGGACGGCGCCTCGCCATCGCGGCGCCGCTCGTGTCCCTGATGCCCTTGCGGACTTTTGCAGTTTTTGCAGCGTTTTTTCTGCTCCGGGCCCGACAGCAGAATGTCAAACTCCTGTGCGACAAGTTCACGGTACGCATCGAGCTGGCACAAAAAATCACTGCAATTGGAATAGCCCATCGCCGCGGCCAGCCAATCGAGATCGTCGCCTGAAGGCAGTGCATGCGTTTGCTGGTCGTCCAGGTACTGAATACGGTGCTCGACCCGGCGCAAAAACACATAGGCGGCGGCCAACGCATCGGCGGTGGCCGGGGGCATCAAATTCGCGCTGGCCACGCGCGCCAGTGCGCCGAGCGTGGGCCGCGTGCGCAATTCGGGGTATTGGCCGCCGCGCACCACTTGCAGCAATTGCACGGTAAATTCGATTTCGCGGATCCCGCCGCGCGAGAGCTTCACATCGTTGGCGCGCTCGGGCCGGCCCGCGCTGTGACGCGCGGCTTGCCCGCGGATTTGGCGATGCAAATCGCGCAGCGACTCGAATACCCCATAGTCCAGGTAACGGCGAAAGACGAAAGGTGTCACCACCTGGCGCAACGCCAACACCGACCGGTCAACGATGCAAGCGTGCGGCGCAACCACGCGGCTTTTCATCCAGGCGAAACGTTCCCATTCGCGCCCTTGCACCAGGAAATATTCTTCCAGCGCGCCCAGTGAAATCACACTCGGCCCCGAATTGCCGTTGGGCCGCAAGGCCAGATCGACACGAAAGACGAAACCGTGTTCGGTGGTCTCGCCGATCAGCGCATACAGACGTTTGACCACGCGCGCGAAATACTCCTGGGTGGACAATTTGCCGCGCCCTTGCGCATCGCCGCGGGTTTCACCGTTGTGGTCGTAGATGTAAATCAGGTCGATATCGCTGGAGACGTTGAGTTCGCGCGCGCCGAGCTTGCCCATGCCGATAATCCATAAGCAGGCGCGCTCTGCACTGTGCGTGAGCGGCACGCCGTGCTGTGCTTGCAGTTCAGCTTCAGCCTGCTGATAGGCCTGTTCGAGCGCAAACTCGGCCAGCTCGGTGACAGCGCGCGTCACATCCGACAGCGGCGCGGCGCGCTCACAGTCGAGCACCGCCAGACGCTCCATCACCAACTGCCGCAAGATGCGCAACGCCGCGCCGACTTCATGGCCGCGCGCGCGCAACGCCTGGTAAGTGCCGGCCATGGTTTCGCGTACCGGTGCGCCTTCGGGCAGCAAAGCCAGTTCGTCTGAATAGCGGCGGCGCACGCGCTGTACGAAGCGCGAGTACGAAACCAGCGATGGCGGGCGTGGATCACCCGCAGAAACGGAGGAAGAGGTGAAGTCGGCAGCCATAATCTGGAAATCCGTGCTCACATGACAAACCCAACCGGAGCGTGCGCCTGTGCGCTAGCACCCTGTCTTACAAGTCGCCGTACGCAATGAAATGGATGCCCTCGAATCGGTATTTACGGTAAAACACAAACGGCGGCCATGCCCCGTGGTGTTGCGAGGATTTAAAACGCGGCCATGTGCACAAATGCACGATTTGATGAATACAGGTATTTGTGAGACAGGACACTAAGTAGCATGTGCGTTGAAAAACTCTTCTTCGCGTCACCGTGGTTGACATATGGGCAGCCCCTGATTGGCGTTTCTGAATGAAAGACACGGCGCCTGCTCCATCTCCATCGCGGCTACTGATCTGGACCACCGTCACAGCGCGCTGGGCGCTGCGCTTGCTGGTCGCGGCTTGGCTGTTACTGGCGTTGTCGGCGGCAGTCTTGCATTTTTGGATTGTGCCGCGAATCGCCGATTACCGTGAAACCCTACAAGCGCAAGTGACGCGCCTGCTGGGCGAACCGGTGCGCATTGGCGCTATCAGTGCGCGCTCGAACAACCTGTTCCCCAGTTTCGAATTGCGCGATGTGGTGTTGCACGACGCACAACAACGCGAGGCGCTGCGCCTGGGACGCGTGACAGCGAGCCTGTCGCCGCGCTCGCTGTGGCGCTTCAGTTTCGATCAACTGGTGATCGACGCCCCCGCGCTGGAGGTGCGTCTGGATGCCCGCGGCGCGCTGTATGTGGCCGGGCTTGAAGTGCCCACGGCGAATCAGGGCGATTCCAGTGTGCTCAACTGGCTTTTCTCGCAACCCGAATTGGTGATTCGCAATGGCAGCGTGCGCTGGACGGACGAGCGCCGCGGCGCGCCTCCCTTGCTGTTGCAGTTTGTCGATTGCGTCCTCAGCAACGGCCTGCGCAAACACGCGCTGCGCCTGGACGCAACGCCGCCGCCCGCATGGGGCGCGCGCCTGAGCCTGCGCGGACAATTCAACCAGCCGCTGCTTTCAACGCAGGCCGGCCGCTGGCGTGACTGGAGAGGCCGGATCTACGCGGACTTGCCGCATGTCGATATCTCCCAGATCGGCCAGTACATCGCGCTTGGCGGCGCGCAAGTGCGTCAAGGCAGCGGCGCGTTGCGTGTTTGGGCCGATGTGCGGGCGGGTGCCCTCACCGGCGTGACCGCCGATTTGTCTCTGAGCGCCGTCGATGCCACGCTGGCGCCCGATCTGCAACCGCTGACCTTGCGTGGACTGCGCGGGCGCATCGCCGGCCATCTCGAGCGTGGCATCTTCGAGGCGCAAACGCAGCATTTGCAGTTCGAGACCGCCGCGGGCGCGCGCTGGCCCGGCGGCAACCTCTGGATCGAGCATCGGCAGGCTTCGAATCTGCACGCCGAACAGAGCCGCTTGCGTGCCGATCACTTGGATCTGGCCCTCTTGGCGGGACTCGCACGCAGCCTGCCGCTGGACCGCGCGCTGCAGCGCGAACTGACCGATGTGGCGCCGCGCGGACTGGTTGAACGCATCAACGTCGACTGGCACGGCCCCTACGATGACCCCACGATCTACACGGTCGATGCCCGCCTCAGCGCTCTGGCGCTGGACAGTCAGGCCGCGGCGCCCTTGCCGCGGCCCAAATCTAAACCTGCGGGGCATTCGGCGCCGCCAACAGACTCATCGCCGCCTTTGGGCCGGCCTGGCGTGCGCGGGGTCACCATCGATTTGCACGCGACACAAAAGGGCGGCAGCGCCGACGTGTCGATTACGCAAGGCGCGCTGAGCTTCCCCGGCGTGTTCGAGGACCCGCTGATCGCGCTGGATCAATTGAGCACCCGGGCGCAATGGACGATCCAGGGCAAGCAAATCAGCGTGTCCTTGCCCGATTTGCGCTTTGCCAATGCCGACGCGATGGGCCAAGCCCGGGTTCAATGGCATACCGGTGATTCCGGCCGCGCCGCATCGAATGCGCCGCGCGATGATGCGCGATTTCCAGGCATCCTCGACCTTTCCGGGCATCTCAGCCGCGCCGACGCGACGCGCGTGTACCGTTACCTGCCGCAGTCGATCCCCAAGTCGGTGCGCGACTACGTGCGTGACGCCGTGCGCGCGGGCCGCTCCGATGGGGTGGATTTTCTGGTGCGCGGCGACCTGCGCCACATCCCTTTTACCGACCCGCGCCAGGGCGATTTCCGTATCGCCGGGCGAATGAACGGCGTCACCTATGCCTATGTGCCGTATGACGAGGAGCAGCCGAACCAGCCTTCCGTCTGGCCCACCTTGACCCATCTGGACGGCCGCATCGTCTTCGAGCGCAGTGCCATGCGCGTGCAGGATGCGCGCGGGCGTATCGCGGATGCCCCGGCGATCACATTTCAGAAGACCGAGGCGCAGATCCCGGATATGGACGCCCCGCAAACGCGTTTGCAGGTGGACGCACAAATACGCGGCCCGCTGGGCGATGCGCTGCGTATCGCCTCGCGGATATTGGGCCCCTCCAGCCGTGAGGCCAGCCGCGTCCTTGGAGAAATGAGCGCCAGCGGTTCTTCCGATTACCAGATGCATCTGGAGTTGCCGCTGGAGCAGATGGATCAATTCAAACTCCAGGCCAAAGTGGGTTTGAATGGCAATCAATTGCAGGTGCAACCGGCCTTACCCGCCTTCACACAAACACGCGGCAGTATCAATTTCACCGAGACCGGCTTCACACTGGCCAATGTGCGCGCGCGCTGGGTCGGCGGCGATACGCGGATCGACGGCGGCGGCAATTACGCCGGCGCTGGGCCGCAGAAGATCAACTTTCGCGCCGAAGGCAGCTTCGATGCCGAGGCATTGCGTGCCCTGCGTTCGCCGCAGTGGGCTGAAGCAGCGCGCCTGGGCCGCCGCATGACGGGCGCGGCCCGTTACAGCGCAGAACTGTCGATGCTCGACGGTGAGCCTGAATTCAACTTCAGCAGCGATCTCCAAGGGCTGGGCCTGAATCTGCCCGCGCCGCTGGTCAAAGCGCCGCAAGAGCCGTTGGCGCTGCACATCGAGCGCAAAGTCACGCAACGCGCGGCCCGTGGGGGCGCTGCGCTGCAGGATCAGTTCAGCTTCACTCTGGGTCAAGTGGCTTCAGCGCGCTATGTGCGCGACCTTTCTGGCAGCGGGCCGCCGCGCGTGCTCGCCGGCAGTCTCGCGCTGGGCCAAGCCGCGGCCAATCCGGCGGCGCCCCAACCCGGCGTACTGCTGCAAATCAATCAGCCGCGCTTTGATGCCGATGCCTGGAAGGCGCTGTTCGGCAATGCCGCCGATGCTTCTGAGGCCAAGGCAGCCCCGGCGGCCAACCGCGCATCGGACGACAGTAAGGACACCGATGATGACCCCTCGGCCTATCTGCCCAGACAGATCGTCTTGCGCGCCAATGAAGTGCAAATTACCGGCCGGCGCGCCAACAATGTGGTCCTCGGCGCCACGCGCGAGGGCGGCATCTGGCGCATCAATGCCGATTCGGACGCCCTGAGCGGCTACGCCGAATACGACCAAGCCCACGGCGGGCGCCTGCACGCCCGGCTGGCGCGGCTGTACATCGCGCGCGGCGAGGCCGAACAGCAAGTCGAATCGTTGCTTGATGAATCGCCGCGCTCGCTGCCGGCGCTGGACATTGTGGTCGATGATTTCCGGATGCACGGCACCCGCTTGGGCCACGCTGAAATCGATGCCGTCAACCTCCATCGCAAAAGGGCGACGCGCGAATGGCGTCTGAACAAACTCAAGCTCACCACGCCCGAGGCTGAACTGAACGCACAAGGCGGGTGGCGCGCGCAAAGCGATGGCGCGCAGCATATGACGCTGAATTTCCAGCTCGCCATCGGCGACGCGGGCGTCCTGCTGACGCGCCTGGGCATGCCCGACGTATTGCGCCATGGCAAGGGCCGGCTCGATGGAAACATCGGCTGGCGCGGCTCGCCTCTGGCGCTGGATTACCCGAGCATGGACGGGAAATTGCAGATCGAGGTGGGATCGGGCCAGTTTCTCAAGGCCGAACCGGGCTTGGCCAAGCTGCTGGGCGTGCTCAGCCTGCAAGCGCTGCCGCGCCGGCTGACGCTCAACTTCAGTGACATCTTCAGTCATGGCTTTGCCTTTGATGCTGTGCACGGCAACGCGGCTATTGCGCAGGGCATCGTCCATACCGACGATTTGAAAATGGCCGGGCCAAGCGCCATCGTGCAAATCGCCGGGTCGGCCGATTTGGTGCGCGAAACACAGGACCTGCATGTGGTGGTGGTGCCGCAACTCAATGCCGGTGCCGCATCGCTGGTGGCCACCGCCATCAATCCAGCGGTGGGCGTGGGTTCCTATGTCGCCCAGCTCCTCCTGAGTAAACCGCTCGAAACGGCGGCAACGCAGCGTTTTCACATCGAAGGCGCCTGGACCGACCCGAAGATCAGCAAAGAGACCAAAGAGCAATCCCAGAGCCCCACCCCAACCCCAACCCCAACCCAAAGCCAAAACCCGGCGCCCGCGCAGGAGAAGCCGTAAAAACGGCGCAGAGCACGGCGAGTGCAGCCCATCGCAGCGCACCCCATGCGACCACGCCGTCCGCACGAGGAACAGGACACAGGGGCCTGGAGCGCGCCATCACCCCGCCCATGCGCACAAAAGGCCGATGGCGCATTCCCCACAAAAACCGTGGGGTCAAACTCAAAATGGATTAATGCGGCTCATGCGGCGGCTGTGCCAGCACGTCCAGGTAGCGTGCGTATTCGCGCGTATAGCTCGCGCTCAGATGGTCGCTGTCTTTGTAAACCGGCCTGCCGTCGACCATGCTGCGGATGCACTGGCCGTTGGGACACAGCGTCGGGATCGGATCGATCACCTGTGCGCCAGCGCGCAGCGCAAGTTCGCGCATACGCTCGTGCAAGCGGGCCTGATCGGTTGGCCAAGGCATCGTGGACGCGAATGAGTCGACGCTCAGGCGCCCCCAGCGATCGCCTTTGAGCAAATACTTCGGCGAAAGAAACTCAGCCCTTGGATTGTCGAGCAACAGATAAACTTTTTTGTGCTGGGCCGTCAGTTCGGCCAGTTCCTGTTCGAGCATGTGTAGCGCCGCATGGGTGCCTTTGGCGCTGTCTGTCCACAGGCGATCGGCTCCATCGGCGTAATAGACGCCAAGTGAAGACTCTACCGACGAGAGGTGGAAATAGTAGTTCCATATACCGCCGAACACGACCGTATCGAATCCACCGTCACGCGCCGCCGCCCACATCGCATCATGCGCTGCAACGCAGGTCGGGACCTTGATAGGGACGATGTGCCTGATTGGCGGGCAGGATGAAGCCGTGAGGAAGTGAAACGAAACAGGCTGTTGCGGGTTGTGATCAAGCAGGGCTTGCAAGCGCGGCGCAGTTTGCTCGATGTGGCTGTCGCCAATAAGCAGCACCTTGTGTGCGCCGTGGCCCATGCGGTAGGCGGTCTGGCCGTTGAGGGTATACCGCTCCATCGTGCCAGGGTAGTCCCAGTCCTTCGGGGCCTTCATGATGACACTGAGCTGCGCGGAGAGCTGTGGATCATTCAGCCGCGCGCTCCAGCGTCCGCTGACCACCAGCGCGCCAGCCAAGCCTAGCGCCACCATCGCGGCGCACAGGATCACGATGGGACGCGCGCCCCGACCACGCCGCAGTTTCTTTTCGACGAAGCGGTATGTCAGCCAAGCCAGCGCGAACGCCGCAATCACCACGCCGATACGCACATTGCGTGACGGTATGTCGTTGGCCAACAGCCGTGCGAACGCAAGCAAGGGCCAGTGCCACAGGTACAGCGGATAGCTGATCAGCCCAACCCACACCATCGGACGCCAAGCCAGCAACACCCGGTTGAGCCATCCGCCCGGCCCGGCGGCGATGCACAGCACCGCGCCCAGAACCGGCAGCAGCGCCCACCAGCCGGGGAAAGCCTGGCCGTCGCGAATAAAGACCAGGCCGAGCACAATCAGCGCCACTCCCGCGATCGATTGAACATGAGAGCGCAGCGCGGGCGACCACGGCAGCCAGGGTTTGAAGGTATGCAAACGCAGGCAGGCCAGCATCCCGCCGGCCATCAATTCCCAGGCGCGCGCCGGCGGCGCGTAAAACGCGGCGCTGGCATGGCCGGTAGTAACCAGTCCGACGTTGATCAGAAAAGACACCAGCGCGATGACCGCCAGCACAGGCAGTACCGGCCACTTGCGCCACAGCGCCAGCCCAAGCAGCAGCGGCCAAACGATGTAGAACTGCTCCTCGATCGACAGCGACCACAGGTGCAGCAGCAGCTTGGTTTCCGATGCGGTATCGAAATAACCCGCCTCGTGCCAAAACACAAAATTCGAGACGAACCCGGCGCCGCCAGCCAGATGACGGCCCAACTGCGCCCACTCGTCCGGCAACAGCAAATACCAGCCCGCTGCCAGCGTGACCGCCATCACCAGCACCAGCGCCGGAAAGATGCGCCGGATGCGCCGTGCGTAAAAAGTACGGTAACTGAACCCCTCGCCTTCAAAGCTGCCCAGGATGATCGTGGTGATCAGAAAGCCCGAGATGACAAAGAAGAGATCGACCCCGATGAAGCCGCCTTTGATCCACGCCGGAAAAGCGTGAAAGCCCACCACCGACAGCACCGCGATGGCACGCAAACCGTCGATATCGGGACGGTACTTCGGGTGCACTATTGAACGGCCCTGCCCCGCCTGAACGCGCGCTTGGCCCCCGGTGCTGTCTTCGGAAAGATGGCGCAGACCCATCGATGTCTCCTTATGAATGCGGTCATCCGTGCGGCCATACATGCTGCCATACGGCCAGCGTCATGGCTGCGCGTTTTGGCAGAGCTGTCTGTAGCGCCAGAACACCGGCGAGGCCCACCAGCGCATCAGGCTCGTGGCGTGCCAGTACAGATACCGGAAATCGCGGTGGCTGGCGCGCTGGGCGTCGTGGCGGGCTTGCAAGGTTTCGGCCACCTGCAATTGCCAGTGGGCCAGCCGTACCCGCGCGCACAGGTCGGCGTCTTCGCCATACATGAAGTAGCGCTCATCAAAACCGCCGATCTGGCGATAGACAGCACTGCGCAACAGCATGAACAGGCCCGGGACCCAGTCCGGGCGCGCCGGGGCGCAGTAGCCGGGGCGATTGCGGGTGAGGATTTCCCGCGGCGTGAGCAGCGCGCGATGCGCTTCGGCCGTGCGCCTGCCGGACTCGAAAATGCGCGGCGCCAGCAGGCCCGTATCCGGCGCGGCTTGCGCCATCAAAGGGGTCAGGATGTCGGCATCGAGGCGGATGTCCGGGTTGAGCACCAGAAACCAGTCGCTTTCGCAGCGGCTGAAGGCGGCGTTGTGGTTGGCGCCAAAGCCTTTGGGCGCGCTGTTGTGGATGCGCTCGATGGGCAAGCCCTCCCCTGGCGCACCGATGGGGTCTGCATCGGGGATGTTGATCGTCAGCACCACTTTGTCGATGGCTGTTGCGCTGAAAGACGCCAGTTGTTCCAGCAGCGGCGCAATCAGCGCCAACTGGCCATGGCTGACGATGGATACCGTAATCGGCCTGCGTTTGGGAGAAAAAGAGCTTGGCATGGTGTAATTTGCCCCAAATTTTATTGAGCTTCGCTCTTGGCTTCAGTGGAGATCCACTGCGTTTTTCCGGGATCCGCCATGCTTGCCCTGATTGTCATTGCTTTTCTTGTTTCGACCCTTGTGATGTTGGCCATGATGCGCCGCGGGCGCCGTTATGGACGGCGTTATGGCACACACATGCCGCAGCGCTTTCACAAGGGACATGTGCCCCGTCTGGGCGGCACGGGTATTTTCCTGGGTATGGGCGTGGCGTGGCTGGCGGCGGGACTGATCGGCGAGGATCATTTTCACGTGGCTTTGCCGGTGCGCACTTCGGGGCTGGCGCTGCTGTGCATGGCACCTGCCGTGCTGGCGGGCATTGCCGAAGATCTGACGCAGCGCGTGCCGGTGCGGTTGCGGCTTGTGCTCACGCTGGGCTCGGCATTGCTGTTGTGCTGGGTGCTGGGCTTGCAAGTGCAGCGCACCGGCTTGGGGATCGTCGATGGCGGGTTGGCCGCGGTGCCGTATGCGGGGCTGATCTTCGCCGCGTTCGCCATTGGCGGTCTGCCGCACGCCTTCAACATCATCGACGGCTACAACGGTCTGGCCGGCACGGTGGCTGTGCTGGTGTGCCTGGGTCTGGCGCATGTGGCTTTGCAGGTGGGCGACCGCCAATTGGCGGCCGTCATGCTGTGCCTGACCGGCGCGACGCTGGGCTTTCTGGCGTGGAATTACCCGCGCGGCAAGATCTTCGCCGGCGACGGCGGCGCCTACGTCTGGGGGATCGTGATTGCGCTGGGTTGCGTGCGGCTGGTACAGCGCCACGACATCGTTTCACCGTGGTTTCCGGTGATGTTGCTGATCTACCCGGTGTGGGAGACGGTGTTTTCGATCTACCGCAAGCTCGCGCGCGGCCAGTCGCCGGGGCACGCGGACGCGCTGCATTTTCATCAATTGATTTTCCGGCGCATCGTGCGCGTGGCCATTGAGGACAACGAGTCACGCCGGCTGCTGGCGCGCAACAATCGCACCTCACCCTATCTGTGGGGCTTTGCCGCGATGTCGGTGGTCCCCGCCGTGCTGTTTTGGAACCATACTTGGCTCCTGATGTTGTGCTGCCTGCTGTTCGTGATGACTTACGTGAGCGCGTACCTGATGATCGTGCGCTTCAAAGTGCCGCGCTGGCTGCGCTCACCGCCGCCGCAGTGAGAATTCACAATAGAACCCCCCTCAACCTTCCAGCCTGGCGGCCTGTGCCGCCTCTACCCTGCCATGACCCCTCCCGTCCTTGACATTCCACCGCGCGACAAGGCTGAAATCCTTGCACAGGCGCTGCCTTATATCCGCAAGTTCCATGGCAAAACCATCGTCATCAAATATGGCGGGAATGCGATGACCGATCCAGACCTGCAAGCCGACTTCGCCGAAGACGTGGTGCTGCTCAAGCTCGTGGGCATGAATCCGGTGGTGGTGCACGGCGGCGGCCCGCAGATCGAATCGGCGCTGGCCCGCCTGGGCAAGAAGGGCCAATTTATCCAAGGCATGCGCGTGACCGACGCGGAGACGATGGAAGTGGTCGAATGGGTGCTTGCCGGCGAAGTGCAGCAAGACATCGTTGGTCTGATCAACCAAGCCGGCGGCAAGGCGGTGGGCCTGACGGGCCGCGACGGCAGCCTGATTCGCGCGCGCAAACTCAAGATGCTCGACCGCAACAACCCCAGCGTGCAGCACGATGTGGGCCAGGTCGGCGAAATCGTCGCGATCGACCCGAGCGTGGTGCGCGCATTGCAGGACGATGCGTTTATTCCCGTGGTCAGCCCGATCGGCTTCGGCGAGGAAAACGAGAGCTACAACATCAACGCCGACGTGGTCGCCGGCAAACTCGCCACCGTGCTCAAGGCCGAGAAGCTGATGCTGCTGACCAACACCCCCGGCGTATTGGACAAGAGCGGCAAGCTGCTGACCAACCTGTCGGCGCGCGCGATCGACGGATTGTTCGCCGACGGCACGCTCTCCGGCGGTATGTTGCCCAAGATTGAAGGCGCGCTCGAGGCTGCGCGCAACGGTGTCAATGCCGTGCACATCATCGATGGGCGCGTGCCGCACGCGATGCTGCTGGAAATTCTTTCGGACCAAGCTTACGGCACGATGATCCGGGCGAGCTGAACCTAAAGGCGGCACGGGCGGATGTGCCGGGGGGCGCATTGTTACCCTGAAGGTCAAAATTTCCTAGGCCTGCCGCCAGTATCATGGCGGGTTCTATGAAGACGCCCATGACCCTCTCCGATTACCTGAAAAAAATCCTGACCGCGCGCGTCTACGACGTGGCCGTTGAAACGCCCTTGGAGATGGCAAGCGCGCTCAGTGCGCGTATGGACAACACGGTGTTGCTCAAGCGCGAAGACCAGCAAAGCGTCTTCAGTTTCAAGTTGCGAGGCGCTTACAACAAGTTGGTGCAGCTGAGCCCGGATCAACTGCGCAAGGGGGTGATCTGCGCCTCAGCGGGCAACCACGCACAGGGTGTGGCACTGGGCGCGCGCAAGCTGGGCGCGCGCGCGGTGGTGGTGATGCCGGAGACCACGCCGCAATTGAAGATTGACGCAGTACGCGCGCTCGGCGGCGAGGTGCTGCTGTACGGCGAAAGCTATTCCGATGCGTACCAACACGCGCTCGAGCAGCAGGAAAAACAGGGATTGACCTTTGTCCACCCCTTCGACGATCCCGACGTCATCGCCGGCCAGGGCACCATCGCCATGGAAATCCTGCGCCAGCACCAAGGCCCACTGGACGCGGTGTTTGTCGCCATCGGCGGCGGCGGCCTGGTGGCCGGCGTGGCCTGCTATATCAAGGCGGTGCGCCCCGAAATTCGCGTGATCGGCGTGCAGATGAACGATTCGGACGCGATGGCCCAGTCCGCGCGCGCGCATGAGCGCGTCCAACTCCATGATGTCGGACTGTTCTCCGACGGTACCGCCGTGAAACTGGTGGGCCAGGAAACCTTTCGCCTCGCACACGAATGGGTCGATGAATTCGTCACCGTGGACACCGACGCGGTATGCGCGGCGATCAAGGACGTGTTCATCGACACGCGCAGCATCGTCGAACCCGCGGGCGCGATGGCGGTGGCGGCGATCAAGCAATACGTGCAGGAGCGGGGCACGCACGGCCAGACCTACGCGGCGATTTTGTGCGGCGCGAACATGAACTTCGACCGCCTGCGCTTCATTGCCGAACGCGCACAAGTCGGCGAGGAACGCGAAGCGCTGCTGGCCGTGACCATCCCCGAGGAGCGCGGCAGCTTCCGCCGTTTTTGCGAGCTGATCGGCCAGTTACCCGGCGGGACCGCGCGCAGCGTGACCGAGTTCAACTACCGCATCACCGAAGGGACCCAAGCGCACGTGTTCGTCGGCCTGACGACGGCCTCGCGCGGGGAATCGCCTCAGCTTGCCAGCACCTTCGCGCGCCACGGCTTCGCGGCCATCGACCTCACGCACGACGAGCTCGCCAAGGAGCACATCCGCCATCTGGTCGGCGGCCGCACGAGCGCAGCGGGCGACGAGCGGCTGCTGCGTTTCGTATTCCCCGAGCGGCCCGGCGCGCTGCTGAAATTTCTCAGCCTGCTGCAACCGAACTGGAACATCAGCCTGTTCCATTACCGCAATCAGGGCGCGGACTACGGACGCATCCTGGTCGGCATCCAGGTGCCGCCACCGGACCATGCGGCCTTCCTGATTTTTCTGGAAACGCTGGGATACCCTTGGGTGGAAGAGACGGATAACCCGGCGTACCGGTTGTTTTTGAAGGCCTGAGATTCCCTTTTCAGAGGGCCATGGAATCCATGGGGTTGCCCTGGCCAACCCGATGATCCCGAGAGGTACAGGCGGCGCTGGCTGATGCAATCTCACGCATCCTAGGTGCGTGCAAAGCGCCGGGCCTCATCGCAGCGACTGAAGCTCAAGCGCGCCACGGGCTTGGCGCCGCCGGGGCGCCGTTTGCCGCAACGGGAGTAAATATGTCGATCTGCCGCCGCTGACTGCGGCGGCGCAGCCATTGCGGGAACGCCGCCGCGCTGCGCCAGATTCAGCGTAAAAAGTACGCATAAACAAGAAACACGGACGCACCAAACGAAAACGGGCCCCTTCATCAGGGGCCCGTCAATTTGGTTGCGCGAGCAAGATTTGAACTTGCGACCTTTGGGTTATGAGCCCAACGAGCTACCAGGCTGCTCCATCGCGCGGCAGACCATTATTCTAACTCATTCTGCAGCGTTGCGCTCGGCTTGCACATCGGCGGATTCAGGACGGTCGACCAGTTCGACCAGCGCCATCGGCGCGTTGTCACCCACGCGAAAGCCCATTTTCAGGATGCGGGTATAGCCGCCAGGACGCGATTGGTAGCGCGGGCCGAGTTCAGCAAAAAGCTTGGTGACGCTGGCACGATCGCGCAAGCGGTTGAACGCCAAGCGCTTGTTGGCCACCGTCGGGTTCTTGGCCAGCGTGATCATCGGCTCGATGACGCGGCGCAATTCCTTGGCTTTGGGCAGCGTGGTGCGGATGACTTCATGCGCGATCAGCGCATTCATCATGTTTTGCAGCATCGCCAAACGGTGGCTGCTGGTGCGGTTGAGCTTGCGAAGCCCGTGTCCATGACGCATGGTGATTTCCTTTCTTTCTCTCTAAAAATGCGCGCAGCCGGATCAGGTACTGCGCGTTCACCGTGGGGGTAAGGGTAAGGTAAGTGACAAGGGGCTCAACGCAGGTATGTGTGCATGAGCAACGCGTTTAGCGTGTCCCCGGCCCGCTTTTCAATCAGTGCTTCTCCAGGCCGGTCGGCGGCCAGGCTTCGAGCTTCATGCCCAGCGTAAGCCCGCGCGAAGCCAGCACTTCCTTGATCTCGTTGAGCGATTTGCGGCCCAGGTTCGGCGTCTTGAGCAGCTCGTTTTCAGTGCGCTGGATCAGGTCGCCGATATAGTAAATGTTTTCGGCCTTCAGGCAATTGGCGGAGCGGACCGTCAACTCCAACTCATCCACCGGGCGCAACAGAACCGGATCGAACTGTTCGACGCCGCGCGTCGACGTGCCCTCGATTCCGGCCAGATCGCCGCCTTGAAGTTGCGCAAACACGGCCAATTGCTCGGCCAGGATCTTGGCCGAGGCGCGTACCGCGTCTTCGGCAGAGATCGCACCGTTGGTTTCGATTTCCAGCAGCAGCTTATCCAGGTCGGTGCGCTGCTCAACGCGGGCGCTCTCAACGGTGTAGCTGACCCGCTTGATGGGCGAGAACGAGGCATCAAGCACGATACGGCCGATCGACTTGACGGGCTCATCGCCATAGCGGCGTACCGTACCGGGCACATAGCCGCGGCCCTTCTCGACCCTGATCTGCATTTCCAGCTTGCCCCCTTGTGACAAGTTGGCGATCACATGGTCGGGGTTGATGATTTCGACGTCATGCGGGGTCTGGATGTCGGAAGCCGCCACCGGGCCCTCTCCCTCTTTACGCAGACTCAAGGTGACTTCGTCACGGTTATGCAACTTGAATACCACGCCCTTGAGGTTCAGCAGAATGTTGACAACATCTTCCTGCACGCCATCGATTGACGAATACTCGTGGAGTACACCGGCAATAGTGACTTCGGTAGGCGCGTACCCTGCCATCGAGGACAGCAGCACGCGGCGCAGCGCGTTGCCCAAGGTGTAACCATAGCCGCGCTCGAAAGGTTCGAGGCTGACCTTGGTCCTGTTCGGCCCGATTTGTTCGGCCTGAATCGTCTTGGGTTTCAGCAGGGTGATTTCCATGGAGACTTCCTCTCAATACCCCCGGCTCGTTACACCGGTAAGGCTGGTGAAGCGCCTGTACGGGGCTTGGCACACGCCGCACAGGAACAGAAAAACAAAAACCGGGAAACGCGCCCTTCGCAAGGCGCGCTCCCACGGTATATCAACGTGAATACAGTTCGACGATCAGCGACTCGTTGATATCGGCGCCAAATTCGTCACGGTCGGGCGCCTTTTTGAAGGTGCCCTCGGCCTTGTCGGCGTTGACCTCTACCCAGGCCGGCATACCGACTTGCTGAGCCAGTTGCAGTGCCTCGAGGACACGGGTTTGTTTCTTAGACTTTTCGCGCACGGTAACCATATCGCCGGACTTGATCATGTACGACGGGATGTTCACCGGCTGGCCGTTGACCAGAATCGCTTTGTGCGAAACCAGCTGGCGCGCTTCGGCGCGAGTGGAGCCAAAGCCCATGCGATAGACCACATTATCCAAGCGCGATTCGAGCAGGGACAGCAAATTAGCCCCCGTGTTGCCGCGACGGCGATCCGCTTCCTCGAAGTAGCGACGGAACTGTTTTTCGAGCACGCCGTACATCCGCTTGACTTTCTGCTTTTCACGCAGTTGCAAGCCATAGTCGGAAGTGCGCTGACCCGAAGTACGACCGTGCTGGCCCGGTTTAGCGTCGAACTTGGCCTTGTCCTGAATCGAGCGGCGCGCGCTCTTGAGGAACAGGTCGGTGCCTTCGCGGCGGGAGAGTTTGGCTTTGGGGCCGAGGTAACGTGCCACTTGAGTTTCCTTTTAACGGTTCATCTGCTGCGACCTTGTGCCGCAGGAGCCATCAATGTGTGAGCGATGGCGGTGGGCTTGGAAAAAACAAAAATGCGCAATGCGCGGTCCAACGTACCGCGTCTTGCGCGCTATCGATTCTTAAATACGGCGGCGCTTCGGCGGGCGGCAGCCGTTGTGCGGGACGGGCGTCACGTCCGAAATCGAACTGATACGGATACCCAACGCGGCCAAGGCGCGCACCGAGGATTCGCGCCCCGGGCCGGGGCCTTTGATTTCCACGTCCAGGTTCTTGATACCCTGTTCAACGGCCACGCGCCCCGCCGCTTCGGAAGCCACCTGGGCAGCGAAGGGAGTCGATTTGCGCGAACCTTTAAAACCTTGGCCGCCCGACGAGGCCCACGACAGCGCGTTGCCCTGACGGTCGGTGATCGTGATGATCGTGTTGTTGAACGAAGCGTGCACGTGGGCAATGCCATCCGCAACGTTCTTGCGAACCTTCTTGCGAACACGTTGTGCGGCAGTGTTAACGGGAGCTTTGGCCATGAGCTTTTAATCCTTGTCGATTCAGCACTTATTTCTTCAGAGACATCGCGGCCTTACGCGGCCCCTTGCGGGTACGCGCGTTGGTACGCGTGCGTTGACCGCGCACGGGCAGACCGCGGCGGTGGCGAAAGCCCCGGTAGCAGCCGATGTCCATCAAACGCTTGATGTTCATCGTGGTCTCGCGGCGCAGATCGCCTTCGATCGTGAGCTGGGCGATCTGATCGCGGATTTTTTCGAGATCCGCATCGCTCAGGTCTTTGACCTTCTTCGAATACTCGATACTTGCAGAGTCGCAAATTTTGCGCGCGCGCGTGCGACCAATGCCATAAATCGCCGTCAACCCGATTTCGACGTGCTTGTGCGGCGGGATGTTGATACCAGCAATACGTGCCATGTGTGTGCGTGTCCTTAGGAATTACGAAATCAACCCTGGCGCTGCTTATGGCGCGGGTCGGTACAGATCACGCGCACTACACCCTTGCGGCGGATGATCTTGCAATTACGACAGATGACCTTGACCGAAGCGGAAACTCTCATGTCTTACTCCTAACTCATTCAACTTAACGTTATAAAGTCGTCTTGAAACTGGCTTTTCTGAGCAGAGACTCATACTGCTGAGACATCAGGTAGTTCTGTACCTGGGCCATGAAATCCATGGTGACCACCACAATGATCAACAGCGAAGTCCCGCCAAAATAGAAAGGCACGTTGTACTTCAAGATCAAAAACTCTGGCAGCAAGCAGACAAAAGTCACATATATCGCGCCCACCAGGGTCAGCCGTAACAAAATTTTGTCAATATAGCGCGCCGTTTGATCACCGGGCCGAACCCCTGGGACAAACGCGCCGCCCTTCTTCAGGTTATCGGCTGTTTCGCGGCTATTAAACGCAAGCGCAGCATAGAAAAAACAGAAAAATATGATGGCCGCTGCATACAACAGCACGTAAACCGGCTCACCAGGGCGCAACACTGCCGCCAGATCCCTGAGCCAACTCCACCCGTTTTCCCCTGCGCTCATCCAGCCCACGATGGTTGTCGGCAGCAAAATGATCGACGAAGCAAAGATTGGCGGAATCACGCCAGACATATTCAGCTTCAGCGGCAAGTGCGATGATTGCGACGATTGCCCACCATAGGCTCTATTTCCAACTTGGCGGCGCGGGTAGTTGACCAGAATCTTACGCTGCCCGCGTTCGATGAAAACCACGAAGTACGTCACTAAAACGACCACCGCAAAGATGAACAATGCAGCCACCGGGTTCATGGCGTTGTTACTCACCATGCCAAGGAGGCCTCCGACGGAACTGGGCAGGTTGGCCACAATACCGCCGAAGATCAGGATCGAAATACCGTTACCCAAACCGCGCTCGGTAATCTGCTCACCCAACCACATCATAAATACCGAGCCAGCCGTCAAACTGAACATCGCTGTGATGAGGAAACCAAAGCCAGGATTGATGACGATGCCGGTGGACGAAGATTGCAACCCGCCCGCAATGAAAAAGGACTGGAACAGCGCCAATACCACCGCACCGTAGCGTGTGTATTGTGTAATCTTGCGCCGGCCTGCTTCGCCCTCTTTTTTCAGCTGCTCGAAACTGGGCATCACGTAGGTCAGCAACTGCATGATGATCGAGGCCGAGATATACGGCATGATCCCCAGCGCGAACACGGTAAAACGCGAAAACGCCCCGCCCGTGAACATGTTGAACATGCCCAGGATGCCGTTCTTCTGGCCCTGGAACATCAGCGCGAGCTGGTCCGGGTTGATCCCGGGCACGGGAATATGCGCACCAATGCGATAAACCACGAGCGCGAGCAGCAGGAAAATGATCCGGCGACGCAGATCGCCATATTTGCCGCTGCCGGCTTTGGCGGACATTGCTGCCTTGGTTGCCACGGATTGCCTTCTTCCCTTGCGAGTTTTGAGACTGACCCGATCAGGCCACGCTGCCGCCAGCGGCTTCAATAGCCGCTTTAGCACCTGCAGTCGCACCAATACCAGCAAGCTTGATCGCGCTCTTGATTTCGCCAGACTTGATGACCTTGACCACCTTGGTCAATTGGCCGACCAGGCCCGCCTGCTTGAGCGCGAGCATATCCACCTCGGCCAAGCCGAGTTTGTCCAGCGCGGACAAGCTCACCTCTGCATTGAACTTCAGTGTTTGCGATTTGAAACCACGCTTAGGCAGGCGACGCTGCATCGGCATTTGGCCGCCTTCAAAACCCACCTTGTGAAAACCACCCGCACGCGACTTCTGGCCTTTGTGACCTCGGCCCGCCGTTTTGCCCAGACCCGAGCCGATGCCCCGGCCCACGCGACGGCGTTCGCGCTTGGCGCCCGCCGCTGGTTTGATGCTATTGAGTTCCATATGCGTCTTTCAGTGTGTGCTCTTGTGTTTCAAAAACCCAATCATCAGAGCACTTTGATCAGATAACTGATCTTGTTGACCATGCCGCGCACGGCGGGCGTGTCCTGCAACTCGCTGACCGAGTTGAGCTTGCGAAGGCCAAGCCCACGCACGGTCGCACGATGCGATTGCGGCGTGCCGATCGGACTTTTGACCAATTGCACTTTCAGGGTTTGTTGCTGGGCCATGAAAAGACTCCTTTTTCTGCTCAAGCAGCAAACAACTGCTCGACCGTCAAGCCGCGTTTGGCAGCAACTTCGGCGGGCGTCGTGGAATTGCGCAGACCATCGAGTGTGGCGCGAACCATGTTGTAGGGGTTGGATGAGCCATGGCTCTTGGCCACAATGTCGGTAATCCCCATGACCTCGAACACCGCGCGCATCGGCCCGCCCGCAATGATGCCGGTCCCTTTGGGTGCCGGGTACATCATGACCGAGGCCGAACCATGGTGACCCTGCACTTGGTGGTGCAACGAGCCATTCTTGATCGAGACCTTCATGAGGTTACGGCGCGCCTCTTCCATCGCCTTCTGCACGGCAGAGGGAACTTCCTTGGCTTTGCCTTTGCCCATGCCGATGCGACCGTCGCCGTCACCAACCACGGTCAGCGCCGCGAAACCGAGAATACGACCGCCCTTGACCACCTTGGTGACCCGGTTGATCGAGATCATTTTCTCGCGCAGACCGTCTTCGGGGCCCTCGGCTTGCGCTCGTGCTTGAATTTTTGCCATTTTGAATTCCTGAACTTCGGTCGATTGGCCAGCCGCTTAGAACTGCAAGCCGGCTTCACGCGCCGCTTCGGCCAGCGCCTTGACGCGACCGTGATACGCGAAACCCGAGCGGTCGAAAGCAACCTTCTCGATACCCGCAGCCTTGGCCTTTTCGGCAATACGCTTGCCGATGGCTTGGGCGGCGGCGGCATTTCCACCCTTGCCGGAGCCGCCCAGCGCAGTGCGCACCTCGGCTTCAGCCGTCGAAGCGCTGGCCAGCACCTTCGCGCCATCGCCGGAAATCACAGCGGCATAGATATGAAGATTGGTGCGATTCACCATCAGCCGGGCGATGCCTTGCGTGGCAATACGGATGCGCGTTTGGCGGGCGCGGCGCAGACGTTGTGTTTTCTTGGTCAACATTTTTGGGGCCTCTTATTTCTTCTTGGTTTCCTTGAGGACGATCTTTTCTTCCGCGTAGCGGATACCCTTGCCTTTGTAAGGCTCGGGCGGACGCACGGCGCGAATCTCAGCGGCAATCTGGCCGACGCGCTGACGGTCAGCACCCTTGATGACAATCTCCGTCGGCACGGGCGTGGTCACGGTAATGCCTTCGGACATGGTGAAATCGACCGGATGCGAAAAGCCCACGGAAAGGTTGAGCTTGGCGCCCTGGGCCTGGGCTCTGAAACCCACGCCAACCAAATTGAGCTTTCTCTCGAAACCCTGTGTGACGCCGACGACCATGTTATGGACGAGTTGACGCAAGGTGCCGCTCATCATATTGGCTTCGCGCGACTCATCGATGGGCTCGAAGTGCAGATGGCCATCCTTATTAAGGATTTTGACCAGCGCGCTCTGGGGCACGGACAGATTGCCGCCCTTGCCTTTTACGCTGATCTGGTCGTCCTTGATCGACACTTCCACGCCTTGCGGGAGCGCGACCGGGCTTTTTCCTACTCGGGACATTTGAAGTTTCTCCTTGATGTCTCGCTCAGGCGACGTAACACAACACTTCACCGCCGATACCGCTGGCACGCGCCTTGCGGTCAGTCATGACCCCCTTGGGGGTGGTCACGATGGCGACTCCCAAGCCGTTTTGCACCTGCGGAATGGCAGCGCTCGCCTTGTAGACACGCAACCCCGGGCGGCTGACGCGCTCGATACGCTCGATCACCGGTCGCCCCGCATAGTACTTCAGCGAAATTTCCAGATCGCTCTTACCGGCTTCGCTCTTGACCTGAAAGCCGTCGATATAGCCCTCGTCCTTGAGCACCTGGGCGATGGCGATCTTCAACTTTGAAGACGGCACCGATACGGTGGACTTGGCGACCATCTGCGCATTACGAATGCGCGTGAGCAGGTCGGCAATAGGATCACTCATGCTCATGTTTTTGCTCCTTTGCCTGGCTTACCAGCTGGCCTTGATGACGCCGGGAATGTCACCGACGAAAGCCAGTTCGCGGATCTTGGCGCGCCCCAGACCGAATTGACGGAAAGTACCGCGCGGACGCCCGGTCATCTCGCAGCGGTTGCGCTGGCGAGTAGGATTGGCATTGCGGGGAAGCTTTTGCAGCGCCAGACGGGCAACAGCACGCTCCTCATCGCTGCGCTTGGCGTCACCGGCAACCGCTTTCAATTCCGTGTACTTGGCGGCGTACTTGGCCGCCAGTTTTACGCGCTTAAGTTCGCGCTCGATCAAAGCCACTTTAGCCACGAAACACCTCAGTTCTTGAACGGGAAACGGAAACCAGCGAGCAACGCCTTGGCTTCTTCATCAGTTTTTGCGGTGGTGGTGATGCTGATATTCAGACCACGCAATGCATCAACTTTGTCGTACTCGATTTCGGGGAAAATGATTTGCTCCTTCACCCCGATGTTGTAGTTGCCACGACCATCAAAAGCACGCCCCGAGATCCCGCGGAAGTCACGCACACGAGGCAGCGCGACGGTAACGAAACGATCCAGGAATTCATACATGCGCACACCGCGCAGCGTGACCATGCAGCCAATGGGCTGGTTTTCGCGAATCTTGAAACCCGCGATTGCCTTGCGCGAACGCGTAACGACAGGCTTCTGGCCGGCGATCTTGGTCAGATCAGCAACGGCATGCTCGAGCACCTTCTTGTCGGCGACGGCCTCACCCACCCCCATATTCAGGGTGATTTTGGTCAGACGCGGCACCTGCATGGGCGAGGTATAGCCGAACTTCTGGGTCAGCTCTTTGGCGACCTTTTCGCGGTAGTGTTGTTGGAGTCGTGCCATGTTATATGTGCTCCTCAGGCCAGCGCGATTTCATCGCCGCTGGACTTGTAAACGCGCAGGCGCCGGACGGTACCGTCTTCTTCCTTGACGACCTTGATGCCGACACGATCGGCCTTGCCGGCGGCAACATTGAAAATGGCCACATTGGATTGATGGATCGGCAGGGTTTTATCAACGATGCCGCCCGTGGTGCCTTTGAGCGGATTGGGCTTGGCGTGCTTCTTGACGACATTGACGCCCTCGACAACGAGATGCGTATCGTCCGCACGCGAAAGCACCGTGCCGCGCTTGCCCTTATCGCGGCCCGCCAACACGATGACGTGGTCGCCCTTGCGAATCTTTTTCATGGCAGTAGCGTCCTTTGGTCAGAGAACTTCCGGAGCCAACGACACGATCTTCATGAAACGCTCGGTACGCAACTCACGCGTAACCGGCCCGAAGATGCGGGTGCCGATGGGCTCCAGCTTGTTATTGAGCAGCACGGCGGCATTGCCGTCGAACTTGACGAGTGAACCGTCGGCGCGACGGATACCTTTGGCGGTGCGCACCACAACAGCGCTGTACACCTCGCCTTTTTTGACACGGCCACGCGGCGCGGCTTCTTTGACGCTCACCTTGATGACGTCGCCCACGCTGGCGTAACGGCGCTTGGAGCCTCCGAGCACCTTGATGCACAACACGGATTTAGCACCCGTGTTATCGGCCACTTCGAGCCTGGATTCAGTTTGGATCATTGCGTATAGTTCCCAACTTGCACCGTCTGCGCGCACCTCCCTCTTTCGAAAGAACGCGCGCATCCGATCAGTCTTGGGCCCGTCGTTGGCGCCGCACTTGAGCAGCGTGTCCGTTTGGGCGAATTACTCGTTGCTTCCTCTCGAGAGCTCCGAAAAGACTCGAAAGAAAATAGCGAATCGGCGGATTATGACACATCTTTCCAAGGCGTGTCAAGCGCATGCATCCCGCCCCAGCAAATATTGCACTGACACCCTCTGCGGGGCGCCGCATGGGCGATGCGTAAACCCAAGGCACAGCGAGGGTCTGGCCCCGTTAAACCAAGTCAGTTCATCAAGCAGCCTGCCTGTTGCTGGAGGCGTGGAGGTATGCAAACAACCCTTCAAACAACAAGCCCTTGAGAAACCCGATGAACGCCTCCCGGATGGCGCGGCTGAACCGCTCGGCACGGGCGTTCATCTTGGAACATCGGTGCCCCCAGCCAACGCAGTGCACCCATCATCCAAGACGATCCGGGAGAACTCAACCTTGAACTTCGCGCCGTTGCCAGTCAGCGCCTGTTGCTGCTTCAAGGGCGCAAGCCCTGGCGATCCGCCGCGGGCCACTTTAGCCTCCTGCGCTGCGCGCCGGTCCGTTAGCGTATCGCCATCGCAGTTGTACCCCATATTGGCGCGCGCAGG
>JAITWT010000057.1 GCA_031285125.1 Burkholderiaceae bacterium | reverse complement strand
CGGCCAGCAGACGGTCGAGGCCGGTGAGCAGTTCTGTGCTCATGTTTGTGTTCTTTCGATCAGGGTGTTCAGGCGCAGCGTCCAGCCGTCCGGGTGGTGAAAGTCGGCGCGCTCGGCGCGCGGATGATGCAGCGCCCAGTATTCGCGCTGGCCGTCAGCACGTTCGATGACTGCCGACAGGCCGATGCGCAGCAGCGTGCTGTTGGGCAGCAGGGCGCGCGGCAGTCGTGCGGTGAGATGCAGCGCAGCGTTTTCAAGCCCCGCTCCCACGAGGGGTGAGGGAAGTCTCTCGATGAGGGGCGATGGACTCGTGAGCTTACGCTCCATTTCGCGGTAACGCCGGAACGCCATCGCCGCCCACAGTCCGGCCGGCGAGAAGTTGTATTCCCGATAGCTTTGCGCATCCGGCGCGGACAAAAACGCTTCAAAACAGGTGTGCTGCCACAGCGGCCAAGCCTGCGGCGTCTCACATGCGGGCAGGCGCAAGGCTTGAAGCTGTCCTTCGAGCGTAAAAGCCAGACCGACGCCGCCCTCCGGCAACGCCGAGCACGCGGCCCTTAAGGTCAAAACCGGCGAGGGCGGATGTGCACTGGGCCCATTGGGCGGCACAAAAGAATACAGATCGGCCGTGATCGTGGCGAAACCGGAAAACGGGGAAGGATTGGAAATCATGTTCCCGGGTATGGTATGGGCATCGCAGAAACCGTTAGTGGTGGCCCGCACAGGATTTTTCGGATCTGTCCTCCACGAAGGCGGCTTTGAATTATCGACGCCATGAACCTGCCAGAGCCTCATATTGATTGTGTTCACCCCGGCCGGCTTCGCCGCCGGTGAACTCAGGCGTTATGGCGTACGAAGCCGGTCACCAGCCGATTGAACTCATCGGCGTGTTCGAGCTGTGCCCAGTGTCCGCAACGGTTGATCAGCACCGCGCGGGCGTTGGCGATGTGGGCCGCCAGGAACAGGGTGGATTCAAACGAAACCACGCGGTCATCGCGCCCGTGAATGAGCAGCGCCGGCGCGGTGATGTCGCGCACCTTGCGCGGGTCGATCCAGATCGGAATCGGCGCCTTGATGCCCGCCGCCGCCACATTGCGCAGGTGCTCGGGCCGGCGCAATGCGCCTTCCGAGCGTTGCGCGATCAACTCCGGCGATGCAAAGCGCGCCTTGTCGTAGACCATGATCTCGACCAGCCGCTTCATGCCCTCGGGGCTGGCGTCCTGATACGCCTGGTACATGATTTTTAGGCCCTCGGTGGGCCCGCCCCCGGCGCCGAACAGGAGCGGTCCCATCTGGAGCGGCGGGCCCATGGTAATCAGGTGCGAGACCCGCTCCGGGCGCTCGGCGGCCAGCCGTATCGCGTTGTGCCCGCCCATCGAGTTGCCGACGAAGGCGGCCTTGTTGATACCGAGGGCGTCCAGCAATTCAATGAGGACCTCGACGGGGTCGAGGGTGGTGAAGTCCACCGCGTCGGAGCCGCCCCAGCCGGGCATGTCCGGGGCAATGACCCGGAAGTGCCGGGACAGCGCCTCGATGTTGGGCGCGTAATTGCTCCAACCGGTCGCGCCCGGCCCGCCGCCGTGCAGCAGCACGATGGGGTGGCCCGAGCCGACCTCGTTGCAGTGAATTGACCAGTTCCGGGTGCGGACGGTGCGGGAGATGTTTTGGGGGGCGAGTGTCATGGCGCACCTGTTCATGCGCTGGGGGGCTTGGGCAGTCCTTGTTGCAGCAAGGTCAACTCTTGTGCGGGAGGGTGGTGCCCCCAGTCATCCAGGGTGTCGTAGGTTCTGACCTGCCAGGCGCTTTCGTCATCAATGGTCAGGCCGCCCCAGCCGTACTCGACGGCAAAGCCCGATGGGGTTTTGACGTAGAAGCTGAGCATGTGGTCGTTGGGGTGTGAGCCCAGCGTCATTTCCAGCGGTTGACCGGCTTTCAGGCACCGGTCCCAGGCATAGCCCACATCCTGGCGCTGGGCCACCTGAATCATGACGTGGTGGATCTTCTTGGGGATGGGGATGGCGCCAAGGGCCACGGTGTGATGGCGCGGGTTGCAGTGCAGGAACATCGCGTCGGCGATCAGCCCTGGGGCCAGCGGCGCAATGATCCGGTCGCTGATATGAAAGCCCAGCAGGGTGTGGTAGAAATTCAGCGCTTGCGCCTGCGAGGCTTCGTTCTGGGTCACGATGAACTGGTGGCCCAACCCGCAGGCGCCGGTCAGAAACGGGCCGGTCAAGACATCGGAATGAAACGGCGCGGGGGCGTCGTGCGGATGGGTGACCAGCTCAATCCGGTTACCCATGGGATCGGCGGTGACCACGATGCGATCGACCTGGCGCGCCGCGGCCAGGCGGGCATCGCCTTCGGTGGTTTTGAATCCGGCCGCCTGAAGTTCGGCGATGAGCTGATCCAGCGCGGTATCCGAATCCACCGCGTAGCCGCTGACGACCAGATCGTCGGCCGCGCCCTGGGTGATGAGCCAACGCTGCGCTTTTTGATCCATGCGCAGCGAAAAGCCATCGGCGCCGCGCGGTGTGATTTGCATGCCCAGCAGGTTCACCGCGAAGTGTTCCCAGGCGGCCAGATCACTGACTTCATAACCCACGTAGGCGAGTTCTTTGATTCCGGACATGATGTGTCTCCTTATTGCCTTATTGATTAGGACAGCCTGACGTGCAGGTTTGGCACTTCAGTGGGAAAGTCGGGCACGGCAAGACCGCTCACGTCGGCGGCCGCGACGAACTTGTCGGGCCGCACGGCGATGACCTTGACGCCGTAGCGGCGCATCCAGGGCGGGATGGCCCCGTCGAGATCGACGATTTCATCAGCGCCCGTGACCGTGTAGGCATCGCGCGCGCGTACCGTGACGTAGCGCGCGCCCAGGGCGTCCCAGCCTTTTTTCTCCCCGGCGGTCAGTACGTCAAGCGGGTTGACGTTATCGCCCATCAGCACGAACCCGTCGCCGATCCGGTCGTCGAGTTGGCCCATGGCCTCGGCATCGCACACCATGGGTTGGGGCACCATGCGCCCGATGATCGACGCATCCTTGAAAGGGCCGCGGAACCACCCCGACCACAGTTGCGCCGGGGCATTGAGCGGGGGCTCCCACGGCGTGACCTGTCCGGGCTGGGGCTGGCTCATCTCGGCGATTTCCTCGGGCGTGGCGATCTGTTTGATAACGTGGCCCAGCGTCACCGCGATGTTGGTGTAGTGCACGCAGACCGGGCGGCGCTCGATTTCGTAGGTATCCAGCCAGGCCGGAGCCAATTTCCCGGCCAGTACCCGGCCCAGTTTCCAACCGAGGTCATAGCCGTCGCGCATCCCGTTTTGCATCCCCGATCCGGCCCAGGGGTGGGTGTTGTGGCAAGCGTCGCCCGCCAGGAAAACCCGGCCTTCGCGCCAGCGTTCGGCGTACCGCACCGGGTGCTGATAGAAGGCAAACTGATGGATTTCGATGTCGTTCTCATCGTGCCCCAGGGCTTTGAGCAAAGGCCAGACCTGCTCGTTGGTGGTGTAGTCGGCCTCGGTTTCGCCCGGCTCCAGCGGAATCTCCCAGCGGTGCTTGTTGGCCGAGAGCATGATGTCCACCACGGGGTGCTTCTTGTCGGTCCAGAAAGTCAGAAAGTCCCGGTCAGGCCACCAGCGCTTGGTGTAACAGTCGATCACGATCCACCGCGTGGGCACGATCTCGCCGGGCATGGCGATGTTGAGGTGCTGCCGCACGGTGCTGTTGGCGCCATCGGCCCCGATCACGTAGCGCACGCGCGTGGCCGTGCGCTCGCCGGTCTGGGTATCGAGCGCGGTGACGGTCACCCCATCGGCGTCCTGCTCGACTTTCTCGACGAATTTGTTGTAATGCACCGTGAGCTTGTCGTAGCCCTCGCCGCATTCACGCAGCGCCGCCTCCATCGCGGGCTGGTACATGTTGTAGAACCGGGCATCGGCTCCCAGCGTGGACGGCGGGTGCTCCACCCGCATCACCTCCTTGCGGTCATAGGTCAGCCAGCGCAGCGCGCGCTGCGGCTCCAGCGATTTTTTGGCCGCGCCGGCCACGCCCAGCGTCTGGAAAATCCGCATCGTCCAGTCATTGACCGTGACCGCGCGGGCGCGGGGATAGATGGACTTGTGGTGTTCAAAAGCAATAACCGATGCGCCTTCCTTGGCAAGGGTCAGTGCGCTGATCAGCCCCGTGGGGCCATAACCGATGACGGCGATATCGGCATCGAAATTTTTCAACACACGGTGTCTCCTTGAAGGAAATGGCAGCTCATCGTTCAATTGACGCGGGCCGGCCAAAGCGATAAAAATTTAATCGGCTTTATCCGCTCTATGCGATGTGTCCCGCAATGACGAGCGTTGATCCTCCCTCCATAAATTTCTGCTAATTTCTGCTGTTCAGAATGGAACCACGGCTTTCAGCCAAAAAGCGCTGCCATCGGTACGGTTGCGCACGCTGAATTCTTTTTGATATTTCAGTGTCAAAAACCATCCCTTGCCACTGTCATATTTGATCGATGGGCCGATGGCCATTGCCCGGCCTTTGTTGTCCGTTGCGGTGAAACCGTTGGATTTGTCATTTGTGATTTGCTGGTACAGGTAGCCGCCGACGCCCAGTACCCAGCCTTTTCCAAGGCCCCACCCGAGTGCATAATCGACGATTAATTCCTGTCCAGAGGTGTATTGCGTATCCTTGTTTCTGGCGTTGATTGTCCACATCAGTTTGAGGTCGGCATTCAGGCCCTCCGGATCGATGTAGCTGATGCCCGCAAGCGGCTGTACGGCCCAATAATTGCGGCCGATATTGGCCAGATCGTCCTTGTTATAGTCACCGGTGGGCGCAAAAAAATCCACGCCTACCACGGTGTGTAAGTGCTCGCTCAGGTGCCATCCCAAGCCGGTGCCGAAGACGATATCACCGATTCCGGTTTTGGACTGTGACATCCCAGGGGCCACACGAACGTCGAGATTGACGATCGGAACCATGGCATGAAACGCCAGCGAAGCGCCGCCAATTTGGTAGGGCGTCACCCATACGACGCGAGGCACAAGTGCGTTGGCGTTGACTTTGAAGGTGGACGGTGTGACCACAGAGCCGTCATTGCCGAGCAATTTGTTGGCCGAATAGGATTGCCCGTACACCATGCCATAAACCCCTGGCGGCGGCAGCGCGCAACAAACAAAATTCTCCGCGCCAACGGGGTAGACAGAGCCGCCGCCCTCGGTGGCCAGGGCCGGGGCAGACGCTGTCAATGCCGCCAATGCCAGCAAGGCGGCACCGAACGGGGCGCGAAAGGGGATAAGCGTTTTCATCAATAGTCTCCAGGTTTCGTTGTAAAGGTTCTCATGCTATCAGTATTCCTATAAATTGGGGTATCGCTAAAGCGGGTTTTATATTCAGTAAGTGGCGATACTCAATGAGTGCCATGGTTTACGGAAAACATAATAAATTCTTTTTAAATAAAAACCAGAATTAGTTTGCTGCAAACCGTGCGGCGAAATTCCACGCTGCGCCAACATCTTGATGCCCTGCGGGTGAGGTTCGGGAGGTAATTTTTCGAGCCGGGCCTGCACCAGCCGCACGAAAGCCAGTCATCCGTGGGCGCAACCCAAGGGTTGGTTGACGAAGCAAAAAAGTGTTGGCCTGGCATGGCGTTGAATTGTGTTGCGGGTTGGGGTGGCCGTCATGATCAGGCCACGCCGCCCAGGCAGTTTTCGGCGCGCCAGCCGTACAGCCACGAAACCCGGTCGTAAAACTGCTCCTGGCTCAAGCCGGTCCACAGTGAATTGCGGATCAGCCGCTCCACGCCCTTGGCGTGATAGAGCCGCCCCATCTCGCGCGCCGAGAGCACCATGCGCATGGCGCGCGGGTTGCGCACTTGCTCGTAGAGCTTAAATGCCTCGACGAAGTCCCCGCCCGTCTTGCCTACCGCCGCGGCCAGGCCGACGATACCGCCGCCAATGACGATGGCAGTTTGACAGGCGTGGGTGTTTGCGGTCATGGCGTGTCTCCTGTTTTGAACTCAAACGGTGCCATCAAACGGCGTAATCGGGTTGATGCCGTGGTTCGGCCCGGATGAATGCCGGATGCGCGCAGGCATACGCATGGATGGCGCGCGCGCGCGGGTAGGGCGTCAGGTCGCACTGCATACGCTGCGCGTTGACCCACTGCGGCACCAGGCAGCAATCGGCGATGGTCGGCTCCGGCCCGACGCACCACGGGCCGCCGAATTCAGCGGCAGTGCGCTCCAGCAGCCGCTCGGCGGCGGCCAGCCCTGCGGCAATCCAGTGCTGATACCAGGCATCTTTTTGTTCGGGTGTGATCTTGAGGGTGTGTTGCAGATACTTGAGCACGCGCAGGTTGTTGAGCGGATGGATGTCGCACGCGATCTGGTAACTCAATTCCAGCGCGCGCGCGCGTTGTCTGGGCTCGGCGGGAATCAGGCGCGGCGCGGGGTGCGTGGCGTCGAGCCAGTCGATGATGGCCAGCGACTGGCCCAGGCTGAAGTCGCCTTCGGCCAGCGCGGGCACGCCGGCGCTTGGGTTGATGCCGCCCACGTAATGCGGCGCGCGCTGCTCGCCCGCGCGGATGTTCACGCCGTGATAGTCCGCTTCAAGCCCCTTGAGGGCCAGCGCGATGCGCACCCGGTACGAGGTCGAACTGTTGAAGAAACTGTAGAGGTCCACGGGAAT
>JAITWT010000025.1 GCA_031285125.1 Burkholderiaceae bacterium | reverse complement strand
GCGTGGCCACCAGCACCTTGATGCCGAGCTGCTGGAGTTCGGCCCGCGGATTGGCCGGTGCGCGCCGGGCTGAGCCGCCCACCACAGCGCCCGCGCGGGCCTCGCGTTCGGCCTTCTGTTTTTCATAAACGGTCATGTCTTGCTGGTACTGCGCCCATTGCGCCGGGGTGCCGTAGGGTTTGTACACGGGCCGCTTCAGCGGCCCTTGCGTCTCGTCCCGGATCCGGCCTTGCACCTGCGCGTCGTAGCGGCCCAGACCCTGGCCCTGATCGAGTTGCTGGAGCGTGTCGTAGGTGTTGGGCACCATCCCGTTGCGCTCGGGCTGCGGAATGACGATAAACAGATGCAGCGGCACGATGTCATCGACCCGGGTGCCCGCCTCGATCATCTTCTGACGGTTGGACTGGCGCTTTTGCTTGACCAGGATCGACCAATCGGGCAGTTGGAAGTACTGGTTTTCTACATAGATGTAATTGATCGCGCTGCCGGTGGCCATGCACGCGGATGGCATCAAGCCTGCCGCGCCGGATTGCCGAGTCCCACATGGGTGATGTCCTTGGGGTGTTCCGCGTTGGCTTGGTTCCACCATAGCCAGGTGATTTGAGCGGGGTCGATCTCCAGATGAATGCCACGAGGATCGGGGAAAGGCTGGCCTTGTTCGACATAGCTTTGGCGATGCCACTGGTTGAACCCCTTTGCCATCGGGTGTCTACAGCTCTTGTCGGTCTCCGTCTTCGGGAAGCCCCAGATTTCATGTGCCTTGCAGCCCGGGCGTTCAAAAATCGATCGACACCACCTTCACGAATCGATCGATTTCGTTCGGTTTTTAACCAGACCCTGCGGCTTGGAACCTGTTGACGATCAAAGGATGAAACGCGACAAATCTTCGTTCTGACTGAGCGCGTCCAATCGCGCATCGACATAGGCCGCATCGATCACGATGGTCTGGCCGCTCAGGCGCTCGGCATCGAAACTGACCTCATCAAGCAAGCGCTCCATCACGGTGGATAGACGCCGCGCGCCGATGTTCTCGGTGCGCTCATTGACCTTGAACGCAATGGTGGCGATGCGCGTGATGCCCTCGGGGGTGAACTCGAGCGTGACCCCTTCGGTGCCCAGCAGCGCCTGATATTGCTTGACCAGTGAGGCGCGCGTTTGCGTCAGGATGCTTTCGAAGTCCTGTACCGACAGCGATTTCAACTCGACGCGAATCGGGAAGCGCCCTTGCAGTTCGGGAATCAGGTCACTGGGCTTGGACAGATGAAACGCGCCGCTGGCGACGAACAAAATATGGTCGGTGCGCACCACGCCGTATTTGGTGCTCACCGCCGTGCCCTCGACCAGCGGCAGCAAGTCACGCTGCACGCCCTGGCGCGAAACGTCGGTGCCCTGCACATCGCTGCGCGCCGCGACCTTGTCGATTTCATCGATGAAGACGATGCCGTTCTGCTCGGCATTGGCGATGGCTTGGGCGCGGATATCGTCCTCGTTGACGAGCTTGGCGGCCTCCTCATCGGTGAGCAGTTGCAGGGCCTCGCCAATCCTGAGTTTGCGCGTGTTGCGCGGCTGCGCGCCGCCGACCTGGCCGAACATACCGCGCAACTGCTCGGCCATCTGTTCCATGCCCGCCGGGCTGACGATTTCGATCGAAGGACGCGGCTGCGCGACCTCGATCTCGATCTCCTTGTCGTCCAACTGTTTCTCGCGCAGCTTCTTGCGGAAAGCTTGCCGCGTGGCATTGCCCGTATCGGCGGACGCCTGGCCATCGGCATCACGCGCCGTGGGCAGCAAAGCATCCAGAATGCGCTCCTCAGCGGCATCCTCGGCACGCATGCGCACCTTGGCTTGTTCGGCCTCGCGGGTCTGCTTGACGGCCACTTCGGCCAAGTCGCGGATGATCGAATCGACATCCTTGCCGACGTAACCGACCTCGGTGAACTTGGTTGCCTCCACCTTGATGAAAGGCGCATCGGCCAGTCGCGCGAGGCGACGCGCGATTTCCGTCTTGCCCACACCGGTGGGGCCAATCATCAGGATATTCTTGGGCGTGATTTCGTTGCGCAGCTTGATATCGACCTGCTGGCGGCGCCAGCGGTTGCGCAGCGCAATGGCGACCGCGCGCTTGGCTTGGGCTTGGCCGACGATATGCTGGTCCAGCTCAGAAACAATTTCCTGCGGCAGCAGATGTCCTTTGATTCCCTCCTGCATCGTGGCCTGGTTTTGACTGTCAATCATGTTTGTCATAGCGATTCATGGCGCTTGGCAGCGCCCCTAATACTTAGAACCTGTTTACGATCTCAAATGGCCCACGTTGGGCCGCAATCGGGATGAGTGGGTGGCCAACGGCGCGCCGCATGGGCTCATGCCCATGCAAGCGGCTGGGTCACCCAAGGGTCTCGATGGTGTGATGCATGTTGGTATAGATGCACAACTCGCCGGCAATGGCCAACGCCTTGCGCACGATCTGCTCTGCGCTCAACGCGGTGTTTTCGAGCAGCGCTTTGGCGGCGGCTTGCGCATAGACGCCGCCGGAGCCGATGGCGACAATGCCTTGTTCGGGTTCGAGCACATCGCCGTTACCGGTGATGATGAGCGAGGCGCTTGCATCGGCGACCGCGAGCATGGCCTCCAGACGGCGCAACACGCGATCGGTGCGCCAATCCTTGGTCAGCTCGATGGCTGCGCGCACGAGCTGGCCCTGGTGTTTGTCGAGCTTGGCCTCGAAACGCTCAAACAGGGTGAAAGCATCGGCCGTCGCCCCGGCGAAACCCGCCAGCACTTTGCCGTTGTACAGCCGCCGCACCTTGCGTGCCGAGCCTTTGATGACGATGTTGCCCAGCGTGACTTGTCCGTCGCCGCCGATGGCAACCTGTTCACCCGCGGGCGTCTTGCGGCGCACGCTGATGATGGTGGTACCGTGAAACTGTTCCATTGAAATGATGTGGGGGTGCAAAGCCCGGAATACAACTGAAGAGACAAAGGAAAATCATTCCGTGATCCGGCTGCGTGGGCGGCGCGAGATCTGAGAACCTGTTTACGATCTCAAATGGCCCGACAATAGGCATGTGAAGAGAAAAAAGTACGCCAGCGACATCAGCCGGGACAAGTTTGCACAAATTGAGCCGCTCCTGAGGGGGGTACGCA
>JAITWT010000221.1 GCA_031285125.1 Burkholderiaceae bacterium | reverse complement strand
TCGTTGCGGAGGTCTTCGGCGATCTTGAACATCTCCGGGCGGTCGGGGTCGCACACCACCTGCACGTAGCCTTCGCGGTCGCGCAGGTCGATGAAGATCACGCCGCCGTGGTCGCGCCGGCGGTTGACCCAGCCGCACAGGCTGACGGTTTGGCCCATCAGGGCCTCGGTGACGAGACCGCAATAGTGAGAACGCATGGTCATGATGAGGTATGGCGGCGCACGCTGGCGCCTACTCCTGTATTGGTGTGTTTTACGGGGTAATCGACGATTTCTTGCTGGCGATCGAGCCAGCGGGGGCGGCAGAGACGTCCGGCACGACCACACCCATCGAAATGACGTATTTGAGCGCCTGCTCGACGGTCATGCGCAACTCGATGCAATCGCTGCGCCGCAGCATGATGAAGTACCCTCCGGTCGGATTCGGTGTCGTGGGCACATAAACACTCAAAAATTCATCATCACGCAAATAATTGACCACATCGCCGCCGGGCGTTCCCGTGACGAAGCCAATCGTCCAGGCCCCCTCGCGCGGCCACTGGATCAGTACCGCCGTGCGAAAAGCTTTGCCGCTCTCGGAAAGCAGTGTGTCCGAAACCTGCTTGACGCTCGAGTAAATCGGACTGACGATCGGAATGTGCCGCACCACCAGATCGGCCCAGCTGAGCAGGCGTTTGCCAAAAAAGTTACTCGCTACCGCGCCCATCAGCAGCAAAATTGCCAGCGTGAGCAACGCACCCAAACCGCGCACGTTGTGATCCACCAGCCAGTGCTGCCACTGCACGGGCAGAAACCACAGGGTCTGATCGAGCAGGTTGATGATCCATGCAAGCACCCAGTAAGTGATCGCCAGCGGCATGACCACCAGCAAACCGGAGAACAGCCATTTGCGCAGCGCAGCGATCATCGATCGATCCAATCCCAAGAGGCCGCCGGCACTCAGTCTGCCGCCGGAGCAACCGGAGCCGGCGCGCTCGGCGCTGTGGATACAGAGGCCGCAGACGCAACGGCGGCATCAGATTTCTTGGCGCTGCCGCCAGAATCAGGCGGGCCGGACTTGGAAGACTCGCTGGGGGCACTCGAGGGTGTCGAATTTGCCGGTGCTGCCCCCCCGTTGCCCCCCCGGAAGTCAGTCACGTACCAGCCCGTGCCCTTCAACTGAAAACCGGCCGCCGTCACTTGTTTAGTGAATGCGCTCGCGCCGCAGGCCGGGCAGACTGTCAGCGGTGTATCGGAGATCTTTTGCAGCGCGTCTTTGGCATAGCCGCAGGCACTGCACTTGTAGGCATAAATCGGCATGGGGGTGATAGAAGGAAAAGCGGGCGGTCAAGGGACCGCCCGCAGATTTCCCGATTATCCTAAAAACAGCAGTTGATCGTTTGTTACCCTCGGGAAAGCCGCGTGGATCGTGGCTTGAGTAGCTTTGGCAAGCTTCACCTTTGGGTGGCAGTATCACGCGCGCCGTACTGGCGGACGTGCCCGATGGCTAACCTTGAGATTATAGAACCGCCCGCCTGGGTTCCTTGCCTTTGCTCCTTGTCTTGCAGGCAGATCATCCTGAGGCAGCTCTTTATGAGACCTTGGGGAACAGCTCCTTTCAAGATCTCAAGGTCGTTCAGCCCGCACCTGTACCTATCCCCGTACCGAACAAGCACGGGCCCTAGACAGAGTGCTGCATGCATTCGCCATGTAGAAAATGATCCAGCGCCTATATCAGCACAGTCGCAAGGGTTTATTCAAGAGATTCATCAATCCATAGTTTTAAAACAAGTTTCAAAATTTAAACCATTAGGACTATTAATAATAAATTATGACTAAACTCAAAAAGCCTGTTTTAGAGTTTACATTCTAAAATTGCTGCACCGCAACAAAAAACCTTGTACTTTGGCTGAAGTGCCTTCATAATTCGATCCATGCTGCATTGCAACAAAACATTGATCGGTGCAGCAGACCGAAACATCATTCACCTATTTTTTTATGGAGCACATCATGTCCTTGACCCCTGACCAAATCCTGGCCTCCCAAAAAGCCAATGTGGAAACCCTGATCGGTTTGACCACCAAAGCCTTCGAAGGCATTGAAAAATTGATAGAACTCAATGTGACTGCTTCCAAGGCTGCCCTGGCCGATGCTGTTGGTGCAACGCGCGCCATGCTAGACGCCAAAGATGCTCAAGAGCTGTTGGCGTTGCAAGCCAGCTTATTCCAGCCGCTGGCGGAAAAAACGGCCGCTTACAGTCGCCACTTGTACGAAATTGCCCAAGGCACGGGTACCGAATTCACCAAAACATTCGAAATCAAAGCCGGTGAAGCACAACAAGCCCTTGCCGGTTTGGTTGACAGTGCCGCAAAAAATGCGCCCGCCGGTTCTGAAGCCGCCGTTGCCGTATTCAAGGGTGCTGTAGCTGCGGCTAACAACGCTTTTGAATCGGTGCAAAAAGCGGTCAAACAAGCCGCTGACGTTGCTGAAGCGAATTTCAATGCCGTTTCAAATACGGCGGCCACTGCGGCCAAACACGCGAGCAACACAGCCTCGCGCAAGCACTAAATCGCTGTATCGCCCGGGCTGCCGGCTATTGCCCCTGGCCCGGGGCGCCAAAGATTTAATGGGGATTCCTGGAAACAGGCGTCCCTTTTTCTTTTTCTGCGCGCCTGTGCGTCTATGATTTCGCTGGTTCAATTCCATGGTTCGAATGACCAAAGCAGAAAGTTCCTATGAAAATTGAAGGAAGATCATTCATCGTGACCGGCGGTGCGTCGGGTCTGGGCGAAGGCACGGCGCGGATGCTGGCGGCCCATGGCGGCAAGGTGGTGATCGCCGACCTGCAAGCGCAAAAAGGTCAAACGGTAGCCCAAGAAATCAATGGCACTTTCGTCCCCTGCGACGTAAGTCAGGAAGTCGATGGGCAAGCCGCCGTGGCTGCCGCGCTCAAACTGGGTAAGCTGGTCGGCTTGGTCAACTGCGCGGGCATCGCGCCGGCCGAAAAAACCGTGGGCAAAAACGGCCCGCATGCATTGGCGGTTTTCAGCAAGACGATCACCGTTAACCTGATTGGCAGCTTCAACATGATCCGTCTGTCCGCTCAAGCGATGAGCAAAAACGAGCCTGAGCCCACCGGCGAACGCGGCGTGCTGATCTCCACCGCATCGGTTGCAGCTTATGACGGCCAAATCGGTCAAGCGGCCTACAGCGCCTCCAAAGGCGGGGTGGTTGGGATGACGCTGCCGATCGCACGCGATCTGGCACGCAACGGCATTCGTAACATGACCATTGCGCCTGGCATTTTCGGCACGCCGATGCTGTTCGGCATGCCCAAGGAAAAACAAGACGCACTGGCGGCCAGCGTCCCCTTCCCCTCGCGCCTGGGCACGCCGCAGGACTACGCGAAGCTGGTCAAGCACATCCTTGAAAACGACATGCTCAATGGTGAAGTGATCCGCCTGGACGGTGCGATCCGCATGGCGCCAAGGTAAGACACCTGTTTACGCTCTCCAGTGACTATTGGGGACTGGGGACTGGACGTAAACCAGGTTCTAAGAACCTGTT
>JAITWT010000203.1 GCA_031285125.1 Burkholderiaceae bacterium | reverse complement strand
CTGATATGGAAGCGGAACAGTCATGAAGGGCGCCCTGCTCAGAGCACCCTGCAATGACCGCGACGCTCACAGTTCTTCAAGGCGGCGCGGCGGGAAACTGTCCCAGGTTTGACAGCCGGGGCAATGCCAGAAGTACTGATACGCCTCGAACCCGCAGGCCGCGCAACGGTAGCGCAACAGGGGCCGGGTCGCTTGGTCGATGGCGCGCTGCACGGGCGGGTGCATCTCTTCATGTTGAAAGCGCTCGCTGGACAACCAGCGCGCGGCAATGACCAGCGAAGGATGGTGTTGCAAGTGGGCGATATAACTGTCGCCCGGATCGGCGCTTTTGCTTTTGTTTGCGCGGCCATCGGCATCGGCGTCCGCCGGTGCATCAGCCGCGCGGGCAGCGCCCACCCCACGGTTCAGCGCAACGATGGCCTCCAGTGCGTCGATCGAGGGCGCGGCGGCATAGCAGCGCTGCAACAGGGTCAGCGCTTGGTCCGTGCGCTGGGCGGCCACCGCGGCTTGTTGCAAGGTCGCCGCATACAGCGGCAGCGTGAGCGGAACGATATCGGTCAACGCGATCAAAATATCCAGCGCCTGACCGGCCTGGCCCTGGCGCAGCAGCAGCGCGGCCATGTCGATGGCCGGGCGCGGGGCTTGCGGCGCAATTGCCGCGGCTTGATGCAACAGTTGCCGCGCTTCGCCATCATGGCCCTGTGCGGCGCGCTCGCTGGCTTGTTCGCACAGGTGGTGCGCGCGCCGCGTGGCATAGCTGGCGTGGCCAGGCTGATCGAGCTTGCGCGCGATTTCACTGGCCCGCGTCCATTCGCGTGAACGTTCGTAGATGGCCAGCAGCGCCAGCCGCGCGTCCTCCTCGTAACGCGTGCCTTCGAGCTTTTGCAACGCGATTTCAGCGCGATCGAGCAGACCGGCCTGAAGAAAATCCTGCGCCAGCGCGTTCTGGGCGCGCTCACGGTCGGCATTTGAGAGATCGGCGCGCGAGAGCAGATGTTCGTGCACACGCACGGCGCGCTGGTATTCGCCGCGGCGGCGGAACAGGTTGCCCAGCGCGAAATGAAGTTCCTGCGTTTCGGGATCGTTCTGTACCGCTTCGACGAAAGCGTCGATGGCCTGATCCTGCTGTTCATTGAGGAGGAAATTCAACCCTCGAAAGTAAGCCTTCGGGGCTTGGCGGTTTTCCAGCCGCAGTTGGCGCAAATCAAGACGCGAAGCCACCCAGCCCAGAACAAAGGCCAGCGGCAGCCCAAGTAGCAACCAATTCAGGTCAAAGTCCATGTCGGCGCGCAGCGCTCAGTTCGCTGGCCTCGGCATCGGGCTCGCTCACCGTCACAGCCGCTGGTGTCGCCGCAGACGCTGCCGGCGACGATGGCGCAGTCTGGCCCGCAGCGGCGGCACCGTGACGACGCCGGTGCCGACGCCGCAGTGACCACATGCCCAGCGCGCCGACGATCAACCCGAGGGCGAAGGCCGCAAGGATGACCAGCACCAACGGGCTGTGCCAACTGTAGCCGAAGAAATTCACCGTGGCCTCGTGCCGGTTGTACAGCGCAAAGACCAGCAGAATCAAAAAAATGACTGTACGCAGCAGCCACAGAAAGTATTTCATGTGCAGACGTCGCGGTTGGGCCAAGTGGTTTGTGTATCCGCGGCTTGGCCGGCATCGACCGCCTCGCGCAGGGCCTTGCCCGGCTTGAAGTGCGGAACCCGTTTTTCAGGAACCGTCACGCGCTCACCGGAGCGCGGATTGCGGCCAATGCGCGGCTTGCGCCGGGTCACGGTGAAACTGCCGAATCCACGAATTTCGATGCGATGCGCGCGCACCAGCGCATCGCTCATTGCATCCAGGATGGCCTTGACGGCGCAATCCGCATCACGCTGGGTCAACTGCGGAAAACGGGCCGTAAGTTCTTCGATCAGATCGGAGCGGGTCATCGCGGTTGTCAGGAGAAAAAGAAAATTGGACAGCAAAAGCCCCGAAAGGGGCGGCCCCCATGTTGCTGATCACATGCACCATGTAAGCCGCCCGGTACGACGGGGAACTATCGAATCACTTGTTGTTGTTGCTGTGGGATTCCCCACTGTCCATCTTAGCGCGCAGCAATGCGCCCAGATTGGTTGTGCCCGCATTTTCGCGCGCGGACTGCTGACTCAGATTGGCCATGGCTTCCTGCTGGTCGGCCATGTCCTTCTGCTTGATCGACAACTGGATGTTGCGCGCCTTGCGGTCGATATTGGTGATGACCGCCGTGACCTCGTCGCCCTCTTTGAGCGCGGTGCGCGCGTCTTCCACGCGATCGCGCGAGATTTCGCTGGCGCGCAGGTAGCCGATGATGTCATTGCCCAGATCGATCTCAGCGCCGCGCGCATCAACGGTCTTGACTTTGCCGGTAACGGACTGGCCCTTGTCGTTGACGGTGACGAAGGTGGTAAACGGATCGCTGTCGAGCTGCTTGATACCCAGGCTGATGCGTTCGCGGTCCACGTCGATGGCCAAGACGATCGCTTCGACCTCCTGGCCCTTCTTGTAGTTACGCACCACGCTTTCACCCGGCTCGTTCCACGACAGATCCGACAGGTGCACCAGACCGTCGATGCCGGCGGCCAGACCGACGAACACGCCAAAGTCGGTGATCGATTTGACCGGGCCCTTGACGCGGTCGCCGCGCCGGGTGTTCTGCGCGAACTCCTGCCACGGATTGGGCCTGCACTGCTTCATGCCCAGGCTGATGCGGCGCTTGTCCTCGTCGATTTCGAGCACCATCACCTCGACTTCGTCGCCCAGCGCAACAATCTTGCTGGGGGCGACATTCTTGTTGGTCCAGTCCATTTCAGAGACGTGCACCAGACCTTCGATGCCGGGCTCCAGCTCAACGAAAGCACCGTAGTCGGCGATGTTGGTGACCTTGCCAAACAGGCGCGTGCCCTGCGGGTAGCGGCGCGCCACGCCCAACCACGGGTCGTCGCCCATCTGCTTGAGGCCCAGCGAGACACGGTTCTTCTCGGTATCGAACTTGAGGATCTTGGCCGTAATTTCCTGGCCGGGCTGCACCACCTCGTTGGGGTGGCGCACGCGCCGCCAAGCCATGTCGGTGATGTGCAGCAGACCGTCGATGCCGCCCAGATCGACGAAAGCGCCGTACTCGGTGATGTTCTTGACCACACCATGCACGATCGCGCCTTCCTTCAAGGTTTCCATCAGCTTGGCGCGTTCTTCGCCCATGCTGGCTTCGACCACCGCGCGGCGCGAGAGCACCACGTTGTTGCGCTTGCGATCGAGCTTGATGACCTTGAACTCCATCGTCTTGTTTTCGTAGGGAGTCAGGTCCTTGATCGGGCGCGTGTCAATCAGCGAGCCCGGCAGGAAGGCGCGGATGCCGTTGACCAGCACCGTGAGGCCGCCCTTGACCTTGCCGCTGGTGGTGCCGGTGACGAATTCGCCCGACTCCAGCGCTTTTTCGAGCGCCAGCCACGAAGCCAGGCGCTTGGCGGTGTCGCGTGAAAGGATGGTGTCACCATAGCCGTTTTCAACGCTGCCGATGGCCACTGAGATGAAGTCGCCGGCTTGCACCTCGATCTCGCCTTGATCGTTCTTGAACTCTTCGATCGGCACATAGGCTTCGGACTTCAGGCCCGCGTTGACCACGACGTGGTTGTGCTCGACGCGCACGACTTCGGCGGTAATAACTTCGCCCGCGCGCATTTCAGAACGCTTGAGGGACTCTTCAAACAGCTCGGCAAAAGATTCAGACATTCGATTTCCTTGCCAATCCCGCAGCGCTGCTGCCGCCTGTGCATAAATCGCGGCGGCTGAGACGGTGACTGTGAGGTTGGCGATATGTGGGCAGTTTTGTTTGCCCGTGGGGTTTTGGGGTTGAAAAAACCGGCCAGGCCAATGCGCTGTCGCGCGGCGGGGGCCTTGCCGGACCTGTGCCCGGTCCGATCAAGTTGAATCGTCCGGGCCAGCCATTGGGCGCTTTCAGCGTCAGCTGGAAAACTCAAATGGCTGCACGTTGGCCCACCACTGCAACACCTGGTCGGTTGATTGCTCAACCGATTGTTCGGAGTTGTCCAGCAGGCGGGCGTCTTGCGCCGGTTTCAAAGGCGCAGCGCTGCGGGAACGATCCCGCGCGTCGCGCGCTTCCAAATCAGCGCGAAGACTGTCAAGTTTAGCTGAAATGCCTTTTGAAATCAACTGGCTGTAGCGCCGCTGCGCGCGCTGTTCGGCATTGGCGGTCAGATAGACCTTCAGCGCTGCGGCGGGGAACACCACGGTTCCCATGTCGCGGCCATCGGCGACCAGACCGGGCAGGCGGGCAAAGCCGCGTTGCAGATCAAGCAGGGCGGCGCGCACAGCGGGCAGCGCCGATACGCGCGAAGCGTCCATGCCCGCGGCTTCGGTGCGGATCGCTTCGCTCACGTCCTGCTCTTCCAGCAGCGTCCGGCCCTCGGCAAAGCGCAGCGGCATTGCGCCGGCAATCTGGGCGATACGCGCTTCGTTGTCCGGCGTGGGTTCGAGCCCGGCCTGCCGCACGGCCAGGCCGGCGACCCGGTACAGCGCGCCTGAATCGAGCACGTGATAGCCCAGCCGCTTGGCGATTTGGGCCGTCAGCGTACCTTTGCCCGAAGCGGTCGGACCGTCGATACAGATCACGGGTACAGCGTGCGCATGCGCTTGCACGGCGGAAAACAGCGTTTCGAAGTACTCAGGAAAGGTTTTGCCGACGCAGCGCGGATCGAGAATGCGCACCGGGACGCGATCGGGGTTGAAGGCGGCCAGCGCGAAGCACATCGCCATACGGTGATCGTCGTAGGTGCGGATGCTGGCGGTGTGCCAGCGGCCCGCGCCGATCGGGTGGATGCGGATGAAGTCGGCCCCCGCCTCGACCGTGGCCCCGAGTTTGCGCAATTCGGTGGCCATCGCCTCGATGCGATCGGTTTCTTTGACGCGCCAACTGGCGATGTTGCGCAGCGTGCTGGGGCCATCGGCGTAGAGCGCCATCACCGCCAGCGTCATCGCCGCATCGGGGATGGGGTTGGCATCGATGTCGATCGCTTTGAGCGGCCATACACCGCGCGCAATCGCAAGCCCGTTGGGGCCGCTGTCGATGCGCGCGCCCATCTGCCGCGCGGCTTCAACGAAGCGGATGTCGCCCTGGATCGAGTCGGCGCCGACGCCGTCGATGCGGATACCCGGGCCCTGGGCGATCGCGCCCAGCGCGATGAAATAACTCGCCGAAGACGCATCGGCCTCGACGCGGATTTCGCCCGGCGAGCGATAGTAGCTGCCGGCGGGAATCGTGAAGCGCTGCCAGCCATCGCGCCGCACTTCGATGCCGAAGCGCGCGAGCAGATTCAGCGTGATTTCTACGTAGGGCTTGGAGATCAGTTCGCCGACCACGTCGATCACGATGTCGCGTCCCGCCGCCGGGCCGCCCCAAGGCGGGACAGCCCCGGCGTGAGACAGCGCCCCCCGCGAAGCGGGGCGCGTAGGGGCTTGTCCTGACGCCAGCGGCAGCGCCAGCAGCAAAGCGGTGAGAAATTGGCTCGACACATCGCCGCGCACGCGGATGGGCACATCGAGCCGCAGCGCGGCCGGATCGACCGGATGAATGCGCAGCGGCGGGTAACCGGGCACGCCTAAATAGTCGATCGAGCAGCCCAACTCAGTCAACGCATCAACCAGATCGCCGATGGGCCGCTCATGCATGCGCGCCACGCCGGACAGATCGAAGGTGCCGCCCAGCAGCGCCAGCGCAGCGGTCAGCGGGCGCATCGCGGTCCCCGCATTGCCCAGAAAAAGCATGGCCTTGGCAACGGATAAGCGCCCGCCCAAGCCGGTCAGCGTGATGGCGCTGGCTTGTCCCGCGACGCGCTGGATGCGGCAACCCAGCGCGGCCAGGGCATCGAGCATGACGCGCGTGTCGTCCGAATCCAGCACACCATCGATGCGCGTGCTGCCCTCAGCCAGCGCGGCCAGCAGCAGCACACGATTGGAAATGCTCTTGGAACCCGGCAGCCGCACGGTGCCGCCGGCTGCAGCCAGAGGGGGAATATCGAGAAATGGCGTGTTGAACATAGCGTCGAAATAACCGTCTGAGATGGCGCCATCAGACCTTTGGGGGCGGGACCATGACCTCCGGCTGCCACTGCGCACGGGTGCGGCTGGCCGCGGCGATCGCCTCTTCCAGCGCCTGCGCGTCACCGGCGCGCAGCAGCGCCTCGAAACGGTCGAGCGCCCCGCGAAAAGTTGCCGATTGCGCCAGCACTGCCGCGCGGTTGGCCAGCAGGATGTCGCGCCAGATGGTTGGCGCGCTTGCGGCGATCCGGCTGAAATCACGAAAACCCGGTCCGCCCAGATCAAGAAAACGCGCGCCCTGCGCTTGTCCGGCGATGCCCGCAATGAACGCATAGGCCAGTAGATGCGGCAGGTGGCTGACGGCGGCGAGAGCGTTGTCGTGCGCATCGGGCGCCATGATGATGACCTTGGCGCCGGTGCTCTCCCAGACTTGCGTGGCGCGCTGCACGTGGGCTTGGAGCGTTGGCTCGATCGGCGTGAGTACCACCTGACGGTTCTCGAACAGCCGGGCCTCGGCGTGGCTGACACCCGCAACCTCCTTGCCTGCAATCGGGTGCGCGGGCACGAAATACGGCAGTTTGTCCGCAGGTAAGGCCGCGCGAGCGGCAGCGATCACGTCGCTCTTGGTCGATCCCACGTCCATCACCAGCGCATTGGGCGCAATGGCCTCACCGATGGTTTTGAAGATCGCCTCCGTGGCCGCCACGGGTGCCGCCACCAGCACCAAATCGGCGCCCGCGACAGCCTGCTGCGCCGAGGCGGCGGCGGTATCGATGACGCCCAACTGGCGCGCGCGCTCGATAGTCGAGAGCGAGGGGCTGTAACCCGCCACGCGCCGAACACACCCGGCGCGCTTAAGGGCCAACGCGAAAGAGCCTCCGATCAAGCCGCAGCCGATCAGTCCAAGCTGTTCAAAACCTTGCTGCATCGCAGTGTTGATACGGTATTTATGGCTTCAGCGGATAAGCGCCCAGCATTTTGTAGAAGGCGCACAACGAGCGCAGTTCGTCCAGCGCCGCCGCGACCTGCGGTTGCGAGGGATGGCCGTCGATGTCGATGTAGAAGTGGTACTCCCACCGGCCCGCGCGGCCCGTGCGCGCGGGGCGCGATTCGAAGCGGGTCATCGACACCCCGTTGTTTTTGAGCGGCACCAGCAAATCGTGCACCGCGCCGGGGCGGTTGGGCACGGAAACCACCAGGCTGGTGCAATCGCGTCCCGTGGCCGGCGGCATCGGCAGCACCGAAGGCAAGCAGATGACGGCAAAACGCGTGCGATTGTCGGCATCGTCCTGAATGGCGTGCGCGACGCTATGCAAACCGTATTGCCCCGCCGCGCGTTCGCTGGCCAAAGCCGCCCACGCCGGCTCGGTGGCGGCCAAGCGCGCGCCCTCGGCGTTGCTCGACACCGGACGGCGCTCGGCGCGCGGCAAATGGTGCGCCAGCCAGTTCTGACATTGTGCGAGCGCCTGCGGATGCGCCAGCACGACCTCGATGCCTTCGAGAGTATCGGTCTGGCGCAGCAGGTTGTGGCGCACCGGCAGCCGCACATCGCCCACGATGTGCGCGGGCGATCGCAAGAACATGTCCAGTGTGCGCGTCACCGCACCCTCGTTGGAGTTTTCGACGCCGACCACACCGTACTGCGCATTGCCGCTGGCAACAGCGTGGAACACTTCATCGAAGCTGGCGCAATAGACCCGTTCGGCGGCGCTGCCGAAGTATTCGATCGCTGCTTGTTCGCAGAAAGTGCCCTCAGGGCCTAAAACAGCCACGCGCTGCGGTGACTCAAGCGCCAGACAGGCCGACATGATTTCGCGCCAAATGGTCGCAACATGGGCATTTTCGAGCGGCCCAGGATTGGCGCGCTTGATCTTTTCGATCACTTGCGCGACGCGATCGGGGCGGAAAAACGGCGTGCCCTCGATTTTTTTGATCTCCCCCACCTGCTCGGCCAGGCGCGCCCGCTGGTTCAGTAGCGTAAGCAGTTGTTGATCGAGCGCGTCGATCTGCGTACGCAAGCCGGTCAAGCTGACCGATGGATCTTGAGTGGAGGACGCGAAGGTGGGAGAGGAAGGAGCAGCAGAAGCCATGCGATTGAAGCCTGAAGTCGCGCGAATTCTCGCACGTCGTCCACCCGTGCTGGCACGCCGACCGAAAGCATCACGTTGTAATCACGTCGTAGATACTCACCCGGCCAACTGCCAACTGCCAACTGACTTACGACGGCTTTTGGCCGGGGCGCGCGCATAGCGCTTGTCACTCAGAACCTGTTTACGATCTCAAATGGCTCACGCAGAGGCCTTTTCGGGAGGGGATGCAAGGCGCAGCGCGCAGCCCATAGCCCGGCTATGGGCCAGCGTTGCAACGCCGCAGACCGCTCGAAAAGGCCTCTGCCCTTCGGGTTGGGCCGAAATCGGGCGATTGGGCGGCCAAGTCGCTTGCATGGGCATGTAGCCCATGCGGCGCGCCGTTGGCCACCCACTCATCCCGATTGCGGCCCAACGTGAGCCATTTGAGATCGTAAACAGGTTCT
>JAITWT010000213.1 GCA_031285125.1 Burkholderiaceae bacterium | reverse complement strand
GGGAGGGGCTGCAAGGCGCAAGCCGCAGCCCATGGTGCGTGCCATGGGCAAGGGTTGCAACGCCGCAGACCGCCCAAGCCCGCGCCCGCACGCCCGCGCCGGGATCGTAAACAGGTTCTCAGATCAGCACCCTGCCTCCAAAATATCCCGGCGGGATGCTGGAACGGCGCAGCGAAATACGGCCAAGGCAACTTGCCAAACACGCCACGATGAACCGCTGATTCGTGGCTGATTCACCGCCGTTCTCGCGCTGTCTCGTATTGTGCAAACAGTCTCGACATCATTGCGCCCCAAGGGAAACCGGACCGTGCCAAAGGTAAATTTCCGATCCAACATCATCTGGGCGCCGCTCGCTCGCAAAACCGTGCGCTTTCTGATTACGTCGGGCGTCCCGCTGGTCGCCGCCTACGTCCATGGTTTTGGCAACTGGATTCTTTACCTCATCCTGGGCGCCCTGCTGGGTTTCGTCGGCGACGCCGGCGGATCGCCTTTGCTGCGTCTGGGCTTCATGGCCATCGGCCCTCTTTCGGTCGGGCTGGGCGCGCTCATCGGCACCTTATGCCTGGTCTGGCAAGCGCCCTGGGTGTTTTTTTGCATCGCCATCCTCACCGGGATGGTCTATGCGTTGGTGGAAAACCGCCACGGCCACATGGTGATGGGGCCGCGCTTCATTGGCTACGGGTTGGTTTTCGGCTATTCAGTGACACAGATCAACGCATTAGACGCCCTGCTGTTGGTGCTGGCGCTGATCTGGGCATGGATCGTCTCCCTCCTTTGGGACGTTGTCATGCACGAAAAGCGGCCCTTCTCGGTGCCCTCGCTGCGCCATTCCATTTTGAGCGGCTACCTTCATGCACCGATGCGCTGGCGGTTGGCCGTTTCCACAGGAATTTCAGTCGGCCTGGCGCTATTGACAACCGCCTTCACCGGCAACAAGCACGCTTACTGGACTATGCTGACCATGCTGATCGTGCTGCACTACAACATCCGCGAGAGCGCGCTGCAGATCACCCGGCGGATTACCGGCACGCTGATCGGGGTGTTTTTTGTCATCTTTCTGGTCAGCCTGCACGCCACGCCGCTGCAACTGCTGCTGGCCAGCCTGCTGGTCACCATCCTGCGCTGGCCGGCCTTTGCCGTGCACAGCGGACTGGGCACGGCGTGTATCACGGCGTTCGTGCTGCTGCTGGCGGAAATGTCGATTCCGGCAGACGTGAACCCTATGCCGGTATTGATCGACCGGCTACTGGCGACCTTTATTGGCTGTGCGTTCTCGCTGTTCACGCTCGAAATCGATTTTTTCCTGCGTTACGTGATTGGGTTGTTTGAGATCTTCAAGCAACGCCTAAAGCGGGGGAAAAACCAAACCTGACGAATGGCGTAACGGGATGACTCCGAAGGCGATAAAACCTGTTCAAAAAGGGGCATTGCGCTGCGCGCCCCGCCATGGCCATGCGCACGAATACATCGATTTCATTTTGTACGGTTTTTTGTACAGATCTTTTTATCAGGCAGGACACTCGATCTCGCCTTCAAAAACCGTCACCGCCGGGCCGGTCATGTAAACCGGCTGGCCGCTACCGGCCCATTCGATCGTCAGCAGGCCGCCACGGGTGTGCACATCGACACGGCGCTCCAGCCGCCCCAGTTGGATCCCGGCCACCACCGCCGCGCAGGCCCCGGTCCCGCAGGCGAGCGTTTCGCCCGCGCCGCGCTCGTACACACGCAGACGCACCTGGCTGCGCGAAACCACCTGCAGAAACCCCGCATTGACCCGCTGCGGAAAACGCACATGCCGCTCGATCAACGGCCCCTGCCACGCGAGCGGCGCGTGTTCGACATCATCGACAATCTGCACCGCATGCGGATTGCCCATCGACAGCACCGCGACCCGCACCTCTTTACCCGTGCCCACAACGCCCACTGCCCCCACTGCGGCCACCGCGCGGTCCGCGGGAGTGTCAGCGCTGCCGCCCGCAGAACGGTTTGACGCATCGCCCGCGCCCAGCGCCAACGGCCACAACAGCCCCTGGCCGGCGCGCACCGCAACAAGCCCTGAAGCATCAAAAGGCACGCGCTCCAACGCGAACACCGGCGCGCCCATATCGACCGTGATGCGCCCATCGGCGGCCATGCGCGGCTCGATCACGCCCGCCAGCGTGCGCACCCGGATCGCGTCCTTGCTGCTCAGACCGCGCTCACGCACGAAGCGCATGAAACAGCGCGCGCCATTACCGCACTGCTCGACCTCGCCGCCATCGGCGTTATGAATCACGTATTCGAAATCGATCCCTGGCGCCGGCGCGGCACGCACCGAAAGAATCTGATCGGCGCCCACGCCAAAGTGGCGATCCGCCAGAAAGCGGTATTGGCGCGGCGTCAACCCGAGCACACCGCGCGTCTCATCGAGCACCACAAAGTCATTGCCCGCGCCCTGCATCTTGGTGAAATGAATTCGCATCCGTGAATTATGGGCGTTCAAAATTTATTCGGGCCCGCCATCCAAGGCGCCTGGACACCGTTGGCCACGATCTCGCCATGGTGATCTGCCCCGCCCCGCTTCACCCCATAATGCCCAGCCCATGCCCGCGCCCACCCCCCGGCTCCTCCCGCACGACCACCCTGTGGCCCTGCGCGGGCATGTGCTGCGCCTGACCGCGCCCAATCCCGGCGCGATGACCGGGCCCGGCACAAACAGCTACCTGCTCGGCGAAGTGAAGACCGGCTATATCGTCATCGACCCCGGCCCCGATGACCGCAACCACATCGAACGCCTGTGGCGCGCGGCGGGCGGAGATATCCGCATGATCGTATGTACGCACTCGCATCCCGACCACTGCCCCGGCGCCTGGCCGCTGCAAGCGTTGTGCGCACACCATCCGCCCGTGCTGGGGCTGCCTTCAGCGCCGACGGCGCGCCCCAACGCCCATTTCATCCCCGAGCGCACGCTGACCGACAACGAGCGCCTGAGGCTGCATGGCAACAGTACGCACCGCACGGATGCGGCCGGCGCCATCACCCACACCCTGCGCGTTGTGCACACGCCCGGTCATGCGGCCAACCATGTGTGTCTGATCATCGAAGAAGACGCCTTGCTGCTGTCAGGCGACCACATCCTCAACGGCTCGACCACCGTGATCGACCCGCCCGACGGCAATATGACACGCTATCTGGAATCGCTGGATCGCCTCGATGCGGCCTGCGTCGAATACGGCATCCAGGCCATCCTGCCCGCGCACGGCGATGTGATCGGCAATGCGCGCGGCGCAATTGCGTGGCTCAAGGCGCACCGCCTGGAACGCGAAGCCCGGGTCGCGCAAGCCATGCGCCAGCGGCCCGAGGGCAGCCTCGGAGACTGGCTCGCGCTCGCCTACGACGACGTGCCCTGCGCCATGCGCCCGATCGCGGCCCGCTCACTGGCCGCGCATGTCGAGCGTCTGCGCGAATTGCAAGCCCGGCGCTGAAACGCGGCCCGCCCTGACTGCCGCGGCGGCATCAGCGGCATCTACGGCATGAACCGGGGCCCCATCGAGCAATGGTCACCCGGCCGCAACAGTCAATAATGTGGAGCCCGCCTGTAAGCCGGATTCTGTGCACTGGCGTTGCCGCCAGCGTGACCGCCATTCATCTGGGCCGCCGGTCACCCGGGCGGCTCGGTGCTACCTACCCGCCGGCGTCCCGCGGACCACGGGATGGAAGCGCCAGCGCCGAAGCGCCGCACTCCGTGCCGGCCTACTTGGTATTGCTGCGCGCAGAGATTGCCCGTTTCACCCCCGGAAAACTTGCGTCCGCCGGGACTCGTCTCTGTTGCTCTGATCCTCACCTCGCGGTGGAGAGCCGTTAGCTCCTGCGCCGTCCTATGCAGTCCGGACTTTCCTCCAATGCGCCCTTCCGGGTTATGCACCAGCGGCGGTCCGGCGTGCTCCACGCAGCGGATTATCCTAAAACAGCAGCATGCACGCCTCAGTGCCGTAATCGATGTGCCAGAAGGGGGCAATCTGTTGAAAACCGCGCCCACCGCACCCTGACCATGCGCTTGCGCACGGCCCTTGAGATAAGACAGTGCGATTGCGGCTGACCGTCAGATAGACTGCCAAGCTTCAATAGTCCAAACAAAAAAGAGGGAGCCATCACCATGACCCCAGTGGAAGCCTACGACCACCTGCGTCGCCTGAGCCAAACCAAACGGTTGTTACGCCTCTCCTTCCCCCACGACGACGCCCCTCAAACCGCCCAACACTCCGAACTCGTCATCAACCGCCTGGAGGCTCAAGAGGGCCTCGGCCTGGACTTCCAATACACCCTCGAACTCCTCAGCGACAACGCCCATCTCGCCCTCAA
>JAITWT010000111.1 GCA_031285125.1 Burkholderiaceae bacterium | reverse complement strand
CGGCCGTCTTTGCGCAGTTGCGCCTGGCGCTCGACCAGGCGGTGCGCGTAGTAGATCGGCGCGGGCATCAGCTCGGGCGTTTCGTCGCAGGCGTAGCCGAACATCAGGCCCTGGTCGCCAGCGCCGGTGTTGAGGTGGTCGTCGCTGGCGTGATCGACGCCTTGTGCGATGTCGTTGCTCTGCTTGTCGTAGCACACCATCACGGCGCAGCCCTTGTGGTCGATGCCGTATTCCGTGTTGTCGTAGCCGATGCGCTTGATGGTGTCGCGCGCGACCTGGATGTAATCCACGTGCGCGTTGGTCGTGATCTCGCCGGCGAGCACCACCAGGCCGGTGTTGGTCAGCGTCTCGGCGGCCACGCGCGAGCGCGGGTCCTGCTCAAAAATCGCATCCAGAATCGCGTCCGAAATCTGGTCGGCGACTTTGTCAGGATGACCTTCGGAGACAGATTCGGAGGTAAAGAGAAAATCGTTCGCCATATTCAAGTCGCTCCATCAAAGGTTGGCTGGTCGCGTTGCCAGTGCCGGGAGGAACGATGGCGAACGCTTTAGCAGAAATGTTTAACGTCGCCCTGCAAGTAGTTCAGTAACTCAGCGACAATTGCCATTCTAGTCCCGTTATTCTCAATGGGTAAGCCGCGCTAGAAGGCTTGCGCGCGTTCCCGTTGTGGTTTTTCTGTTCTTTCCTGATCGTTTTCCCGCACGATGACATTGACCCTGTTGATGCGCCTTCTTGCCCATGTCCCGTTGTCGACGATGCACCGGATCGGCGCATCCCTAGGATGGCTGGCATGGGTTGGGTCATCGGGTTACCGCAGCCGCTTCAAGGCCAACGCCGAATCGGCAGGCTTGACGCCTGCGCAATATCGGCCCGCGATCTCTTCGGTGGGCCGGGCGCTGGCCGAGTTGCCGTGGATCTGGATGCGCGCGCCTGGCGTGAAAGTGCTGCCGCGCATCGTGCATTGGGAAGGCGTACCCGAGGTCGAAGCCGCGTTGGCCCTGGGCAAGGGCGCCATCTTCATCACGCCGCACCTGGGCAGTTGGGAGATGCTCGGCCAGGCGATCGCCGAGCGCTTCAGTCCTCAATACGGCCCGATGACGGCGCTGTTCCGCCCCTCGCGCCAGCCCTGGCTGGCCGATTTGGTGGCGGCTTCGCGCGACCGGCCCTGCCTGAAGATGTTGCCGACCAATACCTCCGGCGTGCGCGGCCTGATCCGCACGTTGCGCGCAGGCGGCTATACCGGCATTTTGCCTGACCAAGTCCCGCCGCAGGGGCAAGGCGTCTGGGCGCCTTTCTTTGGCCGCCCCGCATATACCATGACACTGCCGGCGCGCTTGGCGCAGCAAACCGGCGCGGCGGTGTTCTTGTCCGTGTGCGAACGTCTGGCGCCGGGCAAGGGCTATGCCATCCGTTTCGAGCAAGTCACCGGCAGCCCCCTCAACGATCCCAAGGCCCCGGTTGAAGCCGCCGCTACGGCGATGAACGAAGGCATCGAGCGGCTGATCCGCCGTCTGCCGGGGCAGTACATATGGGACTATGCGCGCTACAAACAGCCGCGCCATGAGGACGGGTATGCGCAAAGCGCCCCCAAAGGAGGCGTCAAAGAAAACAGCAAAGAGGGCCAGCCATGAGTTGGCCGGCTCGTCTGGCCATCGGCGTCATGCGCGCGCTGGCCCCTATGCCCCTGCCGGTGCTGCGCGGTGCGGGCGCGCTGCTCAGTCCGTTGCTGTTTGCGCTCGCCGGTTCGCGCCGCCGCATTACGGAAACCAATCTGGCGCTGTGTTTCCCTGAAAAATCCCCGGCCGAGCGCCGCCGCATCGCGCGCCGCACGTTCACCTGCTTCGCGCAAACCTTCTTTGATCGCGCTTGGCTCTGGCATGCCCCGCGCGAGCTGATTGAACGGCGCGTGACGGTGCGCGCCGCACCTGAACTGCTACGCGAACTGGTCGAGGGACGCGATCCGTTGATTCTGTTCGCGCCGCATTTTTACGGACTCGACGCCGGTGCCACCGGACTGACCATGCAGGTTCTGCGCCCGACGCTGACCATCTACACCACCCAGAGCAACGCCACGATTGACGAATGGGTGCGTGTGGGGCGTACCCGCTTCGGCCAGGTGTGCGCCTTCGACCGCATGGCCGGCCCCAAGCCGGTGATCAAACGCCTGCGTCAGGGCGAGGTGCTGTATCTGCTGCCCGACATGGATTTCGGCCCGAGCCATTCGGTCTTCGCCCCCTTCTTTGGCGTTCAAGCGGCCACCGTGCCGTCCTTGTCGCGCTTTGCCAGCCTGGGTCATGCCAAAGTCATGCCCGTGCGCACGCGCCTGACTCGCACGGGTTACGAAATCGAGTTGTTTCCGATTTGGGAGGATTTCCCCAGCGGCGACGACGAATCGGACGCCGCGTTAATGAACCGCCGCCTGGAGGCTTGGATCCGCGAAATGCCTGAGCAGTATTACTGGGTGCACCGCCGCTTCAAAACGCGCCCGCCAGGGCAACCCTCGGTGTATGCGCGCTGAATGCTGGTTTGAACGCCGCGCCCTGGGCCCGTGCAATTTTTATAAAGCCCTTGGTAATGAAACAAAATTCAACAATTTTGCGGGGCGTTTAATTACATGAGGGAGCGATTTTCTCGCAAAATGATGGGAAGTGCCTGCTTCGGGCGATTTCCTCTCGCTTTTTGCGCAAAATCAGGTTAGAACAGACCCATGCTGAAAAAATCTGGATTTATCAGGCCGTCGGTTAGTGCGTTACCCGCGCTATGTGCACTTTGTGCCTTATCGATCGGACTGAGTGCTTGCAGTTCGCTCTATAGCGAGGGGGCGATCACGGGCGCCGGTATTGCCGGCGCGGCCGTTGCATCGCAAGTCACCAACAATGCCGCAGTTGCTTCCGGGATTGGATTGGCCGCTGTCGCTGGGGCCAAAGCAGGCGTTCAGTACACGCAGCGCGTCGCGCATACGAACGAGCAGGACCAGATTGCCCAAGCCGCTGGTCCCTTGAAACCGGGTGCGGTAGCGCAGTGGTCGGTGGAGCACGCGGTGCCTATTGAGGACGATGAACACGGGCGTGTCACGGTCAGCCGGATCATTAGCATGAACGGGCTTCAATGCAAAGAAATTGTGTTTTCAATCGATGGGGAAGGCACACCGCCCGCCAATAGCGCGTTCTACCTGGCGGCTATTTGTCAGGACGGCGACACTTGGAAATGGGCCTCGGCTGAACCGGCCACCCCGCGCTGGGGAGCGTTGCAGTGAAATGTGCATTGCGCTGGATCGTGATGGCGGTATCCGTGGGCGCGTTCACGCTGCTGTGCGCCGGGTGCCAATCCATTGGCGCGGCCGCGGGTGCGACAACGGCGGCTATTTCCGGGGTTGCCACAACCAATCCTGCCGTGGGCATTGGAATTGGTATTGCCGTCCAGGCCGCAACCGACGAGGTGGTCAAACGCACCATGCGAGGTTTGCACCAGGATCAGCAAGAAGCGATTGCGACCTTGGCTGGAGAGGCCCCCGTCGGTGCCTTCAGTGAGTGGAAAGTGAAGCACTTCCTGCCGATCGAAAACGGACATGGGCGCGTTCTCGTCCTGCGCAGTTTTGATACCGCGTTGACCCTGTGCAAAGAATTCGCGTTTTCAGTGATGGAAGACGGAGACGACGATGAGGCCTTGCGCGAGCAATGGTTCATGGCCAGCGTTTGCAAACAGGACCAAGCGTGGAAATGGGCCTCCGCCGAACCCAGTACGGTGCGCTGGGGTAGTTTGCAATAAGCTTCATCAGTTCAGAAA
>JAITWT010000228.1 GCA_031285125.1 Burkholderiaceae bacterium | reverse complement strand
CGGTCTGCGGCGTTGCAACGCTGGCCCATAGCCGGGCTATGGGCTGCGCGCCGCGCCTTGCATCCCCTCCCGAAAAGGTCTCTGCGTGAGCCATTTGAGATCGTAAACAGGTTCTCAGCGTTTCCAGCCCCGGCTGAAAAACCATTGCAGCGTGCCGCAGACCCCCACCAGGGCCACATAGGTGACAAGGCTGCCATCGCGGCCCAATAACGCCAAACCTGAGGCCAGCACCAGCACGCCCACGACAAAGTTGATGGCGATCTGCGTCCACAACGACAGCGTTGCACGCGCCAACAGCAGGCGTGCGAACAGCGTCAGCAAAATCGCGACAAAAAAAGCCGGCGCAACGAAATTCGCCAGATGATTAAGCAGAATAAACGCGGACATCGTCAGGCCGGGCTGATCGGTTCTCAGACAGAGGTGAAGACAGAGGTGAAAAATGGCGGATGGACGCCGATAGAAGCCAATGAGGCGTGCAAATTTTATAATCAGAGGATGTCTGTTTGGGCTCTGGGTTTGAACCATACGACCGCGCCACTCGATCTGCGCGGTCGCTTTGCATTTGCCCGCGAGCAAATCGCCCCCATGCTGCAAAGCCTGCGCAATGCCATCCAAGCAGGCCGCCATCCGCCCATAGAAGCCGCCATTCTCTCCACCTGCAACCGCACTGAAATTTACTGTGCGGCGCCCTGTCCCGCACTTGATCCAACGTTCGGCTGGTTCGCCGAAAATGGCGGCGTTTCGCCTGCGCTGCTGCGCTCCCACACCTATGCCTTGACCGATGGCCTGGCCGCGCGCCATGCTTTTCGCGTGGCCAGCGGGCTCGATTCGATGGTGCTGGGCGAGCCGCAAATCCTCGGTCAGATGAAAGACGCCGTGCGCGCCGCCGAAGACGCGGGCGCGCTCGGCAGCACGCTCAATCAGTTGTTCCAGCGTTCTTTCGCCATCGCCAAGGAAGTGCGCAGCAGCACCGAAATCGGCGCGCACTCGATCAGCATGGCCGCCGCCGCGGTGCGGCTGGCCAGCCAGCTCTTTGAAGATCTGCGCCATACGCGCGTGCTGTTCATCGGCGCCGGTGAGATGATCGACCTGTGCGTTGCACATTTCGCCGCGCGCCAGCCGCGTTCCATCACCATTGCCAACCGGACCATCGAGCGCGGCGAAAAACTGGCCGGCCGCTTCGGCGCGGAAGCGATTCGCCTGGCCGATCTGTCCGGGCGGCTCTCGGAATTCGATGTCGTCGTCAGCTGCACCGCCAGCGCGCTGCCGCTGATCGGCCTGGGCGCGGTCGAGCGTGCGCTGCGCCAGCGCCGTCATCGTCCGATGTTCATGGTCGATTTGGCGGTGCCGCGCGATATCGAACCCGAAGTCAAGGCGCTCAAGGACGTTTATCTCTACACCGTCGATGATCTCGCGCAGGTCGTCCAGCAAGGCCATGCGCAGCGCCAAGCCGCCGTGACCGAGGCCGAAGTCATCATCGACGCCGGTGTGCAAAGTTTCCTGCGCTGGATGGATCAGCGTAACGTGGTGCCGCTGATCCAGCAGTTGAACGCCCAAGCCGGCGAATGGCGCGCGCTGGAACTGGCGCGCGCGCGCAAACGCTTGGCGCGGGGTGAAAACATCGATGCCGTGCTCGAATCGCTCGCACAGGGCCTGACGCACAAGATGTTGCATGGCGCGCTGGCCGAGTTGCACACGGGCGATGCCGTGGCACGCGCGCAGACGGTTCAAACGGTCGAGCGGCTGTTCCTGCGCAAGGAGCGTTAGCGGCCGCGGCTGCTTGGGTTATCCCGTTATCCGGGGTTCTTTGCCGTAGGGCTTTCTCTTTGGGCTGAATACGCTGCTGGCGCGAGGGTTGTACAAAGGTGAACGATGTCTGGTCTTTGCCTCAAAAAATTCAGCGATCTCACGCATTCCACCTCAAAACCACAACCTTAAAACCGCAACCTTAAAACCGCCATTGACCGCTTGTTTCCTTCTGAACGCCGCACGGAGGGCTGTTTGAGCCGCTTCGACGCGCGTTGTCTTTTCGAGGGGCGGCGCGACGCACGCGCCGGCACTGCGCTTGCGTGCGCGTTCAACGGCCGTTTCTGGGCTGAAGGCATCCCGGTATGAAACCTTTTTTGCGCCAACAACTGCAACGCTATACCGAACGCCTGGCGGAATTGGACTTTCTGCTTTCGCGTGAGGACATCATGGCCGACATGGCGCAGTACCTCGGGCTCGCGCGCGAGCATGCGCAGGTCACGCAGATTGCCGGGCGCTGGCAGCGCCACCAGCAGCGCGAGGCCGACCTGGGCGCTGCGCAAGATCTGCTGGCCGATCCCGACATGGCCGCGATGGCGCAGGAAGAAATCGAATCCACCCAGGCTGAGTTGCGCAAGCTTGAAGACGAATTACAGCGTCTGCTGCTGCCCCAGGACCCGGACGACCTGCGCAATGCCTTTCTTGAGATCCGCGCGGGCACCGGCGGTGACGAATCGGCCCTGTTTGCGGGCGACTTGCTGCGTATGTACACCCGCTATGCCGAACGCGCGGGCTGGCGCGCCGAGCTGGTCAGCGAAAGTCCGAGCGAGCTGGGCGGCTACAAGGAAGTGGTGTTGCGCATCGTCGGCGAAAGCGCATTTGGCACGCTGCGCTTCGAATCCGGAGGGCATCGCGTGCAGCGCGTTCCCGTCACCGAAGCGCAAGGCCGTATCCACACCAGCGCCTGTACGGTGGCCGTACTGGCCGAGCCCGATGAAGCGCAAGCCGTGCAGATCAACCCTGCCGAGTTGCGCATCGACACCTTCCGTGCCAGCGGCGCGGGTGGCCAGCACATCAACAAGACCGACTCGGCGGTACGCATCACGCACATTCCCACCGGTATCGTTGCCGAGTGTCAGGACGACCGCAGCCAGCACCGCAACAAAGCCAAGGCGCTGCAGGTATTGGCCGCGCGCATTCAGGAAAAAGAACGCAGCGAACGCGCCACCAAGGACGCCGCGCTGCGCAAGGGTCTGATCGGCAGCGGGGATCGTTCCGACCGCATCCGCACCTACAACTTTCCGCAGGGCCGCATGACCGACCATCGCATCAACCTGACCCTGTACAAGCTGACGATGATCATGGACGGCGATCTCGATGAAGTGTTCGCCGCACTCAAAGCCGCGCACGAAGCCGAGCAGCTCGCGGAGCTGGAGGCCGCGCAGGCATGAGGGCCGGCGGCGACGCCAGCCCGACCGGCATGGCCGGCCCAGCGACCCTTCGCGCGGCCTTATCTGCCGCCGCCGCGCTGGGGCTGGAGCGGCTGGACGCGCAACGGCTGTTGCTGCACGTGATCGGGCGCAGGCCCGATGAGCGTGCCTGGCTGCTTGCGCACGACAGCGATGCACTGCCGGGCGAGCGCGCGCAAACTTTCGCGGCGCTGTGCGCGCGCCATGCGGCTGGCGAGCCGGTGGCCTATCTGCTGGGCGAGACAGAGTTTTATGGGCTGCGGCTGGCCGTCGATGGGCGTGTGCTCATCCCCCGCGCCGATACCGAAACGCTGGTGGATTGGGCGCTGCAATGCCTGCAAGGCCGTGCCGCGCCGCGCGTGCTGGACCTGGGGACCGGCAGCGGCGCCATCGCATTGGCACTGGCGCACACGCGGCCCGATGCGCACGTCGATGCCACTGACGCCAGCGCCGCCGCGCTCGCAGTCGCCCGCGCCAACGCGCAGCGGCTCGCGCTGCGCGTGCGTTTCGCCCAGACCGACTGGCTGGCCGGCGCGAAAGCAGACGCGGGGACGGGCATAGGGACGGGCATGGGTACGGGCTATGACCTGATCGTTTCCAACCCCCCCTACATTGCCGAAGGCGATCCGCACCTGGCTGCGCTCGCGCACGAACCCACAGCGGCCCTGACCGCGGGGCCCGATGGCCTTCATGACCTGCGTCGCATCATCGCCGATGCGCCGTCACATCTGCGCCCCGGCGGCTGGCTGCTGCTGGAACATGGATACGACCAGTCGGACGCGGTGAGCGTTCTGCTGCGCCAAGCCGGCTTGGCCTGCGTACAAAGTCGCAAAGACCTTGCGGGCATCCAACGCTGCACAGGGGGGTGTCTGCGGCCCGTGCCATCGTCCTGAAAGCAGCAACGCACACTGCACCCGCCCGCGCAGACGTGCCTGCGCCCGCGTTGCCATGCTGGGTTGAAAATTTGCGCAATAGCCTTGATATCACTATGGTTTTCGCCGTCTTGGCGGGCTAGGCGCGGCGTGGAAAATACGTTCAAATAAGCACGTTCAAATGCCGTTTTTAGGATAATCACGCGGTTTTTTCAGGAATTAAAAATCATGAGTGACACCCAGCAACGCATCGATGATCTCGTCAAAAACAACGAGATCGTGCTGTTCATGAAAGGCAGCGCCAGCTTTCCAATGTGCGGCTTCTCGGGCCGTGCGGTGCAGATTCTCCAGGCCTGCGGCGTCGAATTGAAGACGCTCAAGACCGTGAACGTGCTCGACGACGCGGACATCCGCCAGGGCATCAAGGAATACAGTCAGTGGCCCACCATTCCGCAGCTTTACGTGCGCGGTGAATTCATTGGCGGCTCAGACATCATGATGGAGATGTACGAATCGGGCGAACTGCAAAAGGCGCTGGGCGCGCGCTGAAGTGCTCTTGGTGTTGTTCGTGCGCTTCGATGGGGCCGATTGGGATGCTGGGGTGCATTGCGCCGCGGGTTGAGCCAAGACCGGACCAGTCCAGCGCAGTCAAACCCCGCGCGCCGCGCGGCGCGCCCTGCACGCACCCTGCACGATGTGCACAATTTGTACCGAAGCTCCGAGCACTCAAGCGTCCAACGGGCCTTTTTCCTGATCGGCGAATATCCACCCGCGCTGGCGCGCAAAGACTGCGTTGGGGTAGGCCGCCTGCCCGCGGCTGCCGTTGTAGCGGCCCAGGGCCATGAACAGGTCGCCGCGTTCCTGGTCGAGGTAGTGGCGCAGGATAACGCAGCCAAAGCGCAGGTTGGCCTGCATGTGAAAAAGCACGCCCGCGTCGCCGTTGCCGATCTGGCGCGCCCAAAAAGGCATGACTTGCATGTAGCCGCGCGCGCCAGCGCTGGAAATGGCGTATTTGCGGAAATTGCTTTCAACCTGGATCAGGCCGAGCACCAAGCTTGAATCGAGCCCGGCGCGGCGCGATTCGTACCAGAGCGTTTGCAGAAACTCCTCGCGCATGACCGGCCGTGCCAGCGGGGCTTGCGCGGAGATGTGGTTGCGCAGGCGTGCGCTCATCGCCGTCAGCCAGCGCAAGTAAGCCGTGTACGCCTGGCGGCTGGAGAACTCGGGCGCCGGCGGTGCGGCGTCGCCGGCAATGGCGGCGCTCAATGCGGTGCGCACGGCATCAGCCAGGGGCTCTTCGATCTGGGTGCCCGCGTGCGCGGGGCTGGGCAGGGCAGCAAGCCATGCCACCGACACGGCGCCAGCAAAACCAAAACACTGGCGCCGCGTTAGACCCGCTCTGCGCATACGGACAAGCGGAAAATCATGCGGTGAGCGCAGAACAGATCACCCCCGAATCATCGGCGTGATCATCGGCATGCTGTGCCGGCCAGCGCTCGATCGCACCAAGAATTTCACCGGAAATTACGCTGCGATCTGGCTCGCAACAAACGCCGCTGCGTTTTCCACGGGCACTTTGCGCGCGGCCGCCTCGCGGCGGTGCTGGTACTCGAACTGGCCTTCCTTGATGCCGCGCTCGGAAACCACGATGCGGTGCGGCACACCGATCAGCTCCCAATCGGCAAACATCGCGCCGGGGCGCTCGCCGCGATCGTCCAGGATCACATCGACCGCGCGCGCAAGCAGTTGGCCGTACAGCGCTTGCGCTGCTGCCCTCACTTCGGCGCTGCGATCCATGCCGATGGGGCAGATCACCACCGTGAAGGGCGCGATGGCATCGGGCCAGATGATGCCGCGCGCGTCATGGTTCTGTTCAATGGCAGCCGCAGGCAGGCGTGTGATGCCGATACCGTAGCAGCCCATTTCAAGCAGTCTGGGCTTGCCGTCTTCGTCCAGGAAGGTCGCGTTCATCGCCTGGCTGTACTTGGTGCCGAGCACGAACACGTGCCCCACCTCAATGCCGCGTTCGATCGCCAGCACGCCCTTGCCGTCGGGTGAACGGTCGCCTGCAACGACATTGCGGATATCGGCCACCAGATACGGCTCGGGCAAATCGCGCTGCCAATTGATGCCGGCAATGTGGAAGTCCGGCGCGTTGGCCCCACTGATCCAGTCGGCCATCAGCGCCACTTCGCGGTCGGCCACGATGTGCAGCGGTTTTTTCAGCCCGATCGGGCCAAGGTAGCCGGGGCGGCAGCCGAAATGCGCCTCAATCTCGGCCACACTGGCAAAGCGGAACCCCTGGTTCAGTCCAGGCACCTTGCTCACCTTGACTTCATTCATATCGTGGTCGCCGCGCAGCAGCAGCAGCCAGATCTGCGTGCCCGCGACCCCGCCCATTTCATCGAGCGTATCGGTGGCCAGCACGATCGATTTCACCGTGCGCGACAGGGGCACCCCCATCAGCGCGGCGACCTCCTCGCACGTGGTTTTACCGGGGGTAGGGATGCGCGTCATCGCCTGCGCGGCGGCCGGCCGCGCGTGCTCGGGCGCGCAGGCCTCGGCCTTTTCCATGTTGGCCGCGTAGTCGGAATCGGGGCAATAGACGATCGCATCTTCGCCCGTGGCGGCGATCACTTGGAATTCCTCGCTCAAGTCGCCGCCGATAGCGCCGCTGTCGGCCGCCACCGCGCGGTAACGCAGGCCAAAGCGGTCGAAGATGCGGCGGTACGCCTGCGCCATCGCCTGATAGCTGGCCTTAGCGCCGGCCAGATCGCGGTCGAAGCTGTAGGCATCCTTCATGATGAATTCACGCCCGCGCATCAACCCGAAGCGCGGGCGGCGCTCGTCGCGGAACTTGGTCTGAATCTGGAACAGGTTCAGCGGCAACTGCTTGTAGCTGCGGATTTCCTGACGCGCAATGTCGGTCACCACTTCTTCGCTGGTCGGTTGCACGACGTAATCACGTTGGTGCCGGTCCTTGATGCGCAGCAGCTCCGGGCCCATCTTGTCGAAGCGGCCGGTTTCCTGCCACAGCTCGGCGGGCTGGACGACCGGCATCGTCAGTTCGACTGAACCGGCACGCACCATCTCCTCGCGCACAATCGCCTCGACCTTGCGCAACACGCGCAGGCCCATGGGCAGGTAGATGTAGATGCCGGCACTGAGTTTTTTGATCATGCCGGCGCGGGTCATCAGGCGGTGGCTGACGATTTCGGCATCAGTGGGGGCTTCCTTGAGTGTGGAGACGAAGAAACGGGAAGCTTTCATTGCAAACGTTCAGGTTTGTTGCAGGAGAAAAGGAAGAAACAGGGCGGGCCGAATCAAAAACGGAAAACCCTTGTCAGCTGAGAGCAAAAATGGAAAATCCTTGCCAGTTGAGAGCGGGCGGGCAATAATTGACCCAGTTCATAGAATTTCGGGGGTTGATTATGCTCGACCGAGAAGGCTTTAGGCCCAATGTCGGCATCATCCTGCTCAATCAGCGCAATCAGGTTTTTTGGGGTAAACGTATCCGCACGCACTCGTGGCAGTTTCCGCAAGGCGGTATCGACCGGGGTGAAACGCCAGAAAAGGCCATGTACCGCGAACTGCATGAGGAAATCGGACTGTGCCCTGAACATGTACGCATCGTAGCCCGCACACGCGACTGGTTACGCTATGAGGTGCCCGATCGCTTTATCCGCCGCGATGCCCGCGGGCACTACAAGGGGCAAAAGCAGATCTGGTATCTGTTGCAGTTGATTGGTCACGATTGGGATCTGAACCTGCGCGCCACCGACCACCCTGAGTTCGACGCTTGGCGTTGGCACGACTACTGGGTGCCGCTGGATGTGGTGGTCGAATTCAAGCGCCCGGTTTATCAAATGGCGCTGACCGAACTGGCCCGTTTCTTGCCGCGCCAAAATCAGGATTTGCGCAACCGCTTTTTGCGCGCCAGCGTGCGCGGGCGGGAGTTATGTGAACGCCGGCCCAATGCATGCAGCCCTGCGTATGGAACCCTCGCCGATACCGAGCCCGAATTGCTGCCGGGTGCCTTCACTTTTGAGCCCGAGCCCCATGACCGTCTCGATCCAGATGCTTGACGCTTACCGCGTTCAGCCTTCCCCCGTCAGCTACGCCCAGCGTAGGCACCGCGCGCGGCGGCGGGTGACCGCTTTTTTGACCACTGCGGTGATCGCGCTGGTCGGCGCGAACCCGGCGCAGGCCCAGTTTTTCGAGCAAGGCACCTGGAAAGAATCGCCCATTCCGCCGCCGCCATCACCGTCGTTCGACGCCTCGGGCCTGGTGGAGATCGACATGCCGCATTACTTGAGCCTGCGCTACGCGATCGACCCCGCCACAGTGAAGATCACCGGCGATGGCGTGGTGCGCTACGTCATCGTTGCCCTTCCCAAGCGCAACAATGGCGAGGGCGGCGCACGCAATGCCTTCTATGAGGGCGTGCACTGTGTGACGGGGGAAATCAAGCGCTACGCCCGTTTTATGGACGAGGGCGAGGGCCGTTGGGAGATGGAAAAAGCGCCGGAGTGGAAATCCATTGATACGGTCTATTCAAATTATGCCCAGCGTTTGGTCAATCAGGGCCTGTGCGACAGGGGCGCTGCACCTGGATCGGCTGACCAGCTCCTGCGCCACCTTAAGAATCCCGCCGGGTTTTATCAAGATCCTTTGAGCCGCTAAGAACCTTGGGTTGGGGCGCACAAAATGAAGCGCAAGGCCTGATATCGATTTGCGCTCAAGTCCATACCGCCGCCCGTCATGGGGCGCGCGGCCGCGGAATTTGCGGGCGCTTGAGACGTGATGGGTGATGTTGCTTGTAGAAGAAAGAGACGAAGTTCTAAAAAACGCATTCAGGGAGGATCGCGCCCATGTTCGCCAGGACCGTCAGCCCGCGCGCCTGCATCGGCGTTGTCTTGGTTTGGCCTGTGCTGGTCTCTGCCGCGCCATGGGTATTGAGCAGTGCACCCGTCGCCTCGTGCGCGCTCACTTCGGTGGCGTTGAGCACACTCGATGCGCGCCGCGGCGCGAACATGTTCGAGGCCAGCTACGACGCATCGACTTGGCGCGGCCAAGTGGCGGCGTACAAGCTGGCCGCCGGTACCGGTATGCGCGAAGCGGACAGCCCATGGGGTCATGCGCTGGCGGTTCCGGGCGCCGATCCGTCACAGGGCATGACAACGGCGGTCTGGATGGACGCCCAGAGCCCAAGCTGGCCCGCGCAACGCCTGGTGCTGACCAGCCGCGGCCATGCCGGCGGCAGTGCGCTCGAGGAGAGCGCTGAAGGGACGGTATTTGAGGCCGACGAGCGAAGCCTTTCGGCCGATCAGTGGGCGGCGCTCAATGCGCTCGATGGCTTGCCCGATGGATATGCCGTGCAGCGCGTGGCCTTTCTGCGCGGCGCGCGCGATAACGAGGCCGATTCAGCCCGTTCAACCCCTGGCGCGGACGGCCGTGACGGCCCGGTGTTTCGCCAGCGCGCCTCGCGCCACGGCGATATCGTCAACTCGCAGCTCTGGTATCAAGGCGGAAAGCCGGATGCGGGCTATCTGAGCAGCGGCTACCTGGCTTTTCGCAAGGTCAACGCGGCGCGCGCCGCGATGCTCTATGTCGGTGCCAATGACGGTATGTTGCACGGCTTTGATGCCAGCACGGGCGAGGAAAAAATTGCGTACGTTCCGCAAGGCGTCTATCCCCGGCTGGCGCAGCTGACCCGCCCCGGCTACCGTCACGTCTATACGGTCGATGGATCGCCTTTCAGTGCCGATCTCAATCTGGGCCAAGGCGGCAAGGACGATTGGCGTACCTTTCTGGCGGGCTTTTTGGGCGCGGGCGGTAAAGGCTATTTCGTGCTGGATATGACCGATCCCGCCGCCTTCGGCGAGGACAACGCGGCGCGCATCGTGCGACTCGATACCACGGCCAGCGGCGATCTTGATATCGGCGCCATCTTCTCGCAGCCCGCGCGCGAACGGGCCCATCCGATGAACACGCGCCAGATCACGCGCATGAACGATGGCCGCTGGGCGCTCATCACCGGCAATGGCTACAACAGCGCGCGCGAGCAGGCTGTGTTGCTGATCCAATCCCTCGACGATGCGGGCGGTTTGCGCAAAATTCCGGTGGGTCCGGCCGGCGGCAATGGCCTGTCCGCGCCGCGCACCGTCGATGTGAACGGCGACGGTACGCCCGACATCGTTTATGCCGGCGATCTGCAAGGCCAGTTGTGGAAGTTCGACCTGAGCAGCCCCAACCCCGCGCAATGGAAGGCGGTCTACGGCGACACACCGCTGTATCGCGCCCGTGCCGAGTCGGGCGCGATACAGCCCATTACCACAGCGCCGGTATGGGTGCCGCACCCCAATGGCGGGGTCATGGTGGTGTTTGCTACCGGGCGCAATCTGAGCGACGACGATCCCGCGGACACCGCGATACAAACGGTGTATGGCGTTTATGACAGTGCGGCCATCGAACAAAGCATCCCGGCGGTGATTTCCGGCGGCACCGCGGTGGCCGACGGACGCCGCGAGTTGGCGGCGCAGACGATACCCTCCGGCGCCATGGGCGTCACCGCGGCCGGCCATGCGGCATGGACACATTCAGCGAGCCCGGTGAATTACACCGGAACACAGGCACGACGCGGCTGGTACCTCGATCTGACCTTCAGCCCGGGCGCGCGCGTGACGGACAACCTCGGCTGGTATCAGGGCACGCTGGTCGAGGTGCCGATCACGGTCCCCGCGCGCGGTGAGCCCACTCAAGGCGGCGCCGCCGCTTGCACCGGGCCGCCTGCCGTGGCGGGCCAGCGCTACAGCCTGTTGATCAATGCCGTCAACGGCCAGCCGCCGCACAACGCGGTGGTCGAACTGGCCGGCGACTCGACTTCGGTGCCAGCCTCCATCGTCGAGGGGGGCGGCCCGGCGGGCAGCCAAATCCGTGTCGATGGCGGCATGCGCGCCGTCACCGGGACGAATGCGAATGCTTCTTCTACCGAATTGCGCCGCGATTTGCCGCGCGTCGGCCGTTATCCCTCCTGGCACCAGTTGCAATAATCCTCATCCCAGGAAGGGCAGTGGATGGCTTGTGATCTTCATGGAAGCCGCATGAATATGGACTTGCGCTACTTCGCTGACCGGGCCCTTTGGGGTGAACTGCCGTTTCTAAGAACCTGTTTACGATCTCAAATGGCTCACGCAGAGACCTTTTCGGGAGGGGATGCAAGGCGCGGCGCGCAGCCCATAGCCCGGCTATGGGCCAGCGTTGCAACGCCGCAGACC
>JAITWT010000220.1 GCA_031285125.1 Burkholderiaceae bacterium | reverse complement strand
GAGCTGTTCCCGCACCTGTCGGTGACCGAGAACCTGACCATCGCGCAGATCAAGGTCTTGAAGCGCAGCCCGAGCGAAGCCCTGGCGCGCGGCCTGAAGATGCTCGACCGCGTCGGCCTGATGGCGCACAAGGACAAGTTCCCCGGCCAGCTCTCGGGCGGCCAGCAGCAGCGCGTGGCGATCGCGCGGGCGCTCTCGATGGACCCGGTGGTGATGCTGTTTGACGAGCCCACCTCCGCGCTCGACCCCGAAATGGTCGGCGAAGTGCTCGACGTCATGGTCGGCTTGGCCAGGGAAGGCATGACGATGATGGTGGTCACGCACGAAATGGGCTTTGCGCGCAAGGTGGCCGACCGCGTGATCTTCATCGACGTGGGCGGGCGCATTCTGGAGGATTGTTCCAAGGGCGAATTCTTCGATCACCCTGAGAACCGTCAAGCGCGCACCAAGGAATTCCTTAACAAGATCCTGCAGCATTGAGATTGAGGGGGGCGTGCGCGGGTATCCGCCATGCCCGTTCATCGCGCCGAAACGCGCCCGTTCGGGCACGCCGCATTCATTCACTCCTTCTGATAGGGGGCAAGCCCATGCCTGCCATGGCCGATACGCTGACCTTGATTCGTCCGGACGACTGGCACCTGCATGTGCGCGATGGCGCCGCCTTGCAGACCGTGACGGCGCACAGTGCGCGCCAGTTCGCGCGCGCGCTCATCATGCCGAACCTGCGTCCGCCCATTACAACCGTCGCGCAGGCGCAGGCCTACCGCGCACGCATTCTTGCGGCGGTACCCGAGGGGCTGGCCTTCGAGCCGGTGATGTCGCTGTACCTGACCGACCGTCTGCCCCCTGAGGAAATCGCGCGCGCCGCGCAAACGGCGGATGTGCGCGCGCTCAAGCTCTACCCGGCCGGCGCGACGACCAACAGCGACGCCGGCGTGACCGATATTCGCCGCATCTACCCCACGCTCGAAGCGATGCAGCGGCACGGCCTGTTGCTGCTGGTGCATGGCGAAGTGGTCGATCCGGCCGTGGATATCTTTGACCGGGAGGCGGTTTTCATCGAGCGTGTGCTGACCCCGCTGCGGCGCGATTTTCCCGAATTAAAAATCGTCCTCGAACACATCACAACCCAGGAAGGGGCGCAGTACGTGCGCGATGCCGGTCCTTACACCGGCGCGACGATCACCGCGCACCACCTGCTGTACAACCGTAACGCGATCTTCGCGGGCGGCCTGCGTCCTCACTACTATTGCCTGCCGGTGCTCAAACGTGAAATGCACCGGCGTTCGCTCGTGCAGGCGGCCACCAGCGGTCATCCGCGCTTTTTTCTCGGTACCGACAGCGCGCCGCATCCGGCGCATCTGAAGGAGCACGCGCTCGGCTGCGCGGGGTGCTATACGGCGTTGACTGCGCTCGAGATGTACGCGCAAGCCTTCGAGGCTGCCGGCGCGCTCGACCGGCTTGAAGCCTTCGCCAGTTTCCATGGCGCTGATTTTTATGGCTTGGCGCGCAACACGGGTACAGTCACCCTGCGCCGTGAGGTGTGGACCGTGCCGGATGCGCTGCCGTATGGTGAGGGCGCTACGCTCAAACCGTTGTCCGGCGGTGAGGCGCTGGTCTGGCGGCTTGATAATCGGTCGCCAGAGGCGGCTTGAAAAAAGACCGTACAGCTTCCATCTAAACTCGTTTCGTGTAGGTTTATTAACGGAGGATCTTTTCTTGAAACGCATTGTTCTGTTCGTTCTGACCAACGTTCTGGTTGTCGCGGTGCTGGGCATCGTGGCCAGTTTGCTGGGCGTCAACCACTTTCTGACGGCCAACGGGCTCAACCTCACGGCCTTGCTGGGGTTTGCGCTGGTCATGGGCTTTGGCGGCGCCATCATCTCGCTGCTGATCAGCAAGCCGATGGCCAAATGGACCACAGGGCTGCGCATGATCGATAACCCGCAAACACCGGATGAAGCGTGGATCGTGAACACGGTGCGCAAACTGGCCGAGCAGGCCGGCATCAGGATGCCCGAAGTCGGCGTCTACGAAGGCCAGCCCAATGCTTTTGCCACCGGGGCATTTCGCAATTCGGCGCTGGTGGCGGTCTCCACCGGGTTGTTGCAGAGCATGACGCGTGAAGAGGTCGAAGCCGTGCTCGGCCATGAAATCAGCCACGTCTCCAATGGAGACATGGTGACGATGACGCTGATTCAAGGGGTCATGAACACCTTTGTCGTGTTCCTCTCGCGCGTGATCGGCTACGCGGTGGACTCTGCCATGCGCCGCAGCGACGAGGAGCGCGGGCCGGGCATGGGCTACATGATCACCACCGTGGTGCTCGACATCGTGCTGGGCTTCGCCGCAGCGATCGTGGTGGCCTGGTTCTCGCGCCAGCGCGAATTCCGTGCCGATGCCGGCGCGGCGCGGCTCATGGGCAGCAGTCAGCCGATGATCCGCGCGCTCACCCGCTTGGGCGGCCTCTCCGCGGGCGAGTTGCCCAAGTCCGTGGCGGCGATGGGGATCACCGGCCCCCTCGGTAAGCTGTTCTCCACCCACCCGCCGATCGAGCAACGTATCGCCGCGCTTCAGGCCAGGCAGCAAAGCGGGCAGCAGTAAGCCCGCGCGCACGGTTCCTGCCGTGGCAGGCGGCGGCGTGACCTTGGAGGAGTGCGCGCCGCCTGCGGTTTGTTCTTTGCTAACCCATAGCGTCGGCGTTTGTGCGCTGTTCGAGTGCGCGTATGACCGCGTGCAGGGGCAAGCCGTACATCTCGGCGAATTCCGCTGTGGTTTTTCCGCTGGCCTCGAAGGCGCGCCGCAGCGCCGCATTTTTGGCGGTGCGGTGGTTCACTTCGTTGAACGCCTCATCAAGCAGCGCTGCGCAGTCTTCGTCGCGCACCTTCATCTGCTCCAGGTAATCCGCATGCGACAGTCCTGAAGTCTCGATCGTTTCGATCAGCCGCCGCAGTGCGCGCGTGCGTGGGTTCTGGTGCCGCAAGCCCGACGTGTTGCGGGCATTGCGATAACGGCAGAACACTTCCAGGATCGCATGGTGGCGGTGCTCGGTGGATACCGGCTCCACCATTTGCCCATCCAGGTCATGGCGCGCCAGTCCGGATGCGATCGCGTTGAGATAGCGTGTTGAACGGGCGTACTGGCCCAGTGCGGCCTTGAGTTCGCTGGCCGGCAGCGCGTCGCCGTTGCGTGCGAGCAGATCCTCGTAGATGCCCCGCTTGAGCGGCAGACATTGCGCACCGAACAGTCGCGGATACAAAGCGGTCAGCCGTTCGAGCAGCGGATGCGCACGCCATGCAGAAGGCGCGTTGGCCTTGTCTTTCGCTTCTTTGCGGTGGCGATATTCGTCGCGCGGCGGCTGGGGCTGCGCCGTTTTGACGGTCAGCGCACGCTCGCCTTCAGGCGCATGGGGTGTGGGAGGAATTTCAGGGGATTCGGTCATCGGTCACGAAAACGCAGGGGGTTGCGAATTAAAAAGCGGAAAACTGTGCTTATCCTAAATCCAGCCGTTGTTCACGGCCCTCAGGAGTGATGGCAGGGGGCGCCCGCAACGGCTGGTGCGGGGGGCGATTTTCTGACGGGTTTGCGCCTCGCGGGGGACATGGGCGTTCCTTGGTTTGCGCGGCGTCAATCGTCGCATGCCGCATGCCATTTCCATCTCGAACGGTGACTTTGCCGGGGCTTCGCTGGCTGTGCTGGCGCCCTGTTTGTGCTTGGCCATCGGGGGACTCGCGTGATCTGAAAACGGAATCGAATCAATCGGGCGTGCGTGCGCGTTCGGCCTCGCGCGCGATCGATTGCGCCACAGCCTCGGCAACTTTAATGCCATCCACGCTGGCGGACAGAATGCCGCCCGCGTAGGCCGCGCCTTCTCCAGCAGGGTACAGGCCGCGCAGGTTCAAACTCTGGAAATCGTCGCCGCGCGGGATGCGGATGGGTGACGAGGTGCGTGTTTCTACGCCGGTCAGCACGGCATCCGGGCGATCGAAACCGTTGATCTTCTGCGCGAAGGCGCCCAACGCTTCGCGTATCGCCTCGGTGGCATAGGCGGGCAGCAGCGCGCGCAGATCGCCCGGCGTCACACCCGGACGGTAGGAGGGGAGCACCTCGCCAAGTGCGTTCGAGGGCCGCCCGGCGATGAAGTCATCCACCCGCTGCACCGGCGCGCGGTAATTGCCGCCGCCCAATTCGTAGGCGCGCGATTCGAGCGCGCGTTGCAGCGCGATGCCCGCCAGTGCGGCATCGCCTGGGGGATCGCCGGGGAAATCGCGCGGATCGATGCCGACCACGATCGCCGCGTTGGCATTGCGTTCACTGCGCGAGTATTGGCTCATGCCGTTGGTCACCACCCGCATGGGCTCGCTCGTGGCCGCCACCACCGTACCGCCTGGGCACATGCAAAAGCTATACACCGAGCGCCCATTGCCGGCGTGATGCACCAGCCGGTAATCGGCCGCGCCCAGCAGCCGATGGCCGGCGTGGCGACCCCAGCGCGCCCGGTCGATCAGGCTTTGCGGGTGTTCGATGCGCAGACCAATGGAGAACGGCTTGGCCTGAATATGCACACCGCGTGCGTGCAGCATCTCGAAGGTATCGCGCGCGCTGTGGCCTAGCGCCAGCACCACGTGGTCGGCGCGCAACTCGGTCGTCGCGCCACCCTGCACGGCGCGCGTGATCACGCCGCGCAATTGGCGCGGCGTGGCGCCGGTGCCGTCGCCTTCGACGAGCAGATCCGTGACACGCTGGCTGAAGCGAATTTCGCCGCCCAGCGCCAGAATTTCCGCGCGCAGGTTCTCTACCACTTTGACCAGCTTGAAGGTCCCGATGTGCGGGTGCGCGACGTAAAGAATTTCTTCGGGAGCGCCGGCCTGCACGAAAGTTTCCATCACCATGCGCCCGAGAAAGCGCGGATCGCGGATCTGGCTGTACAGCTTGCCGTCGGAAAATGTGCCCGCGCCACCCTCGCCGAACTGGACGTTCGATTCGGGTTCGAGCACGCCCTGACGCCACAACCCCCAGGTGTCCTGGGTACGTTCGCGCACGGCCTTGCCGCGTTCGAGCACGATCGGGCGCAGGCCCATGCGCGCCAGCAGCAGCGCCGCGAACATGCCGCACGGTCCAAAACCCACCACCACCGGGCGCGGCAAACCCGCCGCAAGCCCGGCGAGCTGCACCGGCGCGCGATAGCGCATATCGGGGGCGGCCTGAATATGTGCGTTGCCCTGGTGCGTGGCCAGCAGCGCCTCCTCGCGCGCGGCATCGGTTAATTGCACATCGACGATGTAGACGGCCCGCAGATCGGCCTTGCGCGCATCGAAGCTGCGCTTGTACACCGTGTGTGAAACGATTGCCCCGGGCGCGATATCCAGGGTGCGTGCGATGAGCGCCAGCAGTGCTTCGGGGGGGTGGTCAAGCGCGAGCTTGAGTTCGGAAAGACGCAACATGGATCAGGGCAAAGCTTGTGTTGATCAAGCAGATTCGTGGACTATAGGGCTTATAGGGCAAAGCTGGCGCGCGTTAATCCCCGGACAGCGCCCTGGCGCAGGAAGCAGGCGGAAAAAGCAGGGGGCAGACCGGCTGCCCCCATCACCGATCAACTCGATCAAGCCAACCCAGCCAATCGCTCAGGCCGGCAAAAAGCCTTCGACCGAGAGGTACCGCTCACCCGTGTCGTAATTGAAACCCAGCACTGTGGCGCCCGGCGCCATTTCGGGCAATTTTTGTGCGATGGCCGCCAGCGTCGCGCCGGTGGAGATACCCACCAGCAAGCCTTCTTCGCGCGCGCAACGGCGTGCCATTTCGAGCGCCGCGGGGGCTTCGATCTGGATCACGCCATCGAGCAGCGCGGTGTCCAGATTCTTCGGGATGAAGCCCGCGCCGATGCCCTGGATCGGGTGCGGCCCGCTCGCGCCGCCGGAGATCACCGGCGAAGCAGCCGGTTCGACGGCGAACACTTTCAGTTTCGGCCACTTGGCCTTGAGAACGCGCGCGCAGCCGCTCAGATGGCCGCCCGTACCCACACCGGTAATCAAGGTGTCTATTCCCTCAGGGAAGTCAGCGGCAATCTCCAGCGCGGTGGTGCGCGCGTGCACCTCGGTATTGACCGGGTTGTCGAACTGCTGCGGCATCCACGCGCCGGGCGTACTGGCGACGATTTCCTGCGCGCGCGCGATCGCGCCTTTCATGCCCTTCTCGCGCGGGGTCAGATCGAAGCGCGCACCGTAAGCCAGCATCAGGCGGCGCCGCTCGATCGACATGCTCTCGGGCATCACCAGGATCAGTTTGTAGCCCTTGACCGCCGCCACCATTGCCAAGCCGATGCCGGTGTTGCCCGAGGTCGGCTCGACGATCGTGCCTCCGGGCTTGAGCTGGCCGTTTTGCTCGGCGGCCTCGACCATCGCCAGCCCGATGCGGTCCTTGATCGAACCCCCGGGGTTGGTGCGCTCGCATTTGAGCCACACCGGCTGGCTGGCGCCCGCATACAGACGCTGGATACGGACGTGCGGCGTATTGCCGATGGTCTGGAGAACGTTTTGAGCTTTCATGGAGTGGCCTCGAAGTTAGGTTTCTTAGGGAACCTCTGAACCACTCCCCAGCGGCGATCGCATCCCGTATTCGGGCGGTCTGCTTCGTTGCAAATGCTCGCGATACCCCTGGGTATCGCTGCGCTTTGCGCCTTGCATCCCATCCCGAATCCGGGCGCGCCCACGCGCGGGGGAGTTGTTCAGAGGTTCCTTAGATCGATTTTCAGATGGAGCCGGAAGAACTCATTGTGACCGTGTGCCCCGTGTCACGCAAAGCCAAGCCCGATAAAACCTCCAGCGAAACTCTGATTTTTTATGATTTACTTGGTTGTAAATAGATGAGGGTTATTAAGAACGACGCTGAAAAAGGCCCAGCGTCCGCCGGGTTGAACCGTGATGTAACCGTGATGTGCCCAAGCAGGCCCTCGCCAGCGTCGTCAGCCGCGATCGCGTACCATCGAATTTTGCTCCGGGGTGCACGATGGGCGTGCTGAGACGGCCAGCGATTGCGCCGGACCCGATGAACTTGATCCGGTTCATACCGGCGTAAGAACCTGTTTACGCTCTCAAATGTCTCACGCAGATGCCTTTTCGGGAGGGGATGCAAGGCGCAGCGCGCAGCCCATAGCCCGTGCTATGGGCCAGCGTTGCAACGCTGCAGACCGCCCGAAAAGGCCTCTGCCCTTCGGGTTGGGCCGAAATCGGGCGATTGGGCGGCCCAGTCGCTTGCATGGGCATGTAGCCCATGCGGCGCGCCGTGGGCCACCCACTCATCCCGTTTGCGGCCCAACGTGAGCCATTTGAGAGCGTAAACAGGTTCTAAGCAGAGCCCAAGGTCAGCCCCACGCGCCGAGATCGCCGATCTACGCACGATGGCCGCGCCAGCATGGCTCTTCAAGCCCCACGGAGCGCACGTCCTCACCTGAAGGAGACCCCCGCAATGAACGCTCCCCTCGATTCCGCCGCTGCGCGATATGCTGAACTGCTCGCGCGCACGCGCGAACCTTTTCCCGCTTCGCGCAAGATCTACTTGCCCGGTGTTTTGCACGCGAGTGTGGCGGCACCGATGCGCGAAGTGCAACTGAGCAACGGCGAGTGCGTTGCGCTGTACGACACCTCCGGACCGTATACCGATCCGGCCGTAGCGATCGATGTGCGCCAGGGGCTGCCGGCCCTGCGTGCACCATGGATCCAAGCGCGTGGCGATACCGAGGCTTACGCGGGGCGCGCGGCACAAGCGGTGGACGACGGCGCCCGCAGTAGCGCGGGTGGTGCGGATGGCGCGACGGACGAAGCGCGCGCGCGCCTGGCGCAATTGCGCGCGCAGGCCGCCGGTTTGCAGCGCACGCCGCGCCGCGCCAAGCCGGGCGGCAATGTCACGCAGATGCACTATGCACGCCGTGGCATCGTTACGCCCGAGATGGAATTCGTCGCCCTGCGTGAAAACGGCAAGCGCGAATGGATGGCCGCGTACCTGGCCGATGCGCAGCGCGAACAGCGGCTGCGCGGGGCGCCGCTGGGCGCGCAAATTCCGCGCACGATCACGCCCGAATTCGTGCGCGATGAAGTCGCGCGCGGGCGCGCGATCATCCCCGCCAACATCAACCACACCGAGTTGGAACCGAGCGCGATCGGGCGCAACTTCCTGGTCAAGATCAACGCCAACATCGGCAATTCGGCGCTCACCTCCAGCATCGAGGAGGAAGTCGAAAAGATGGTGTGGGCGATTCGCTGGGGCGCCGACAATGTGATGGATCTGTCAACCGGGCGCGCGATCCACACCACGCGCGACTGGATCGTGCGCAACGCGCCCGTGCCCATCGGCACGGTGCCGATTTACCAGGCGCTCGAAAAAGTCGGCGGTGTGGCCGAAGACCTGAGCTGGGAAATCTTCCGCGATACGCTGATCGAACAGGCCGAACAGGGGGTCGATTACTTCACCATCCATGCCGGGCTGCGTCTGGCGTTCGTGCCGCTGACGGCGCGGCGGCGCACGGGCATCGTCTCGCGCGGCGGATCGATCATGGCCAAGTGGTGCATCGCGCACCACAAGGAGAGCTTCCTGTACACGCACTTCGAGGACATCTGCGAGATCATGAAGCAGTACGACGTGAGCTTCTCGCTCGGCGACGGCCTGCGCCCCGGCTGCGCCGCCGATGCCAATGACCCGGCCCAGTTCGCCGAATTGCACACGCTCGGCGAACTCACCCAAATCGCCTGGAAGCACGAAGTGCAAACCATGATCGAGGGCCCCGGCCACGTGCCGATGCATATGGTGCAGGCCAACATGGACGAGCAGCTCAAGCATTGCCACGAAGCGCCTTTTTACACGCTCGGGCCGCTGGTGACCGATATTTCGCCGGGCTACGACCACATTGCCAGCGCCATCGGCGCGGCGATGATCGGCTGGTTCGGTACCGCGATGCTGTGCTACGTCACGCCCAAGGAGCACTTGGGGCTGCCCGATCGTGACGATGTGAAGGCGGGCATCGTCGCCTACAAAATCGCCGCCCATGCCGCTGACATTGCCAAGGGCCACCCGTGCGCACGGGCGCGCGATGATGCGCTCTCGCAGGCGCGCTTTGAATTTCGCTGGAGCGATCAGTTCAACCTCAGTCTCGACCCCGACACCGCGCGCGATTTTCACGACGAAACCCTGCCCAAGGATGCCAGCAAGAACGCGCACTTTTGTTCCATGTGCGGCCCCAAGTTCTGCTCGATGAAGATCACGCAGGAAGTGCGCGACTACGCCGCCGCGCAGGGCCTGAGTGCAGAGCAGGCGCTCGCGCAGGGCATGGCGCGCAAAGCCGAGGAATTCAAAGCGGGGGGAGGGGAGTTTTATGTGCCGGTGAGAGCGGACTGAAAACCGGCGGGTTCGACGCCGAAGCGCGCATGCGGTATCCGGGGGCGCGAACGTCGATGGCGGCGCGCAGGGTGCCGGGCCCGATGCCCTGGCACGGGGATTTGATTCGATTTCTCATTCAAAACAGCAAGAACAGATGCGGCGCTTGGAAAGACAGACAGCGCCCATGCTCAACGGCGCGCGGCCCCCACTCCAGCCCTCCCCCAGCGGGGGAGGGAGTCAGGCCAGCGCGCCAAGTCGGCGTTTTGCGGGAACGATGGAATCGGGGTCATTTCTATCGTTTCGAACGAAAAATGGAATGACCCACAGCGCCTGGCGCAACAAGGCGCGCACCGGCTCGCGCCGCGCCGCGTCTTCAGCCAGGATCATGGAGGTGCTTATGCCAGGACTTTTTGTTCCATCAATGCCTTGATCCGCTCCGGCGACAGGCCCAGCCACTGGGTGGCGACGGCGACGGTGTCTTGCCCGAGCATCGGCGGCGCTTTGTCATAGCGCACCGGTGTGGCCGACAGGCGGATCGGGCTGGCGACCAGCGGGATGGGGCCGGAGTTCGGGTGTTCGACTTCGATGCGCAGGCCGCGTGCCTGGACTTGCGGATCGTCGAACACATCGGCCAAAGTGTTGATCGGCCCGCAGGGGACGTTGGCCTGTTCGAGCAGCGCGATCCATTCGCGCGTGGTGCGCGTGACGGTGACTTCGCACAGGGCCGGAATCAGCACGCTGCGGTTTTGCACACGCGCGGCGCTGTGTTTGAAGCGTTCGTCTTCGGCCCACTGCGGATGGCCCGCCGCGGCGCAGAAACGTGCGAATTGATCGTCGTTGCCGACCGCCAGGATCATGTAGCCGTCGGCCGTCGGGAAGTCTTGATACGGCGCGATATTCGGGTGCCCGTTGCCGATGCGGCGCGGCGCCTGGCCGCTGTAGAGGTAGTTCATGCCCTGGTTGGCCATGCAGGCCACCAGCACGTCCAGCAACGCCAGATCGATGCGCTGGCCCTCCCCGGTGGTCTCGCGCGCGCGCAGCGCCGCCTGGATGGCGATGGTCGCGTACAGGCCCGTCAGAATGTCGGTCAGCGCCACGCCCACTTTGGCCGGCCCGGCGCCGGGCTCGCCGTCGGCGCGGCCGGTGACGCTCATCAGGCCCCCCATCCCCTGGATCAGGAAGTCGTAGCCTGGGCGTTGCGCGTAAGGCCCGTTCTGGCCAAAGCCGGTGATCGAGCAATAGATGATGCGCGGGTTGATCGCGCGCACCGATTCGTAATCGAGCCCGTAATGCTTGAGGCCGCCGACCTTGAAGTTTTCGATCAGCACGTCGCACTGCGCCGCCAGCTCGCGCACCAGCGCCTGCCCTTCGGGCTGGGCGATGTCGATGGCGATGGACTGTTTGTTGCGGTTGGCGCACAGGTAATAGGCGGCATCGCGCGTGTTTTTGCCGGCGGCATCCTTCAAGAAGGGCGGGCCCCAGGCGCGCGAATCGTCGCCGTTGCCGGGGCGCTCGACCTTGATGATCTGCGCGCCCAGATCGCCCAGCGTCTGCGTGGCCCACGGGCCCGCGAGTACCCGCGAAAGATCAAGCACGCGCACGCCATGGAGCGCGCCGGGGGGCGTTTGATTGGGATCAGAGGAAGTTTGGTCAGAGGAAATCATGGGTGAGGAAATCAATGCGAAGAGTTGTGCAGGTTCTTAGCGAACCCAATGGATCGGGAGTCCGGGGCAGAACCGAACCCCTCGACCGTACACAAGTGTTTTGGAGGTTGCGCCGGGTCGCGGCCATTTGCAACAGTTGCAAATGTTGCAACTCTTGGCAAGGCCAAGAGAAGTCGTAACCCATGGGGTGCAAAGGCCATCTGCCCAGACTGGAGCGAAACTATTGCACGGGCGCGACCGGCGGGCTCCGTGCCGCGATTGTCGCACTTGAGCTTTCTCATAAATGCAAGCAGCGCGTTATGGCGGCCGCATCCAGGAGGCAGTATTCAGGAGGCCGCCTCCGGTGACCCCCGTCTAGAATGATCGGCTTCCCCTCATCCACTTATCACAGAACGCGCATGAACAAGCCGAACCGCCAACCCAACACCCCCAATTTCTCCTCCGGCCCCTGCGCCAAGCGCCCCGGCTACGACGTGGCCCGGCTTGATGTGTCGGCGCTGGGCCGCTCGCACCGCTCCGCGCTGGGCAAAAAGCTGTTGGGCGCGTGCTGCACCGAAACCGCGCGCCTCCTCGGCCTGCCGGCGGGCTACCGGGTGGCGGTGGTGCCCGCGTCGGACACCGGCGCGGTCGAAATGGCGATGTGGTCGCTGCTGGGCGCGCGCCCGGTCGACATGCTGGCCTGGGAATCGTTCGGCGCCGGTTGGGTGACGGACGTGGTCAAGCAGCTCAAACTGAAAGACGCGCGCAAGCTCGAAGCGGGCTACGGCGACATCGTGGACTTCAAGCAGGTCGATTTCACGCACGACGTGGTCTTCACCTGGAACGGCACCACCAGCGGCGTGCGCGTGCCCAATGGCGACTGGATCGCCGACGACCGCCAAGGGCTGACGATCTGCGACGCCACCAGCGCCGTATTCGCCATGGAACTGCCTTGGCACAAGCTCGACGTGATCACCTACTCATGGCAAAAAGTGCTCGGCGGCGAAGGCGCGCACGGCATGTTGATCCTCGGCCCGCGCGCCGTCGAGCGGCTGGAAAGCTACAGCCCGCCCTGGCCGCTGCCGAAAATTTTCCGCATGACCTCGGGCGGCAAGCTCAACGAGGCGCTGTTCAAGGGCGACACGATCAACACGCCCAGCATGCTGTGCGTGGCCGACTATCTGGACGCGCTCAAGTGGTGCGACAGCGTAGGCGGCGTGCCCGGCACCATCGCGCGCAGCCAGGCCAACCTGAAGGTGGTCGAGCAATTTGTCGCCGCGCATGCGTGGATCAGCTTCCTCGCCAAGACGCCTGAGACGCGCTCCAACACCAGCGTGTGCCTCTCGCTCGACCTGCCCGCGGACAAAACCAAGGCGCTGGTCAAACTGCTCGAAACCGAAGGCGCGGCCTACGACATCGGCTCCTACAAAGACGCCCCGCCCGGCATCCGCATCTGGTGCGGCGCGACGGTGGAACAAAGCGACCTCGAGGCGCTGATGCTTTGGCTGGAATGGGGGTATGAGCAGGTGAAGTGAGGGATTGGGGTTTCAAGTAGGGTGGGTGGGGCGTAGCGAAACCCACCATTGCCCATCAGCGTCCGTGATGATAGGTATCGCTGCGCTCCACCATCCTACCGAGTTGCGCTTTACTCAACCTACGCCTTATCAGCATAGGAATGTGTGTATATGAACAACGTAACCGATAGCGGTCTTGAGGGGCTTCCATCAAAGAGCGATGTTCGGCAAACTCGCATGGGACAAGTCGTTTGACTACAAGGCCGAACGGGCTCGTCGCAAATGATCCTGGTCGATACACCAGCGTCTGGTCCCTGGCGCTGCGCCGGGGCGTTGAGGTGACCGATCCCGAGGTGCAGGAACTGAAGGCGGCGCTGTTGAGCGAGCGGATCGTCGTTACCACCGGCCTGGTGCTTCAGGAGCTTTTGCAGGGCTTTTCCGGCCCCAAGGCGCAGGCCCAAATGGTTGAGCGTTTTGCCGCCCTGCCCTTGCTTCAGTCCGATCGTGAGGACCACATTAACGCGGCGGGCGTGCGCAATGTATGCCGCAAGGCGGGCGTTCAGATCGGCACCGCCGATGCGTTGCTCGCGCAACTGTGTATTCGCCACGATCTGACGCTGCTCACCACAGACAAGGACTTCACGCATGTGGCCCGGCATTGTCCGCTGCGGGTCTGGCCTGTCGAGGTGATGGCCAGGCGCGACGCCTGACGCTGTGCGCCATCCGTTGATGGGCCGTCATTGCTTGAGCCAAGCCCAGCATAAAGTGGCAAGGGCCGGCGATTCAGTTCAGTTCCAGCTTCGGCCAAACGTCCGGGCCCATCAAGTCCGCACGGGTCGCGGCACGCTTGTTTCCAGCCGTCGTGTGGCCGCGCGTGGGAACGCATTGGGCATCGCCTTATAGTTTCACGCCGGTCGCAGGTCGCGGCGGCATCACAATTGAATACAAGAGGAAACCCATGAAACTCGCTCTGCTGAAAAGACTGTTTGCGCTCGCGCTGGTTGGCGCCGCGTTTATGGCTACTGCGGCCCACGCGGAAGATTTGCTCGATCAGGTGAAGGCGCGCGGCACCTTGCGCATCGCGTTGGAGGGGACTTACGCGCCGTTCGACTACCGCGCGCCCGACGGCCAGCTCATCGGCTACGACGTGGATATCGCCAAGGCCATCGTCGCCAAGCTGGGCATCAAGCCCGATTTCATCCCGACCGAGTGGAGCGGCATCATTGCGGGCTTGCAGGCGGGAAAGTTCGACGTGATCATCAGCCAGGTCAACGTGACCGAGCAGCGCAAGACCGTGTTCGATTTTTCCAGGCCCTACACCTATTCAGCGGCGCAACTGATTCAGCGTAAGAACGATAAGCGTCAGTTCAATTCGCTCGAAGACCTCAAGGGCAAGAAGCTGGGCGTGGGCCTGGGGACGACCTTCATGCAAATGGCCAAGGCGGTGCCCGGCGTCAACGTGATGACCTATCCGGACACGCCCGCGTACATCCAGGATTTGGTGTCGGGCCGCATCGATGCCGCGATGACCGACCGCCTGACGATGGTGTATTTGCTCAAGAAAACGCCAATGCCGGTGCGCACCAGCGGGATCGTCGGCGGCAATCTCCCGTCGGCGATTCCTTTCAAAAAGGGCAACCCCAAGTTCGCCAAGGCGCTCGACGATGCCATGGCGCAACTCCAAGCCGATGGCACGTTCACCAAAATTTCCGAGAAATGGTTCGGTATCGACGTGAGCCAGCCCATCAAGCAGTAAGCCCGCCGGGGTTTGTCTGAGAAGCTCTGTGTGTAGGGTCTGTGCGTAGGGCGGCGTCATATGATGCCGCCCTCTTTGTTTGGCGTGGCCGCCTTAGCGTAGCTTTGTTGTGCCGGCCATGAACTCTAGCGGTCCTGACTATGTCTATTACTACGCTGATCATTAATTCGCTGCCGGTGCTCGCGCTGGGTGCGGTCATTACGGTGAAATTCGCCGTGCTTTCGATGATTTTTGGCCTGATCGGCGCCGCCGTGCTGGCGCTGATGGGGCTGAGCACGGGCCGCGTCCTGCCCAGAATTGCCAGGGCCTACGTCAGCCTGATGCGCGGCACGCCGCTGCTGGTGCAGATCTTCGTCGTTTACTATGGCTCGCCGAGCATCGGTCTTTCGCTCGATCCGACGCCTGCTGGGGTGATCGCGCTGTCGGCCAACGTGGCCGCCTACCTGTCCGAAAGCATGCGTGGCGCGCTCTCGGGTATCCCGCGCGGCCAGTGGCTGGCCGCTTACAGCCTGGGCTTGACATGGCGCCAGACGCTGCGCTACGTGGTCGCGCCGCAGGCGTTGCGTATCGCGGTGCCGAGCCTGTCCAACAGTCTGATTAGCTTGATCAAGGACACTTCGCTGGTCTCGGTCATCACCGTGGCGGAGCTGCTGCGCAATGCGCAGGAAATCATCGCCGCGACCTATCAGCCGCTGCCGCTGTATCTGAGCGCCGCCGCGATCTACTGGGTGCTGTGCCAACTGCTGGAGTGGTTCCAGCACTGGTTTGAAAGGCGGCTCGCGCTGGCGGCGCGTTGAATCAACCCAACCACCTTCCGCCATCGAGCGCGGCGCGCCGGCAATCAAGCGGCGCGCCGTCTTGCATGATGGGGGAGCCTATCTGTGCTCGGCGCGCGTATCGGTGAAGCGCCCGTAGCCTTGCACACGCTCGTAGCGGCGCTCCAGCAGTTCGCCCGGTTTGAGGTCGGCCAACTGGCGGTAGGCATCGCCGAGCGCGCGCTTGAGGAAAATGGCCATCTGGCGCGGATCGCGGTGCGCGCCGCCGACGGGTTCGTTGACGATCTTGTCGATCAGCCCCAGTGCTTTCAGGCGGTGCGCGGTGATGCCTAAGGCGTCGGCGGCTTCCTGCGCTTTGTCGGCGGTTTTCCAGAGAATCGAGGCGCAGCCTTCGGGGCTGATGACCGAATAGACCGCGTATTGCAGCATGATGATCTGGTCAGCCACCGCGATCGCCAGCGCGCCGCCGGAGCCGCCTTCGCCGATGATGGTGGAGATGATCGGCACTTCCAACTGTGCCATTTCGTAGATGTTGCGCCCGATGGCCTCGGACTGGCAGCGCTCTTCGGCGTCGATGCCGGGGTAGGCGCCGGGTGTGTCGACGAAGGTGAACACGGGCAGATTGAATTTTTCCGCCAGCTTCATCAAGCGCAGCGCCTTACGGTAGCCTTCGGGCTTACTCATGCCGAAGTTGCGCTCGGCGCGCTCTTTGGTGTCGCGGCCTTTTTGTTGGCCCAGAACCATGCAGGCCATGCCGTTCAGACGCGCCAAGCCGCCAACGATCGACAGATCATCGGCGAAGTGGCGGTCGCCATGCAATTCGACGAAATCGGTGAAGATTTCCTCGATGTAGTTCAGCGTATAGGGCCGCTCCGGGTGGCGGGCGATTTTGGTGATGCGCCACGGGGTGAGATCGCTGTAGATCTCCTTGGTGAGCTGCAAACTTTTCTTGCTGAGCTGGTCGATCTCCTCGGAGATATCGACGGCGGACTCGGTTTGCACGTAGCGCAGGTCTTCGATCTTGGATTCGAGTTCGACGATGGGCTGTTCGAAATCAAGGAATGTTCGTTTGGGCAACAATTTTCTCCTGTTTTAGGCCGCGCTAAGCCAATGTGCCTGATTTGATTTTCATATCAGAGGGTGACTTTGCCGGCATCACGGGGCCGCTGGCGTGGCTTTCTGGACGGGCTGCGAGCCACACACACGATGCGGCGAAGCTGAGGGCAGGGTTCATCCTAGTATGCGACCGGCAGTGGATCCAGTGACCGCCAAATATACCAAGTGGCCACACTGCAATAGGGCGCCCATGCGGTGGCCACTTCGCGCGCATCGCTGCGGCTGACCGGGTCGCCGGAAAAATAGTTTTTGCTGATGCCGTTGAGTAGCCCCAGATCGTCCAGGGGCAGTATGTTCGGGCGCATCAGGTAGAAGATGAGAAACATATCGGCCGTCCAGCGACCGATGCCGCGGATGGCCACCAGTTCGGCGGCGATGGCGTCGTCGTCCATGTCTTTCCAGCTATCGACGTGCACCGTTCCGTTGTCGAAATGCAGCGCCAGGTCCACCAGATATTCGACTTTGCGCGCCGACAGTCCCGCCGCGCGCATGTCATTGACCTTGAGTTTGAGCACGTTGGCCGGTGTGAGCTTGTGCGGCAGCTTGATGAAGCGGTCCCACACCGACTGCGCGGCTTTCACCGAGATTTGCTGGCCGACGATGCTGCGCGCCAGCGTGGTGAAGGCGTCGCCGCGCGATTGCAGACAGGCGTCGCCAAATTGCGGGATCAGGCGGCGCATCACCCGGTCTTTTTTCGAGAGATGTTTGCAGGCAGCCGCCCAATAGTCAGGCATGAGCACGCGCGGCATGTCTCCGGGCACGCCACTGCGGGGTGTTTTAGTTGACATGGTGGATGTGGGGCGCTCTCATGGTTGCAGGGTCTCGCAGTGGTCCTATTGTGGACTTACTGCGCAGCCGTCCAGGTGGTGCCTGAGGCTGAATCTTTGAGCACGATGCCCTGCGCCAGCAGGGCGTCGCGGATGCGGTCGGCTTCGGCGAAGTTTTTCGCTGCCTTGGCCGCCGCGCGCTCGGCGATACGCGCCTGGATGGCCGCCGCATCGAGCGCCAAGCCGGCTTGTAAAAAAGCGCGCGGCGCCGCTTGCAGCAGGCCCAGACAGCGGCCCAGCGCACGCAGTAACTGGGCTTGTTGGGGGGAACGCGTGCGGTTGACTTCGCCCGCCAGATCGAACAGCACCGCGATCGCTTCGGGCGTGCCGAAGTCCTCGTCCATCGCGGCTTTGAAGCGCGCGGCGTGGGGGTCGCTCCAGTCGATCGGCGGCATCGGCGGGGCCGCATTCTCATCAGGCGCTGCGGCGCCCATCACGTTGTCCAGCGCGGTGTACAGGCGGCGCAGCGCGGCGCGTGCATCGTCCAGATGGGCGTCGCTGTAGTTCAGCGGGCTGCGGTAGTGCGAACGCACGATGAAAAAACGGATCGTTTCAGCGTCGTACTGCTTCAGGATATCGCGGATCAGGAAAAAGTTGCCCAGGCTTTTGGACATCTTCTCGTTGTCGATGTTGATGAAGCCGTTGTGCATCCAGTAGCGTGCGAAGGGGGACAGCCCGGTCGCCCCTTCGCTTTGCGCGATTTCGTTTTCGTGGTGCGGAAATTGCAGATCGGCGCCGCCGCCGTGGATGTCGATGGTTGGCCCCAGCAGCGCGCAGGCCATCGCCGAGCATTCGATGTGCCAGCCCGGGCGGCCCGCTCCGAAGTCGCTGGGCCATTGGGCATCGTGCGGTTCGGTGGGCTTGGCGGCCTTCCAGAGCACGGGGTCGAGCGGGTCGTCCTTGCCGTCATTGACGGCGACGCGCTCACCCGCGTGCAGTTCGTCCAGCGTCTTGCCTGACAGCTGTCCGTAGCGCGGGAATTTGCGCACGGCGAAATCGACATCGCCCTGGGGTGTGCGGTAAGCCAAGCCCTTTTGCTCCAGCGTGGCGATCATCGACAGCATTTGCGGCACGAAATCGGTGGCGCGCGGCTCGTGCGTGGGACGCTCGATGCCCAGCGCGTCGGTGTCCTCGTGCAGCGCGGCGATCATGCGGTCGGTCAGCGCACGGATGCTTTCGCCGTTTTCAAGCGCGCGGCGGATGATTTTGTCGTCGATGTCGGTGATGTTGCGCACGTAAGTGACGCGCAACCCGCTGGCCTTGAGCCAGCGTTGCACCACGTCGAAAGCAATCATCGAACGGGCGTGGCCCAGGTGGCAGTAGTCATAGACGGTCATGCCGCACACATACATGTGCACTTGTCCGGCTTGCAGCGGGGAAAACTCTTCCAATGCACGCGAAAGCGTGTTGTAAATGCGCAGACTCATGAGGGCGGGAGAAGAAGAATGCCGAGGCGTTCGCGCCGAGGGGACGGCAAAGATCGGGCAGGGGGATAGCGAGGGGGCGGACGCCAATTGTTCAGCAAAGAAGGCGTGCTGCCAAGGGGAAACCAGGGGAAGGACAGGATGTAAGTCCTTCGGTTATGGGCTTTCGGAGTATAAACGGCGATCGCCCAGGGCTTGGCCGGTGATTGATACCCACGCCCCGCCGCCTGCGGCTTGCCAGAAGATTATTTCTAGGCTTCCTTTCCGATTGACTTGTCTTGTGATACTCAGATCGATCCATGGAGCTTTCATGCTGCGCGCCGCCTTTTTTTACTGTTTTACCCGCCGTTTTCCGAGTTGTTCTTTCCGTCTTCACACGCTGGTGATGCTGACCGCGCTTTGCTGGGGTGCGCTGGCCGCGCCTGCGCATGCGGACGATTACGCCGACGTACAACGTCTGCAAGCCCAGGGCCAAGGCGAGCAGGCGCTTGCCAAAGCCGATGCCTACATTGCCGGCAAGCCGCGCGATCCGCAAATGCGCTTTTTGCGCGCCGTGATTCTGAGCAAGCAGGGCAGGACGACCGAGGCGATACAGGCTTACAACCAAGTGACCCAGGATTTTCCGGAGCTGGCCGAACCGTACAACAACCTCGCCGGGCTGTATGCCCAGCAGCGCGATTACGACAAGGCCCGTGTCGCGCTGGAAACCGCGCTGCAACGCAACCCAGGGTATGCGGTTGCGAGCGAAAACCTGGGCGACGTTTACTTGCGGCTGGCGGCACAGTCCTATGTGCGCGCGCGCCAGATCAATCCGGCCGATCGCTCGATCGAGCCCAAGCTGGCGGCGCTGCGACAGGTCATCGAATCGCACCGGCTGTCCCCTGCGTCCCTCTCGTCTCCAGCGGGGGCCGGTCAGGCGGCTGGGGGCAATGCCGCGTCCGTTGCGGATCGCACGCCCAGGGCCGGCGATGTGTCCGACACCGGCGGGGCCACGGGGGGGGGTGGTTTATCGGCTTCGGGCCAGGCGCCGGGGCCAGACAATTCCAATGCGTTCACCGGGGAGCCGTTCAGGCCGAACGATCCCTCCACGGCATCCACAACAAATGACGCGGCGGAGGTCGACGGTTCATCGGCGATGAACCGCGCAGCCGTCGAGACCGATGACGCCTTCGCCGACGATCGGCCCAGGGCCTACAGGTACAGGTCATACGCTGCGAGGCACACGGCCCAGGCCAGGCGTTTGTCTGCTGCGGGGCGCGCGTCGAAGGCCAGAGCTTCGTCCGTTGCAGATCACGCGGCCCGGGACCAGGCGGAAGATTCCTTCGTGACGGCGCGCGCGGCTAAGGAGAAGGGGTTTCGCGTTTCGAGACAGGCGGTTGAGGCCAAAGACACGTTGGTTGCAGGTCGCGCGGCCCGGGCCAAGGCGGAAGATGCGCCCGTGACGGCGCGCGTGGCCAAGGAAAAGGGTTCTCGCGTTTCGAGACAGGCGGCTGAAGCCAAAGAGACCTTGGTTGCGGGTCCTGTGTCCAAGGCGAAAAAATTGCTGGTTGCGGGTCGCGCGGCCAAGGAAAAGGTGAAGGCCAAAGATTCATCTGCCGCGCGGCACGGTAAGTCCAGCGCGGCGGTGCGCACGAAATCAGGCGGCAGCTCGAAGGTGGCCATGCCTGCTGTGCGTTAGTCCGTTAAGCGGCTTGGCCCGGTCATTGATTTACATCACCCCTCATTGGAGTTTTCATGTCATTTCCCCTGATTTCACGCCGTTTTCTTCTGATTCTGACGGCTTGCGCTGTGTTGTGCGGGGCCGCCGCGGCCCAGACGCCCGCATCGGCTTCGCGCGTGCGCTTGAATACCAGCATGGGCGATATCGTGGTTCAACTCGATTCCGCCAAGGCGCCCAAAACGGTCGCCAATTTCTTGCGCTACGTGCGCGAGAAGCACTATGACGGCACGATTTTTCACCGCGTGATTAACGGCTTCATGATTCAGGGCGGCGGGTTCACGGCCAGTTTGCAGGAAAAGCCCGCGCACGCGCCGATCCCGCTGGAAGCCAGCAATGGCCTGAAGAACGATAAATACACCATCGCCATGGCGCGCACCTCCGATCCCAACTCGGCCACCGCGCAGTTCTTCATCAACGTGCAGGACAATGCCATGCTCAATGCCCCCAATCCCGACGGCCACGGCTACGCGGTGTTCGGCAAAGTGGTTGAGGGCGCCAGCGTGGTGGACAAGATCAAGGCCGTATCGACCGGCTCACGCAATGGCATGGAGGATGTGCCGCTGTCCTCGATCATCATCAAATCGGCGACCGAGCTTAAATAATAAAGCGCGGTTTTTTTTGAATGGATTGCATCTAGGGCCTGTTCACACTATTTCCGCATTATTTTTTTTACTTTTTCTCAACAAGGAATCTATCCCATGAGCGCACAGCCCAAAGTTGATTTGCACGTTCGCAACCTCGGCGTCATCACCCTCGAACTCAACAGTGAAAAAGCCCCCAAGACCGTCGAAAACTTTCTCGGCTACGTCAAAAAAGGCCACTACGACGGCACGATTTTTCACCGCGTCATCAACGGCTTCATGGTGCAAGGCGGCGGTTTCGCGCCGGGCATGTCGGAGAAACCGACCAGCGCATCCATCGAAAACGAAGCCAACAATGGTCTGCGCAACGACAACTACACCATCGCCATGGCGCGCACCAGCGCACCGCATTCGGCCAGTGCGCAGTTCTTCATCAACGTCGCTGACAACGATTTCCTCAACCACACGGCGCCCACTGCGCAAGGCTGGGGCTACGCGGTGTTCGGCAAGGTGGTGGCCGGCGCCGATATCGTGAACAAAATCAAAGCCGTCAAAACGGGCCGCAAGGGCTACCATGACGATGTGCCGCTGGAAGATGTGGTGATCGAAAAAGCCACGGTCAGCGCTGAGTAAAAACGAGCGCCGAGTAAGAAAAGAACGCAGCGTTCCTATCCTCTGCGCGCCGGTGTGCATGCCTTCGGCGTATTTGGGCGGGCTGCCCCAACGTGCCCGATCCAGCCGAACACGGCACCCGGCGCAAAGCGCGGCCGGGGCGCGCGGGCGATCGTGAGCACTCGCAGCGGCGAGCCGGCGCGTTTGGGCGTAATGAGCGGGTATGACGGATTGGTCCACACCTTTACAGTGCGCCCCGGAAAGGGCCGGGTGGAGGGTGCCCGTCATCATGGGCGCTCCCGTCCGCGCCACGCCATGACGGATTCCGTTTTGACTGGGCCGATGGCCGAACACATCGCGCCGCCAAGCTGGCGTACGGTCGAGATCGTCTCCGACCTGCACTTGCATGCCGACGCGCACGCCACCCTGGCGCTGTGGCGCAGCTACCTGCAACACAGCCGTGCCGATGCCATCTTCATTCTCGGCGATCTGTTCGAGGTCTGGGTCGGCGATGACGCCGCCGCCCGGCCCGGTTTCGAGGCCGATTGCGCGCGTGATCTGCGCGCTGCCGCAAATGCGCGGCCCCTGTTCTTCATGCATGGAAACCGCGACTTTCTTGTCGGTACGGCTTTCGCGCGCCAGGCCGGGCTGACGCTGCTGGCCGATCCGACCGTTTTGGTCTTTGCCGGCCAGCGTTGGCTGCTCAGCCACGGCGATGCTTTGTGTCTGAGTGACCCCAGCTATCAGAAATTTCGCGCGTGGGTGCGCCTGCGCGCATCGCAACAGGCTTTTCTGACCTTGCCGTTGTTTGCGCGCCGCTACCTCGCGCGCCGCGCACGCGAGCGCAGCCAGAGCCATCAAAAATATTTGATGGCGGAAGCGGCCAGCGCAATACAGACAGAGGCACAGACACAGACCGCCGATGCCGCGATGGCCTGGGGCGATGTCGATACGCCCGCTGCGCGCAGCTGGCTGGAGCAGGCGAGTGCAAAAGTGCTGATCCACGGCCACACGCATCGTCCCGCGCGGCACGCATTGGATGCACAGCGCGAACGCATCGTGCTCGGCGACTGGGACGGCCGGGCGCCGCATCCCCGCGCACGGGCGCTGCGCCTGAGCGCCGAGGGCGCGGCATATATCGATCTGGCCGATCCTGATGGGCGCCCCTGAATTTCAACCGTGATTCAAATCATGCCGCCGCGCGACGGAGATTCAGCCCTCAAACGCCGCCGGCTCGTGCGGATGCGTTGGACCGCGACCGGGCTGTTGGTGCTGATGGCGGTGATTTATGCGCTGTCGGTGGTGTGGCGTTCAACCAGCGCCGTTTGGCCCTATATCGGCGCCTTTGCCGAGGCGGCGATGGTCGGCGCGCTGGCCGACTGGTTTGCCGTTAGCGCGCTGTTTCGCCATCCCTTGGGCCTGCCGCTACCGCATACAGCGATCATTCCGAAAAACAAAGACCGCATCGCCGACAACCTCGGCAACTTTATTCAAGGCGAATTTTTTTCAGCCGAACGCGTCCAGTCGGCGCTGGCGCATGCCCAACCGGTGGCGAAAATCGCCGCTTGGCTGGCGCAGGACAGGCATGCCGCGCAAGTAGCGGCAACAGTGAGCCAATTGCTGGCCTTTGTCGTCGACAGCGCCGATCATGCGGCTGTACGCGCATTTTTGAAGAAAGCGGTCAGCGCGCGTTTCAGCACGCTGGATTTGTCCACCCTGGCCGGCACGCTGCTGGAAGGCTTGACGCAAGGCAACCGCCATCAGGCTTTATTGGATCAATTGCTGCACGCGGCCAGTGAATATCTGCACCGCGATGAGGTCAAAGAAACCATCGCGGATTTTCTCAAAGGAATGATCTGGCGTTTTTTAGGCGATGCCAGAGAAAAGATCGCCTATTTTGCGATTGACAAAACGCTGACCGCCTTGATGGAAAAACTCGATGAAGTGGATCAAGACCCGGATCATCCGCTGCGCCACTGGTTCAGCCGGATATTGCGTCATTTCATCGATGATTTGAAGCGCGATCCCCAATTACGCGACAGGATCAAGGCCTATCAAGCGCAAATGGCGGCGAACAATGCGCTGTCGGCCTATGTCGATGGTGTTTTCCAAGATGTGCATCGCTGGTTGAAAGCTGACTTGGCCGCAGGCCATTCCAGCGTGCAGGCCCATGTCGCGTCAATGACGGTGGCTTTGGGCACAGCCTTGCTGCACAACCGGGCGGCGCAGGCGGCAATTAACGATCAATTACTGCATTCGGCCCCGGGCGTGCTTGATGTATTGCGCCCCCGGATCAGCGCCTTCATCGCAGGGAAAATGAAAGAGTGGAGTACCGATGAAGCGGTCGAAAAATTGGAGTTGAATATCGGTACCGATCTTCAATTCATCCGCTTCAACGGCACCTTGGTTGGCGGACTGATCGGGCTGGTGATTTATGTTTGTACCGTGGTGGTTTATCCCCTTGCGAGCCATTGGATCGCCCATTTCTGAGGCGCGCTGGATGAGGCGCGCACGGGCCGCGATTTTTGTTGGTTTACCCCGCCGCGCCTGTTTGCGGGTCATTTGAGGCAACCACCGCCGCCGCATCCTGTTGTGACTGTGGCTGTGGCTCCAGTGCGGCCCACTTCGTGCCCGAGAACGCGGCTTGGTTGCCCTCGTAGCGCCAATACAAAGACCTTGTGCCATGCCCTTCTTGGCCGTCCTTCGAATACTGGCCCATGAAATATTGGCGGTTCACCGACCAGCGGCTTTTCTCCGCAAATTCAACATGGCTTTCCGCCATTTGCTGCTTGAAGCCCGCGATCGAGTCATGCACATAATGGTCGAAGAACAGATCAAACGCCTTCTTGATGCCGCCGGCCTGTTGGCCCGCAGCCGGCGTGGCCTTACCGGCGTTATTGGCGTTGGCGTCGTAAGCGTCCAAAATCGCCTGCTCCTGCTGCGTCGGCTTGTGCGTGAAAACGCCCGGATGGGCGCGGTCTTGAACTAATTTCTCGACGTCTTCGCTCCACGCCTTGTCCGTCATCGCCATGTACGGATCGACCCCGCCGGCCGGCTTCAGGCGGCCGTCTTTCAGGCGGCACCGGCGGCTTTCACGCCACGCGTAATAATGGTTCATGTGCCAAATAATGTTAGTTTCCAGCGTATCGCTGCTCGGCGGGCTGCCCGAATAGCTTTTACCGTTTGGGCCCATGTAGCTGTTCCAGGCCTGCTCCAGCGCCTCGGAAATCTCGAACAGCCCGCCCGCATCGGCCATCACCGCACTGGGCTCCTTCAAAGGAACGCCGGCGCGCCAGGCCTCGATAAACATATTGTTCAGCGCCACGTTGGCCAATTCATTGCTGCGGCCTTCCTGCGCACTGTGCGAGTAGCCGCCGCCCACGTCGGAATGCATGCCGGGGTAGAAAACCTCGATGTGATTCGAGTTAATGCTCCCCAAATTACGCCGCAGCGAATCGCACGGAAACTTCTCGCGCACCTCGTGCGAAGCGACGAAATGCACGCACCGGCGCACGGCATCGGGAACGGTCAAATCATTGGCCCAGGCGGCGTGCCCGCCGCCGTCGATAGCTTTCAGGGCCACGCCGGCCAAAGCGCTGAGCGGCCCTCCCGCCGAAAGCACACGAGGCAATGTCTTTTCAAGGGTGCTGCCGCCATAACCGACGGAAGCCACCGTGTCGAACAGGCCCATGAAATAGATCACCAATTCCGGATACTCGCCCTTGCTATTGGTCTCGTGCCACAAAAGCCGGTTGCCGTCCTTCGTCGCCAGCGTCGCGACATGGGGGCGTTTCTCGGTCAGCATGCGAACGAAAGCGCGCGCCTGCGTAGCGCCGCGGGAGAATCCGAAAACGGCCAGGTTGATTTGGCTGACCTGGCGTTGCTGCGTGTCCACATGGCGTTTGAGTTCGCGCAGCATCCAGTCGATACGCTTCTCGCCATTGCTGGCGGCGGCCATGCCCAGGGCTTTGTCCA
>JAITWT010000218.1 GCA_031285125.1 Burkholderiaceae bacterium | reverse complement strand
CGCCGCCACTGGCTGTAGCCGAGCAAGGGTTGCAGGTCGCGGGCGCTCCAATATTCCGCGCCGTGCGCGTTGGCTTGTTTCAGCTCCTCGAAGGATTGCCCGGCGAGGGTGAGTTCCATTTTCTTGGCTGTCATGTCATGCCTCGTTTCCTCATTCCTGTATCAACGCCTCAAGCCACCGCAGCCAGGCATCAAAATGCGGGCAATCCTTGCGCATGGCGTCCAAGCCAATTTCGCAAACCAGCAAAGGGCCGTGAAAAGTTTTTTGGTAGCCGGGCATGACCGCCAGAATCCGCTTGGATGGCGCGGTATGCGGGTCGTCGTTGATGTCTTCAGGGGCGTGGGTCTGTCGTATGGCTGTCAGCGCATCCACCGCCTTGCGGTCTGTCCAATCCGCGAATCGCTCCGGTTGCGCAAACAAGAGCGCTTCGTATTCATGCACCATGATGTTGGGGACGAAGTTCTGTTGCCGGATGTTTTGCGCCAGTTGCGCTTCGAGAAAGGCGGCTTTTTGGTGGCCGCTTCCCTGATGCGGCCTCGCCGGATCGGATTTGCCGGGGAAATCACCGGGCAGGGCGTACAGGTCGAACATGGTTGTCACATGCGCGCCCGCATCCTGTTTGCACAATCGCGTAATCTGCGGTTTGATTTTTGCATAGCTGACCACGCCGCCTTTATGCTCCGGACTTGTACTGACGAGAATGGGCGTGAGGAACAGCCCCATGCGCGCGTAGTGCGGTTGCAGCAGTTCCCGCACGAAAGTTTCCTCGGTCTGCCCTTCGGCCAGCAGGTCAATCCGGCTCATCGCATTGGCCTCCCGCCCAGCAGATTTTTCTTCCATAAATCGCCCAGGCTGTATTCAGCGAACCATTCCCGCAAAACTTCAGTATCCAGACGGCGTAACACCGACGCTTGGCCTTGCTTGTCGGCGACGATTAAATCTTCAGCATCAAACTCATTGACCAGTTCTACCGATTGCGTCGAAATAACCAATTGATGTTGTTGCGAAGCAGATTTCATCAATCCAGCAAGCACTGCAATAGCAAACGGATGCAAGCCAAGTTCCGGCTCGTCAATGAGAATGGCGGCCGGCATAAATTCTTCAGGTTGCAACAAAACAGTGGCCAGGCAGATAAATCGCAAGGTGCCATCCGATAGCGCGCTTGCGATAAAAGGCACGTCTTGCCCGGCCTCTGTCCATTCGAGTTGAATTTTCTCTTTGTTATCTACCGTTGGGCGAAGATGGAAGTCGCCAAAAAAAGGTGCGCCCAGCTGAATTGTCTTGACGATGCGTTTGTAACGCTGCTCGTGATGATTTTTTAGCCGGTAGAGAAAAGCCGCCAGATTGCGCGCGTCATCACGCAAGTATTCGTTGTCATTGATGCCGTGGACTTGCTTGACCAAGGCGCTGCGGCTGGTGTCGTGAAAATGGTAAAGGCGCCAACTCCGCATGGCAGGAACGGTGTATGCCCAAATCTGGCCATGATGATTTTTTTCTTTGTACTTTGTTTCAAAATACCCTGAGCCAGGGTGCCATTCCATGGGTTTATTCCACCATAACGCCTCATGTGCAAACATCATGCGGTTGTCCTGTGTAGGGCGAAAGGCAAAACGATAGCCATTGTTTCCAAAATACAACTCGGCTTTCAACTCCTCTGTTTTTTTGCGCCCAAAGTACAAAAGCGCATCTGGCCCGCCCAGTTCACCAACGGTAGATTGCAGTTGCTGACCTAGAATTCGGTTTATCAACCGGAAGAATCCAATGAAATTGGATTTCCCGACGCCATTGGCGCAAATCAGCACATTGAGCCGCCCCAGCTCTATCTTGCACTCGGCGATGGATTTATAGCCTTGCAATATCAATCGCGTGATTTGATTTGAGTCAATGACCGATTTCATAGCAAATTTCCATCCATGCACGAGGTTGTCATATTAGCGCTCACTCAATCGCGAACAAAGTCCCCTGCGCCACCCGCTGTCCAAGCCGCTGCGCCAACGGCCCGATCAACTTGTTGCGTTGCGCTTGCACTTCGTCCTGCCGCGCAAACAATTCTCGCCGTAGCTTACCGCGCTTGGCCCCCCCCGCGAAAGCGGATTGCGACAGGCGAACAACGCGGCATCAATCTGATGCGGTGTGAGAACCCGTTCCCACAAGCTGGCGCGCGGTTTCGAGCACGGTGCGTTGTGCCGCTGTAGTGATCGGGACTGTCCGCTCGCGCCCGCCCTTGGTCCAGGGCGATGTGATCGCCCCGGTCGGCATAGGCGGGTTGAATATTTGATGGACACCTCGCACCACAGTCCGAATGCCTGTTGCAGATGCAGGCGCATCATGGCAAACGCATCGTTCACGCGACGCAGTTCCAGTCCCAATTCACGGGCCTTGCTGGTTTGGGCCACGAATTGGCGTGGGGCGATGCCCAACTCGGCATGGCCAGCAGGCAGGATGCCCGCTTTGCCGACCTTCCCGGCCCACCGCCAGACGGTTCTCGACCGTGCCCGCCGCCAGGTTTTCGGTCTGCCAACGGTCGAGCCATGCCTGAGCCCGCAAAGAAGCGCTATTGGGCCGCGCGGCGCAGGCGCTTGGCCCCAGAAAAATCCATCTTTCAGGGCAAATTCAGTGTATGGCCGATGCAGTGCTTTCGATTTTTCACTCAGCCTGCGCAGCCCTCCCTCCCGCAGTTAGATGATCGACTGTCGTTGTAATGGCGCCAAACTCTTGACGCAATGATTGCACAAGAACTCTGAAGGCAGGACACATCCGACGGAAATATTTCATTAATACAATCATCTACACTAAAATACGAAATTTATCCATGACGCCTCGCCCTGGCCAAATCTTTGACATAAAAAGGACCACTTCTCGAACCAATCAAAATGCAACTAAATGTAACACCTGCTTTGTCGCCTTTTTCGTGTCGACGGGATATACTAACGCCCGGCGTCAGAACGCAATGCTCTGATCCATGACCCAAATTATTGAAAGGCTCGTGAAATGAAACAAATGTCAAAATTCACACTGGCAATCCTGAGTATTGCGTGTTTCACTGCTTACGCATCTGCGGCCGAGCATGCGGCGCACTGGTCTTACGACAAAGAAACCGGGCCTGCTCACTGGGGCGAGCTTGCTCAAGAGAACGTTATGTGCAAGACCGGGATGCAGCAATCTCCTATCGACTTGCAGCCTCGCTCAGCCGAACGCATCGGCGAGAAGGATTTTCAGATCAATTATCATCCGACGAAGGTCAATGTCATCAACAATGGTCACACGATTCAGGCAGGCTCGACTGAACAGGCCAATACGATCTCATTCAAGGGCAAAAATTACAGGCTGGCGCAATTTCATTTCCATACACCGAGTGAGCACACCATTACACACAAGAACTATCCAATGGAAATGCACATGGTCAATACCGATGAAAACGGCAACATTACTGTGGTTGGCGTATTCATCGAACAAGGAAAAGAAAATAAAATGCTCGCTCCTGTTTTCAGCAAGCTCCCGGTTAAGCCTTTGACGCCCAAAGAAAAGGCCGATGAGCCAACCGAGGTGGATTTGATGGCTCTTTTGCCGAGCGATCAGAAGGCCATGGTTTATTCCGGCTCCCTGACAACGCCGCCTTGCAGCGAACAGGTCAATTGGATCGTCATGGAGACGCCAATCGAAATGTCCAAGAGCCAAATTGCAGCATTCCAGAGCATTTTCAGCGACAACCACCGCCCGGTACAAAAGCTCAACAATCGACAAGTTGTTACGGAATAAGCGCAAACACCCCCGGTTCGGGTCACGCGTGGGACATGGGCCAGCCAAGCCCATGCGTGATGCACTACGCCGCCGAGGGATGCAGGCGCACCCAAGGCCTGGCTACTTTTAGCCTGGGCTCACAGCTGTGGAGCCATTCACAGAGCCATCCCCATTAAGCCCGCAAAGGCGCCATAGCGAGGTTCAATAACAGGTGACGATATTGCGAAGCAACTGGGCATTCAAGTTGGCTCATCGCAAAGTCACGACCGTTCCGGATGCGGCCACCAAACAGTTCAGCATTGCCGGTTCGCCCATGTGAAGCGGCCATGCCACTTCTTGTTCCCCTTGGCGCCAATGAACCGCAGCAGGCCCAGGGCGTTATTGAGGGCGGAGTCCCTGCCGGTCGCTTTGGCGTGTTTGACGCCGCGACCGATCCGTGTCTTGGAGCCTCTCCATCGAAGTGATGTGAGATGTATCGGCGCGGGCAGGCGCGCTACAGCAACAAACTGATTCCCCGCGTACGCGCGCACGCGCACGCACGCATTTCCATGTACGGATTCATGGACTAAAAATGCGTGGGAGGAGGGCGGTGGATTTCAATGGACGCTGCTGAACGCCTGCTGGCGCGAATCCAATGAAACCAAGAGATTGTGGACCTTGGGGATGTCCACAGAAGAAATTCTGGAGCGGGAAACGGGTTGTTTTGTGTCCCGCTCAACCTGTTGATTCCGTTGGAGATCTTTGTAATCTCACGGGGTTGGTGTACTGGGTTATGTACTGATTGTGGAAAGTGAGTCAAACATAAGATGTTTTCAGGGCCGGTGGACGGCGAGCTGGCGATGAACAGCCTGACCACTTCGCGGAACGCGACCCATCCAGGGAGTTTTCCAGACAAAACGCTTTCAAATTGAATCGCTCAACGCAACGAACCGATGCCCAGGTCCCTCGGCACGCACAGTTAAGCGCTCGCTGTTCGACACCAAATAGGCCAATGACTGCGTGAGATTGAATGGAAACAGTACCGGCAGCGATTGCAGGCTAGAGATCGCCAGTGGCTTGCCTGCATAGCGCAAAGCGGCTTCGATCAGCCACACCGTGAGTTCTGCGTCATCCACCTTGTCTGCGACCAAGCGAATCACGCGCCTTCCTTTTTCGACCCGCTCCACCGCACCCCAACCAGCTTGGCTCTGGATGACCATATTCGTCATCCGATAGGTGCCTTCGCGCTCGCCGTAAGTTTCGCTCATGCGTCGGTGGATTTCGGCGGACGCGCAATCGCCTTGCAGCGCTGACAGCCGCCCAATCAATTCCGCCACCTTGCCGAAGAAAGGATAAGTTGCCACAGCCATGCCCCAGTGCAACGCAGCGACAGGCACATCGGGTTGCACCTTGAAGATCGCCACGCCCCGATTGGCGTAGTCCACCAACTCGGCGCGTGGCTCCAACCAAAGGCGCTTCAACACCGTCCGTGTTTTCGTTCGCGCGGCGGCGCCCAATTCGGCGGCGTCCAGCAATGCTTCCAAGTCTTCGCGCTGCGCCATGTCAGCGCGAATCTTCAGCGCTGATGTTGCCCAATCGGGGTGTATGAATCGGTCAAAACCAATTCGCGGAGCCGACGCATTCATCCTTGCACATCCACACCAGAAATCTTCACAAAAGGAACGATCAGTTCCTCGACCGACACACCACCGTGAACGACGACCTGTTCACCATCAGGGACGAATGCACTGCGTCCTCCCGCGAATAGAGGCACGAAGTCGGCAGGCAATCCAGGGACAGCCAGCGGAATCGTGCTCGCCGAGGTTTTATTGATGGCCGCCACCGAATCGGCGCGCAACGATTGGCTGCGGTACACCCGCACACGCTCACCGCGTGTTTCCGCGATCACTCCCTGATTGGGTCTGCCGATGCCTGTGGCATCGACATTGCCATGATCTGCTGTGACGTATACGTTGAACCCTTCGCCGAGCAAATAGGAAAACAAACATTCGACAAACCCGCTTTCCAGCCAACGATCGAGCGCGTGGGTCACGTCATCTTTGGATCGCTCCTTGTGCAAGCGTTCGTCCACTTCGTCGATAACCAATCCAAGAATTTTTGGCTTGCGGTTGGCCATGTCGGAATACAGCGCGGGGAGTTGCTCGACCTGATGCAGTGCGCGCCGGTACATCACATCACTGGCGGCAATGCCTTCGTTCTGCCAGAACGACTTCCACAAGAATTCTTCCTTGTTGGTGTGATCTATCGAGTCCTCGAACTCGCGCGGCTTCAGGCCAGAGAACAGCGCCTGGCGCGACACCGATGTCACCGTGGGTAGCCAAGCGAAAGCCGTGCTTTCATCGAAAGTCAGCGGCTGTTGTCGAGCAATCAAATGTTCTCTGATCCGCACCCATTGATCGAAAGCCAGGCCATCGAACACCAGCAGAGCTACCCTGGCTTCACCCGCGCTTCGGCGTTGCCGCAGAAAGCGAGGAATGTGATGCACCATCACCGGGCCTTTGGTAGTGGGTTGCAGGATCAAATTTTCGTAGTGGCGGTCTGTCACCCACGCCCGCAGCCGTTCATCCGAGAGCGCCTGGATGGTTTGAATATGTCCACGAATTTTTTCTATCCACTCGCCACCGTCCTTTCCCGGCAAATCGTGAATCCGGCTCAACATCTCGCCGTAGCGCTTGGCGAAATCGCCCCATACCTTGTGCGAGGCATCTGCTTGCGGTATTGCCGCCTCCAGCGCGGCAATACCTTTGTCGGCGAATGCAAACTGCGACCATGCGTCTTCGACGATGCCGACCTTGATCCAGTTCGGCACTGAGGCGGGAATCCCCGAAACAGCCAGCGGGTGCAGACCGCCATCGAGAAACATAGAGTCGATGATGGAGCGCACATCGGAATGATCGAACGGAATCTCGATCTTCATCTCCAAAGATGGCAGGCCGGGTTCCGCCACACGCCTGCCTTCCAGCTTCAGCTTTTCAAGGTAGCGATACCAGCCGTCCTGCACCACGCGCAGCAGCGCACTTTTGGACGACAGCCATTGCGCCACCGGCTGCCCTGCAAGCAATTTCCTGCTGCGCAGAATCCCCGCCACATGTTCAGCAAACGGCACCGGCAAGGTGCGGTGATCGAAATGCAGCCGCAGCGCCTCACGCCAGAAATCCACCTCTGTACGGATGGCTCGCGGCGTCAATTGATAGACGTGCTCAAGGATGAAATCCCGCGATTCACCTTCGCCACGCACCGATTGCAACTCGGTCTGGTGAGCGTCGAACAGCACGGCCAGCCATTCAGGCTCCACTTGCCGCACCACGCTGTACGCCAGTTTCGGGAACAGCTCCGCGAGAATCAAACGCTCGGTACGCGCACTGCGCACGATGTCCCAAGGTAAATCGTCGGCGGCGTCACGGGGCAAATGCACGATCAGCGATGGCGACGGAGCAGGCACGCCCGCATCCCACGCGGCGCGGTAACGCTCCTCGTATTCGGCTCGAAACACAAACGGATCGTCGTATTCCATGACCTCGAAGCCACGGACGCGAAGTTCCGACAAGAGCTTTTCATCCAGCAACACGCCGTCCGGGTCGCAAGCCACCCACAGCCGGGACAGGTCAGCCGTGAACGAGCCAAGGATGCGCTGATGCCACAGGCTGGTCATGCGGAGCGCTCGCTGGCAATTTGCAGCATCGTCACTGCATTCAATTCAGGCAGACCCGCTTCCATGTCATCCAACGCGGCCAGACGTGCTTCATGTTCGGTTTGCAGACGGCGGCGGCGAAACTCGCGCACGGCAGGCAGGCCGATACGGCCGATGGCCTGAAACCGTGCTTCGAAGGCATAAATAGCGCGATCACGCTCCTCCTTCACCTGCCTGCGGTGTTCTTCCAGCAGTGTTGCGAACAACGGCTCACCTTGAGTACGAGCCACTTCAAATGACACTTCGAACCAGCGCGCCGAGTCGTTCGCATCCGCCACCGACGGCACAGACACACTCTCTGTCAGCAACAAATCCCACACGCGCTTGGCGGTGGGCACGAAGGGGCGACCCTCAGCATTGATGAAAACGGGAAGAAACCGCTTGCGTCCCACGCCTCGCGCCGCCAGACCGACCTCCCACAGCGACCAAATGCCGTCCACCGACCCCGGCAAACCTGTCACCTGAATCACGGGCAAGGGCTGACCTGCTACAAAGCGCGGCAGATTTCTAATCAACGCCCGCGCACGCGGGTCTTCCATCGTCAGCCATTCCGCCGCCGGGTTGGCATCCGCCGCTCGCGTATCGAAGCAGGCTTGCGGCATTTCGCTGCCATCGGCCCAGCGCAGATGCCAGACATCGCCGCTCTTTGTCGCCGCTCCACCGCGCACCGCCAGACCGTTGACAACAGCGCGCTCCAGCCAGAACTGCGCCGGATGGTCGCGCCACTTGCGGGCATCGGCAGCGTCCAGGTCGTGCGGCACGGTCAGCAGGTCGCTGTGCCTCTTCGATTCCTCCAGCGTTGCCCGCAACTGCGACACCACGCTGTCGGTTTGCTGCTCGAGGGCATCCGGGTGTTGCAAGCTCTGCACAAACAATTCGTCGAACACCGGCTCCATTTCCGCCGAATCCATCACGTCCGCCGCCTTGTCCACGCCGAATTCCTCGGCGATGACGGCGAGCTTTTCTTCCAACACCTGCCGCACCCGGTGTTCCACCGTGTCTTCCAGCACGAAGTTGATGGCGCGCACCACATGTTTTTGCCCGATGCGATCCACGCGCCCGATACGCTGTTCGATTCGCATCGGGTTCCACGGCATGTCGAAGTTGACGATCACGTGGCAGAACTGAAGATTCAAACCTTCTCCGCCCGCATCGGTGGAAATCAGCACCCGTGCGGTTTGCGCGAAGGTCTGCAAGGTTCCGATACGCGCCTCCATATCCATGCAGCCGTTGAGCGTCGCCACCGAAAAACCCCGGCTTTCGAGGTAATTCGCCAGCATCGCCTGCGTGGGCACAAACTCGGTGAACACCAGCACCTTCAGCGCCGGGTCGCCTTCTTCCTGTTGCAACTTGTAGATCAGCTCCAGCAGGGCTTCGGCTTTGGCGTCGGTACCCGCGGCCTCGGTGGAACGCGCCAGTGTGAGCAGGGTTTCGACTTCGGATTTCTCCAGCTCGAAACCCTCCAATTGAAGCGCCACATCCACCTGCGCTTCGCCATCCAGATCCGCCCATTCCTCGGCATTCACCGTGTCGAACAGCCGTGTTTGCAAGGCGGGCGTATCGAGCACTGCCTGTCGCTTCTCCAGCGTGGCGCGGATCGCCGCCGTGCTGGATGTCACCAGCCGCTGCATCAGGATCATCAAAAAGTCCACGTGCCGTTGCTTGGCCGCCAGCGCCTGGTTGTAGCCGTGACGCACGTAATCGGTTACGGCTTCGTACAACTGCTGCTGCGCCATGTGCCGCGCCTGCCATGCCACGGCGTGCAAGCGGGTAAGCCGGGGGCGAAACAAGGGCTGTCCCTCGGCGTTGATGGCAGCGCGCTTCTCGGTGCGCATCACGAAAGGCTGCACCCGTTCGCGGCTCACGCTGCCTTCATCGGGAAAGGCGTCCCGATCCAGCAACTGCATCAGACGCATGAACTGATCGGTTTTACCTTGATGTGGCGTGGCCGAGAGCAGCAACAGATAGGGCGATGCTTCCGCCAGCGCCGCGCCCAACTTGTAACGCGCGACCTGTTCGGTGCTACCGCCCATGCGGTGCGCTTCATCAATGATGACTAAGTCCCACGCCGCCGACACCAAGTCCTCGAAGCGTTCACGGTTGTAGGTCTGAAGCTGCTCTAGGCTCCAGCCGCGCCGCGCTTCCAGCGGCTTGACCGAATCCAGCGCGCAGATCACCTGATCGTGCATCCGCCACGGGTTGTCCTCGGCGCTATCTCCACGCCACTGCCGCAATGCGGCCAATGCCGAAGGTTCGACGAAATGGAACGGTTCGCCAAAGTGCGAGCGCATCTCCGCCTGCCACTGCCGCACCAGCCCCTTGGGTGCGACCACCAGAATGCGTTTGGTGCGGCCCCGCAACTTCAACTCGCGCAGTACCAAACCTGCTTCGATGGTCTTGCCCAGACCCACTTCATCGGCCAGCAGATAGCGCACCCGGTCGCCGCTCACGGCGCGGTTCAGCACGTACAACTGATGCGGCAGCGGAATGACGCTGGACTGGATCGGCGCCAGCAGCAAGTTGTCTTCCAGCGCATCTTGCAACTTGGCTGCCGCCGTGGCGTGCAGGATGTGTTCGACGCTCGGGCGCACGTTGGCAAGCGATGCCAGTTCCGCCGCCCGTGCACGCAGCACCGCGTCTTTGCCGGGCACCCACACCCGATATACCGCTTCGCCCCACAGCGCCAGCCGCTCGACCACGCGGCAAGGCGATGCTTGCCGGGTATGCCAGCACCAGTCGCCGGTGTCGAAGCCGCTGCTCATGCGTCGGCCTTCTTGAGCAAGGTCTGCCCCAATTCAGTCAGGCGGTAACGCTGTTTGCTTGATCGCGGCTTATCGGAAGTCATCATCTCCAGTACACCTGCATCCAAAGCTGGCTTGAGATAAAGGTCGGCAAAATTCCAGCGGCTTTTCAGCCCCATCGCATTCATAATTTCCTGGCGCGTCATCTCGCCAGACACTTTTTCCAGCAATTTCAAGACTTGTGGTGTGACTTGTGGTGTGACTTGTGGTGTGACTTGTGGTGTGACTTGTGGTGTGACTTGTGGTGTGACTTGTGGTGTGACTTGTGGTGTGACTTGTGGTGTGACTTGTGGGGTGACTTGTGGGGTGACTTGTGGGGTGACTTGTGGGGTGACTTGTGGGGTGACTTCCCCGGCGCCACCCTCGACAGCCAGGGTTTTCGCCCTTTGCGCAAGAACCTCCCGAATCGCGTCCGTCACCTGAAACTGCGTTGCACTCAACGGTTCAAGCAACTGCTGCCGCACCAAGTGATCCGCCACGGCTCGTGCCTGTCTCGTGGTGCTGATGCCAAGGCTGCGAATCGCCGTCAGACTCAAGGGCTGATCCGCTGGAAGTGACAGCGCCAACGCCAGCGCATCAGCCTGCTCAGGCGTCAAGCTCACCCCCAATGCCTCGCGCAAGCGCCGCATGGCATCCGTCACCAAAGGCTTGTTAAGCAGCACCAGTTCAAACGCTTTGCGGGCTTTGTCATTGGCCAGCAGTGGCGGCACGCGCCCCAACTCATGCCAGTTGCGGTAGATGGCGCGAATCCCCGTGCCTGCCTGATCCGACAACCCGATCCGGCGGAACGCCTTCACGATGGCCGGATTGCGCACCTCCTTTTCGGTGGGGTCGAGCAATTCGGCGGTGGTGGCAAAGGCATCGCCGGGGTTCCACAGCACGATGCGATCAGTAAATAGCTTGATAGATGCCTTGCGGCCATGATCGCCGTAGTCCTGGTGAATCAGCAGATTGATGGCCGCTTCACGAAAGGCCACATAGTCCGGCGGATCATCGTTGCGGCGCAAAGTTGCCGGGTCGAGTGAAAACGGATGCTCGGCAACCCGCATGTAGCGAGACACCAAACCCTTCCAGGTATTGAAAATGTTTTCTTCAAACACGTAACGATCGTGCCAGCGCTGCTCGGCAGACCAGTGGTCGAAAGCCGTATCAATGCGCTGATAGTCCAGCACGGGTCTTGGCAAAATCTGGCCCACGTAGCGGTCGGTGCCAAACAGCAGCACACCGGCCCGAGTGGGCCACATTGCGCCATCCTGCTCCGCCACGAAATTGGCATTCAGCAGAAATTCGAGCGGTTCCGTAATCTCCCTGTGCTCCGGGTTGCGCCGGTAAAACTGCGCCTGATACCACTTGACGGTTTCTTCATCAAAGCAACGATCCGCCGGAATATCGGCCAGCACAGCGCCGTCGTAGCGAACTTCCGCCGCGTCGCGTAAAAATCGCTCCAACTCGGTTTGCGTGCATTGCTCATCGCCCGCGCCACGCCGGATGTAACTCTGGCGGGGATCGCCCTTGAGATAGACCGGCTTCTCCGAGCGCGGCAACTCCGGCACATGAAAGGCAAAGACCTGCTTGCCGTCGATATCGAAATGCCGCGCCTCCACCGCAATCACCCGGTTGAGCTTCTGGCCGCTGCGCAGCACGGTCAGAAAGTCACTCTGCACCTTGTCGGGATTCTCGATGCCGGTGATCTCCAACACGCCCGTGGATTCGCTGACGCCGAACACCAGCCAGCCGCCCGCCGTATTGGCAAAGGCGGATACCGTCTTGTAGGCATCCTCAGGAACGCCGCGTTGCGCACGCTTGCACTCGAAGTCGTTCCATTCGATGCCATCCAGCCGTGCGAGCAGTGCATCCCGGTTCATTGGCTCATCTCGCTTATCAAGCCCCATCTTCGCTGCGCGTCAGCGCCATGTCGTACAGCGTCAGCAGCTTTTCATCTTCCTGCAAGGTTTCGTCTGGCAGTTTCTTGGCAACGGCGAGGATGATCGCGTAATCCTTGCCCGCCCACGCAGCGCGGAAACCGGCGCGCAGCACTTCCAGGCGCGATTCCTTGATCTTGCGGCCCGTAAAGGTTTTGTATTGCTCGAACTCCTTGAGCAGCGCCTTTTCGCGCTTTTTCTCCAAGTCCTGCGCCTTGTTCGGGTCGGGCACATACCAGCGGTCTTGCGCTTTGGCGATCAGGCG
>JAITWT010000085.1 GCA_031285125.1 Burkholderiaceae bacterium | reverse complement strand
TCCGGCTGGCTGGCGATGCCTTGCCATTCGGTTTCCAGTCCGGCGTCTTTCAGTGTTTTGCGGATTTCCTGCCACGCGGGTAGCTTGACCAATCGCTCCGATTCCGGGTCTTTGTCCGTCCCATCTTTGTTCTTTTGAGAATAATTCAACCCCGCAAATTTGGCGCTTTCTGGCATCAGTCCTGCTTTAACCAACGCTTTTTTCAGTTGCTCATACTTAAAGTCGCCAGCTTGTTGATACGGCAGTGGCAAAGCAATTTGTCGCTCCGCTTCAGTGAGTGGGCGTGCATTGCCATCAACGACAATCCGCAGATTGTTGAGCCGCGTCAGCCAGACATGACGTTCGGCGCTGTAGCTGGCCTTGGGGGCGCGGCGAATTGTCGATGCGAGAAATTGGGTCAAAATCTGGTCGGGGGTATATAGCGTGGGACCATCTTTTTCAAAAGTACAGTTCCCCACCATTTCCATCAGTTTTGTGCCGGATAGTGCCGGTTGTTGCTCCCAGAACAAACCGGTTTTGCGGTCGCCATTGCCGACGATGCGGGTTTCAAATTCGGGCGATGCGTGGGGGTTGCCGAATCCGCGCTGGCGCTTGAAGAGCAATTCGAGTTCTTCACCAAGCCATACACGTTTCAGTGCCTTTTTATATTCACCCTGCTTGTTTCGTTGAGCTGATGGGAAGTCAGTCAAAATCCTTTCAGCTTCGCTGCGGTAACCTTTTTCCTTCCTGCGTAGTTCAGCGTCTTTGAGGGCTTGGGTGACTTGACCACCTTCACCTTTATCGGACTCTGCTTTCTTTTCCTGCGCCTTGCTAACCCAGTGAAAGCCGCGATGCTTGCAGAGGTGATAAAGCACATGCGCCCATTCGGTTGGCGTGAGTAGCTTATCCAAGCCTTCCACACGCAAATGCCACGGCGATTTCTCCGGCGGCTGTTGAATCGCTTTGGCATCGGCGATCAAACCCTCGCGTTTCAGCAATCGCGCGAGCTTGGTCAACCGCCATGCGCGGCGGCGCAAACGGCGGCGCATCAAGCGAGCCGTGCGGCGAGCAAGATTGAGCGATTCGCCTTCCTTGGCCGTTTCCGCCTTGTCGAAACAACGCGCGCCGAGATCAAGAATGTAAAGCTTTCGATTTATTTCTACGATCACGCACCAACCAACCGAGGCAATGCCGATGTCAAACCCGAAGGTAAGCGGACCAAGGTTGTTTCGGAGTCTATGAACCATGTGTTTCTCCTGTAGAATCAACCCCGTTGTGGCTATCCGGGGTGAGAGCCGTTGCTACAATAAAGAGTCGAAAGATTCTGTATCCAGCCCGGCGGGTCAAACCGCCGGGCTTTTCATTTTCAGTCTTATGGCGCGCCTAATTGTCTTGGTTAAGCACGGTTTCGACGCGGCGGAAATTGGCATCTTAGGTTTTTTGTCGCGGAACCATGCGTCCTCGCCGCTGAAGAGGATGGGGAAGGGGGCCGGCATAGCACAGACACTGTGCTTTGCCCGTGTTCAGATCGACGCTTGCGCTTGGGCTCCTGCACGGAGCGGGGCGGTCTTGACGGTCGAATAGTGTGGGATCTATCTTTCCACCCTTTCGAGCGAGTATTCGAAACACACGCTGCAACCGTCTGAGAGAGGTCAGTACGCATCCTTCAAATTCAAAGCGGGTCTGCCTTGATGCGCATGAACGCTACCTTGGTTGTCTTGATTCCTCTTGGGCCTATCTCCCGGTTTTGGCGTGGTTCCTTGTTCGCAGCGTCTCCCACAGGGTGGTGCGGTTGAGCATGTTGCATGGGCGAGCATGCGCATCACGGTTTGATCCCGGCCGCCGCAATAACAACCCGTGCCAGAACGCAGTGTCAATAAACGCAGGGCGCTTTTAGCGCGGCCTCAATAAAATCCACCCAATGACATCCTCTGCCGATACCGATTCCGCCAAGACCAGCAACTTTCTGCGCCATGTGATCGAGAACGATCTCGCGCAAGGCACCTACGCCAGCCGCGGCTGGGGCGGGTCGCCGGGGGATGGGGCGCATCACGCCGCGGGGATGGCCGATCCGGCGCGCATTCGCACGCGCTTTCCGCCCGAGCCCAATGGTTATCTGCACCTCGGGCACGCCAAGAGCATTTGGCTGAATTTCAGCTTGGCACGCGAGTACGGCGGGGTCTGCCATCTGCGTTTCGACGACACCAACCCTGAGAAGGAAGAACAGGAATTTGTTGACGCCATCCGCGACGCGGTGCGCTGGCTGGGTTACGACACCGATTTCGCCGACGATCCCATGCAGCCCGGTGCGCTGCGCGGGCACGAATATTTCGCCAGCGATTATTTTGATTTCATGTACCGTGCCGCCGAGTACTTGGTTCAAGCCGGGCACGCCTATGTGGATGAGCAAAGCGCCGAGCAGATGCGCGCCAATCGGGGCGACTTCAGCACGCCGGGCACGCCCAGCCCGTACCGCTCGCGCACCCCAGCGGAAAACCTGGCCCGGCTGCGCGCGATGCGCGCGGGCGAGCTGGCCGACGGCGCCGCCGTGCTGCGCGCCAAGATCGATCTGGCCAGCCCCAACATCAACCTGCGTGATCCCGCGCTTTACCGCATCCGCCGCGCGACGCACCACAACACCGGCGATGCCTGGTGCATCTACCCGATGTATACCTTCGCGCATCCGATCGAGGATGCGCTCGAACGGATTACGCACAGCATCTGTACGCTCGAATTCGAGGATCAGCGCCCGTTTTACGACTGGCTGCTGGAGCGCCTGAGCGAAGGCGGTCTGTTGCAGGCACCGCCGCCGCATCAGTACGAATTCGCGCGTCTGAACGTGACCCATGTGCTCACCAGCAAGCGCAAGCTGCGCCAACTGGTGGAGGAGGGGCGCGTCGATGGCTGGGACGATCCGCGCATGCCCACCCTCGCGGGCCTGCGCCGGCGCGGCTACACGCCCGAGGCGCTCAAGCTGTTCTGCGAACGCTCGGGCGTGACCAAGGCCGGCGGCTGGATCGACTACGCCAGCCTGGAGACGGCGCTGCGCGAAACGCTCGATCCGGCCGCGCCGCGCGCGATGGCGGTGCTCGATCCGGTCAAGCTGGTCATCACCAACTGGGACGCGCTGATGGGTGCCGGCGTGCTCGATGCGTGCCGCGCCCCCGTGCATCCGCATGCCCCTGAGCGCGGCCAGCGCCAATTCCACTTTGGGCGCGAACTGTGGATTGAGCGCAGCGATTACGAACAAAACCCGCCCAAGGGCTACCACCGCCTTTATCCGGGCAACAAGGTCCGGCTGAAATACGGTCACGTGGTCGAATGCACCGGCGCCACGCTGGATGCGCAAGGCCGCGTGAGCCAAGTGCAGGCCGTGCTGATTCCCGACACCAAGAGCGGTACGCCGGGCGCGGATGCGATCAAGGTCAAGGGCGTCATCACCTGGGTTGGCGCGCATGACGCGCTGGCGTGCGAGCTGCGTCTGTACGAGCGGCTGTTGCGCGCTGAGCAGCCCGGCAGCGGCGAACTCGACGCTGAACTCAACCCGGACAGTTTGCGTGTGACGCAAGGCTATGTCGAACCGGCACTGGCCAGCGCGGCGCCTGGCACGGCTTACCAGTTCGAGCGTCACGGTTATTTCGTGCGCGACGCCAGCGCCAAGACGGCTGGGCAGTTCGTCTTCAATCGCGCTTGCGGGCTGCGCGATAGCTGGGGCAAATAGGGGCATTCACGGGGCAGGCCAGCGCCGCACAAATCCATCATCGCGGCGG
>JAITWT010000060.1 GCA_031285125.1 Burkholderiaceae bacterium | reverse complement strand
GACAAGCTGCAATTCACGGTCAAGTGGAAGAATGATTCCGATCCAATTTGGCGTGAGCAGCGTGTGTCGATCCCGCGTTACGACGAGCCGGGTGAAATCCAGGTGCACTTCTACGGTGGAGACTCTGTGAAAGTGATCATCACCAACTGGGATCTGCGCTGGCCCGGCAATCCCTTGCATGCGGAGTGGCTCAAGGAGTTGGAGCAACGCAAGAAGGAGAACGATGAATGAGCCCGCCCGCCGTTTTTATGGCGCCCGCCTTGGGCAAGAATGAACTGCTGACCTTTTCCAAGCGGGACTGGATCCGGCGTGCGCAGGCGCTCTCATGCACGCTGCCGGAAAAGAACAAACTCGGCTGCACGGCCACCGCCTTTCTGGGACTGTTCTTTGATGGCACGGGCAACAACCGCGACGATGACCTGCCCAAGGACAAGCACAGCAATATCGTGCGGCTCTGGATGGCGCACCGCGACAGCAGGAACGAGGCGCTGGGCGCTTCGGCTTATTGGCGTCCAGAGTACATCCCTGGGGTGGGCACACCTTTCCCGCAAATCGGTGAGACCAAGTACCAAGACTGGCGCGCCTTGGTTAGCAAAGCCGGCTTCGCCGCGGGCGGGGCTGCCGCCCTCGGAGGCCAGGCGCGCATTTTCTGGGCCTTGTTGCAAACCCTCAATGCCATGCACCGGGCCATAAAGGGTAGGCCGCTGGTGCCGGATGCCGTGGCGGGTCCGCTGGCGGCCCTGTGGGGCCAAGCCCCGTCGCTGGGAAAGAGCCAGCTCAAGAGCAAAGTCAAGGAACTGGCGGCGATTCTCAAGAACACCCCCAAACCCGAACTCCTGAAGTTCACCGTCTCGGTGTTCGGCTTTTCACGCGGCGCGGCGCAGGCGCGCGCCTTCTGCAATGACTTCTACGAACTGCTGTGCGAACCGGCCGGCGCGGGGCATACGCTGGCGGGCGTGCCGGTGAACATCATCTTTCTGGGCCTCTTTGACACGGTGGCCTCGGTGGGGCTGGTCGGGGCCGATATCCTGACGATGGAAGGCCACCAGGCCTGGGCCAACAAGGCGCTGCGCGTGCATCCGGCGATTCGGCGCTGTGTGCACTACGTGGCCGCGCACGAGGTGCGGGCTTGTTTCCCGCTCGATTCGGTGCGTTACAAGGGTGCGCTGCCCGGCAACTGCGTCGAAGTGGTTTACCCCGGCACGCATTCCGACGTCGGCGGCGGCTACGCGCCCAACGCGCAGGGGCGCAGCCCGCTGCCCGGCGCCGGTGCGTACAGCTTTCTGGCGCTGGTGCCTTGCATCCACATGTACCGGGAGGCTTACATGGCGGGCGTCCCGCTTGTGCCTTTCGCAAATCTTCCAATGGACATCCAGAAAAACTTCGTTCCCACGGATCAATTGCTGGAGGACTTCAACGCCTACGCCGGTGCCTGCAAAGCCAGCGGTTCGGTCGAAGAGGTGCTGGCCCGGTGCATGGCGCAATACCGCCACTACCGCTATCGCCGCTTGGGCTCGTTCATTCCCGCCGCGCTGGCGCAAGGCTGTCCGGCCGAGGACGCGAAATTCCTGAAATTGATCAATGGGTACTTCCAGACGCAATGCAAGGAATTCCAGCGCAAATACGCCAATGCCAAGCGCCAAGCCGATCACGACCACAGAAACGACTGGGCGCAAAAGCTTGCGGGCGGCCCGGTCAATCACGCGCCCAGCATGCGAGACAACCTGAACAAGAGCTTCTTCAAGGAAGACCTGGACCTCTGGGAAGCCATGCACCGGGTGGGCGAAATGCCCTCGGCGCTGACGGTGCTGTTCGACAAATACGTGCACGACTCGATGGCCGGCTTCGCGCAACAAAACGTGGACGAGTTCTTTTTCAATGGCCGGGGTCTGATGCGCAACCGGACGGTTTACGACCAGGGCGGCGAATAGTTTTCCGCTTGGGCACGGCCCGCCACGGTGCGCATGAGAACAGGCGCGCGCCAGCGCCGCCCCGCCAGTGCAGGATGCGCGCGCGGGCTTGGAATTGATCTTCGATACGCATCGCAGTAACCTACGCCCGTCTCTATCCTGAATGCGCCTTCCCAGTTCAGGGAGAACTCAGGCGGCTCTGGGCGCGCCTGAACTGCGCGGGGCGTTCCTTTCATCGCTGCAAAGCTGCCGGCCATCGCGCCCGCGGTTCATCGCAGTTTCTACTGCACAGGAGAAGCCTTGATGAGCGAAGCACTGTCCTACGTCAATCCCCAGCCCGCCAGCGCTTGGGGCACCTATCTTTCACAGGTCGATCGTGTCGTGCCTTATCTTGGGGGATCGCTGACGCGCTGGATCGAAACGCTCAAACGCCCCAAGCGCGCGCTGATCGTGGATGTGCCGATCGAAATGGACAACGGCTGCATCGCCCATTTCGAGGGCTACCGCGTGCAGCACAGCCTCTCGCGCGGGCCGGCCAAAGGCGGCGTGCGCTTCCATCCCAACGTGACGCTGGAGGAGGTGATGGCGCTGGCGGCCTGGATGACCATCAAGACCGCGGCCGTGAATCTGCCCTATGGCGGCGCCAAGGGCGGCATCCGTGTCGATCCGCAAAAAATCTCGGCCAAGGAGCTGGAGCGCATCACGCGCCGCTACACCAGCGAAATCGGCGTCATCATTGGCCCGCAGCGCGACATCCCGGCGCCTGACGTCAACACCAACGCACAAGTCATGGCGTGGATGATGGATACCTATTCGATGAATGTCGGCGGTACGGCCAGCGGCGTGGTCACCGGCAAGCCGATCGACCTGGGCGGCTCACTGGGCCGTGTCAATGCGACCGGGCGGGGCGTGTTCGTCACCGGCCGCGAAGCGGCGCGCCGTCTGGGCCTGAATTTGCAAGGCGCGCGCGTGGCCGTGCAGGGCTTTGGCAATGTCGGCTCGGTGGCCACGCGGCTGCTGGCCCAGGCCGGTGCGATCGTCGTGGCCGTGCAGGATCACACCGGCACCATCCACAACGCCAAGGGACTGGATATCGCCAGCTTGCTGGCGTATGTGCGCACCAGCGATCAGCATGGCGTCGCCGGCTTCGCGCAGGCCGAGCCGATGGATAACGAAGACTTCTGGGACGTGGTGTGCGATATCTTGCTGCCCGCCGCGCTCGAAGGCCAGATCACCGTGGCGCGCGCGCAAAAAATCCGGGCGCGCTTGGTGCTCGAAGGCGCCAACGGCCCCACCGTGCCCGAGGCTGACGATGTGCTCCAGCAGCGCAAGGTGCTGGTCGTGCCCGATGTCATCTGCAACGCCGGCGGCGTGACGGTCAGCTACTTTGAATGGGTGCAGGATTTCTCCTCGTTTTTCTGGACCGAGAACGAAATCAACCAGCGCCTGGACCAGATCATGATGAACGCGCTGTCCCAGATTTGGAACAAGGCCGACCAGCACAAAATCACGCTGCGCACGGCCACCTACGCCGTAGCCTGCGAGCGCATCCTGAGGGCGCACGCAGAGCGGGGGCTGTATCCCTGATTCCCCGGGCATTGAAAACTGACCCGCACTGCGGCACAACCCGGAACGCTCGGAACGAAGTGAAATCGATGGGTTCGCGCGCAGGGCAGGGCGCAAAATGCAGTCATAACCGCAGCCATAAATGCAGCCATAGCCGCAGTAACGATGGCGAGGTTTTGCAGCGCCGCCCTGGGCGTGCAGACGCTGTTTCATCAGCGTTGCCATAATTTCCGCACGATGCCCCGTCTGCCCCGTCCGCCCGATCCCGCTGAACCGCCCTCATTCCATGCTTCGCCCTGGCATCGTGCGTGGCAGCGCTTCAAGCGGCACCGGCTGGGCTATTGGAGCTTGATGCTGTTCAGCGCGATGGTGGTGTTGAGCTTGCTGGCCGGGGTGTTATCCACGGATCGCCCGCTGATCGTGCGTTACCAGGGCCAGACCTACTTTCCCATCGTGCACGATTATTCGGATCAGACCTTCGGCGGTGACTTCCCGACGCCGGCGGACTATCTGGATCCTTACATCCGCGAGCGCATCACGCACGGCGGCAACTGGGCCCTTTATGCGCCCAACCCCTATGGGCCGCGCACGCTGAGCTACTTCTCGAAGTTGCCTTATCCTGCGCCGCCTTCGTCTCAGAGCCTGCTGGGCACGGACGACCGGGGGCGCGATCTGTTGGCGCAACTGGTGTATGGCTTTCGTGTGAGCGTGCTGTTCGCACTGGCGCTGACGGCGGTGGGCACGGTGGTGGGCATCGCGGCGGGCGCGGTGCAGGGCTATTTCGGCGGCAAGGCCGATCTGACGATGCAGCGCCTGATCGAAATCTGGGGGGCGATGCCCGAGCTGTATCTGCTGATCATCTTCAGCGCCATCTTCGCGCCCAGCGTGGCGCTGCTGCTGGTGCTGCTCAGTCTGTTCGGCTGGATGGGGCTGGCCGACTACGTGCGCGCCGAGTTCCTGCGCAACCGCCAGATGGATTACGTGCGCGCCGCGCGCGCGCTGGGCGTGAGCAATGCGCGCATCATGTGGCGGCACATTTTGCCCAACAGCCTGGTGCCGGTCGTCACTTTTCTGCCTTTTCGCATGAGCGCGGCGATCCTGGCGCTGACCTCGCTGGATTTTCTCGGCCTGGGCGTGCCGCCGGGGACGCCTTCACTGGGCGGTTTACTCAATCAAGGCAAGGCCAATCTGGATGCATGGTGGATTTCGATTTCGACCTTTGGCGTGCTCGTGCTCACGCTGATGCTGCTGACCTTCATGGGCGATGCCCTGCGCGATGCGCTGGATCCGCGAAAGACCGCACCATGACCCCAACCGCAACCTCCCCCATGAATCAACCCCTGCTGTGTGTGCGCGGCCTGCGCGTGGCTTTCGACGGCAAGGAAGTCGTGCACGGCATCGACTTTGACATCGCCCCCGGCGAGAAGCTCGCGCTGGTGGGCGAGTCCGGCTCGGGCAAGACTGTGAGCGCGCTGGCGCTGCTGCGCTTGGTGCAGAACGCGCAGCTTTGCGGCAGCGCGCAATTTCAGGCGAGCCAGCCAGGCCGGGCGTCCGCGGCGCGCGATCTGCTCGCGCTGCCCGAGCGCGCGCTGCGCGCCATTCGCGGCAAAGAAATCGCCATGATCTTCCAGGAGCCGATGAGCGCGCTCAACCCGCTGTTCACCATCGGCGATCAAATTGCCGAGACACTTGAATTGCACGAGGCGCTGGGCAAGCGCGCGGCGCGCGCGGCGGCGGTGGAGTTGCTGGCTGAAACCGGGATCCCCGATCCGGCGCGCCGCGCCGGCGCCTTCCCGCACCAGCTCTCCGGCGGCCAGCGCCAGCGCGCCATGATCGCCATGGCGCTGGCGTGCCAGCCGCGCTTGTTGTTGGCCGATGAGCCGACCACGGCACTCGATGTGGCGTTGCGCGCGCAGATTCTGGATTTGCTCGATGCGCTGCAACGCCGCCATGGCATGGCGGTGCTATTGATCACGCACGATCTGAATTTGGTGCGGCGCTTCGCCGACCGCGTGGCGGTGATGGAAAACGGCCATCTGGTTGAACAGGGCGCGGTGGCCGATGTTTTCAGCGCGCCTGCGCATCCGTATACGCGCCGGCTGATCGACAGCCGGCCTGTGCGCGATGTGGCCGCGCTCGCGCCCGGGGCCGGGCGTGACACCGGCGTGCTTGAGGCACAGCGTCTGCGCGTGAGCTACCCGGTGGCCCAAGCCGGCATGCGCGGTTGGTTTCGCAAGGGCGAATTCGTCGCGGTCAAAGGGGCGGATTTGCGCATCGCGCGCGCTGAGACGGTGGGCATCATCGGCGAATCGGGTTCGGGCAAATCCACTCTCGCGCTGGCCGCCTTGGGCCTGACGCCGTACCGTGGCGCGTTGCGCATCGAAGGCAAAGCGTGGCAGGGCCGCGCGCGTCTGGACCGGCCTTTGCGCCGCGTGGTGCAGGTGGTGTTTCAGGACCCGTTTTCCTCGCTTTCGCCGCGCATGACGATCGAGGAAATCGTCGGTGAGGGCTTGGCGGTACACGCTTCGCAATTGAGCCTGGCCGAGCGCCGCGTGCGCGTGGTTGCTGCGCTGGCCGATGTCGGTTTGCCCGAAGCCGATACGCGCGGCTGGCTGACACGCTATCCGCACGAATTTTCAGGCGGGCAGCGTCAGCGCATCGCGATCGCGCGGGCGTTGATCGTGCAGCCGCATCTGCTGGTGCTCGATGAGCCCACCAGCGCGCTCGATGTGACCGTGCAAAAACAGGTGCTGGGTCTGTTGCAGCGTTTGCAGCGCGAGCGCGGCTTGGCCTATCTGCTGATTACCCACGATGTTGCCGTGGTGCGCGCGATGGCACACCGTGTGCTGGTGATGAAGGACGGCGCGGTGCTCGAATCCGGAGCGATCGACACGGTGTTCGACACGCCGGCCCATGACTACACGCGCCAGCTGGTCGCGGCCGCCCAGGGCTGAGTTGATCTGAAAAGTGATCTAAGAACCTGTTTACGATCTCAAATGGCTCACGCAGAGACCTTTTCGGGCGGTCTGCGGCGTTGCAACGCTGGCCCATAGCCGGGCTATGGGCTGCGCGCTGCGCCTTGCATCCCCT
>JAITWT010000035.1 GCA_031285125.1 Burkholderiaceae bacterium | reverse complement strand
GCCCCGTGGCGCAGTCGGCATGGGTCTGGGTGTGGTCGGCGGTTGCGGGTGCGCTGGCGGCGGTGGCCGCGATGGGGTTTCACTGGCTCGCGCAATGGGTGGAATGGCTGTCCACCGGGTCTGCGGGCGGTCTGGTTGCCAGCGCACGCAGCCTGTCGCCGTGGCATCGCGCGCTGGTGTGCGCCGTCGGCGGCTTCGTCGCGGGCGCGCTGCTGCAGGCGGGGCTGGCCTGGGCCAGGCGCGGTCCGCGCGGTGATAAACACCTGGACTACATGGATGCCGCGCGTGCGGGCGACGCGCATTTGAACGACCGCACCACGCTTGCGCGCAGCGTGTCCGCTTTGGTTTCTATCGGTACCGGCGCTTCCATTGGCCGCGAAGGGCCGATGGTGCAATTGGCGGCGTGGCTCGCTTCGTGGCCTGCGCGCTTGCTGCCTTTGAGCGCGCAGCAGCGCAACGCGATCATGGTGGCGGGCGTGGCGGCGGGCATTGGAAGCGCCTACCATGCGCCGATTGCGGGCGTGGTCTTCGTGCTCGAATTGGCGCTGGGTTTTTTTGCGCGGGACACTGTCGCGCCGGTATTCATCGCCTCGGCCACGGCCAGTACGCTGGTCTATTGGCTGTCCGAGCCGGCGCCGCTGTACACCATGTCCACGGTGACCATGGTGCCCACCCATCTTGGCTTGGCGCTTGCCGCGGGCGTGTTTTTCGGCGTCATCGCCTGGATACTGCTCGGGCTGCTCGAAGCCGCACACAAGCTCTTTGCGCGCATTCCCGTACTGACGCTGCGCTTGGGCACGGGCGGGGTGCTGGTGGGTCTGATCTCCATGGCTGTCCCTGATGTCTGGGGGAACGGCTACAGCGTGGTGACGCAGGTCTTGCAAGGGCAACTGTTGTGGCAGATGCTGGCTGCGATTCTGGTGGCCAAGGTTGCCGCCACGGCGCTCAGTTCGGGCAGCGGGGCGATCGGCGGGGTATTCACGCCATCGCTGCTCGTTGGCGCGGCAGCAGGCAGCCTGGTGGCGCAAATTGCCGCGCTGTGGTTGCCGCCCGGCGTCGTGGGCGATCCGCGCGCGCTGGCCGTGATGGGGATGGCCGCTGTTCTTGCCGGCGTGACGCATGCGCCGTTGATGGCGATCGTGATGGTGCTCGAAATGACGCGCCAATTTCAACTGACCGTTCCGGTGATGCTCGCCTGTGGCGTGGCGTTTTCGATCAGCACGCGCTTTGGTGTGCGGCCCATTTATGGCAATCCGATCGAAGGCGCGCGTTAGGAAAGCACTGAACCCCTCCCGCGCGGCTGGCGCAGTCCGCCGCCGGGTGGGCGGCCTCGTAGCAAATGCGTGCGAGACCCCAAGAAATCGCTGCGCGCGATTCGATCCGCACTGTTGTGCATGGACAGGGATGGGCAGAGGCTGATCCAGGAGGCCGATCCGCCGGAGTGCGCTGACAAGTTGATGGCCCCCTGACGGAATGGGTCAGATCGCGGAAAATTAGCGCCCCGCGTTTTGTCATGCCCTCCCTCATGTTCACCGATTCACACTGCCATCTGAACTTTCCTGAGCTCGTGAACGACCTGCCGCGTATCCGCGCTGAAATGCAGAGGGCGCGGGTTGAGCGCGCGCTGTGCATCGGCACGTCGCTCGAAAATTTCGAGGACGTGCATGCTCTGGCGATGCGGTACGGCAACTTCTGGGCCAGCGTCGGCGTGCACCCCGATCAGGAAGGCGGCGTCGAGCCGAGCGTGGCCGAGCTGGTGCGGCTGGCGACGCGGCCCAAGGTGGTGGCGATCGGCGAAACCGGCTTGGACTACTATCAGATGCAAGAGCGCAAGGGCGGGCGCAGCGTGGCCGATTTGGGCTGGCAGCGCGAGCGTTTTCGCGTGCACATTCGTGCCGCGCGCCAGGCAGGCAAGCCCCTGGTGATCCATACCCGCGAGGCCGCAGCCGATACACTGGCGATCCTGCGCGAGGAAGGTGAAGACGGTTCATGCGGCGCTGCCGGCGGGGTCTTTCATTGTTTCTCCGGCACGATAGAACTGGCCCGCGCCGCGCTTGATCTGGGTTTTTACATCTCGTTCTCGGGTATTCTGACCTTTAAAAAATCGGATCTATTGCGTGAAGTTGCCGCTTTTGTGCCGCTCGATCGAATTTTGATTGAAACGGACAGTCCCTATCTTGCGCCCATGCCTTTTCGTGGAAAAACCAATAATCCGTCTTACGTTCCTTACGTGGCGCAGCAAATTGCGCAAGTGCGGGGTATTGCGCTCGATGAAGTGGCGTATGCCACGAGCGCGAATTTTGAGAAACTATTTAAGGATGTTGTTAAATCAACAGCGATTTAGCATGACTGTTGATAGATCGTTTAAGTACGGTGATTTAAAGTGTGAATGGGTTTATACAAGAAAACAATTGAACCAAAAGAGTGCCAAAAGTTTTCTTTATGGAGATTTTTGGGTTTTTAAAGTCATTGTTTAAGGCTGATTTAAATCATGATTAATCACTTTAAGAAAATTCGCTATCTTGCTATTGTGGTAGTAATTTTTCTGGCTTCTTGTGCCGCTACGACAACCACAAAAACAGCGTCTACTGCTGCTGATGTTGGCGCGTCGGTGGATTTTTTTCGTGCTGTGCGTGCCAATAATGCGAGTGGCGTGCAGAGTATGATCAAGCAGGGTTTTAATCCCAATATCCGCGATGATCACGGTCAAATCGCGCTGGTGATGGCGCAGTGGGAATCTGCTGCGCGTGCGTTGCAAGTGCTGCTTGATTCCTCCGTAACCGATGTCAATTTAACCAATGCCAATGACGAAAACGCCTTGATGATCGCCTGCCTGAAAGGCAATAAGCCATTGGTTGATCAATTGCTTGCGCACGGCGCTGCTGTGAATAAATCGGGGTGGACACCATTGCATTATGCGGCCACCAGCGGGCAAGTACAGATCATGCGTACTTTGATTGAGGATCATCACGCCGCCATTGACGCAAAATCACCCAACGGCACCACGCCGCTGATGATGGCGGCCGGTTATGGCAATGACGAGGCGGTCAAGCTGTTATTGGCCAAGGGCGCGAGTGCAACGGCGAAAAACCAGCTGGGCTGTAATGCGGCCGGCTTTGTCGCGTACCGCCTCCGCCAAAATGATGGAGACAGAAACCCAAGTGGCGCGATCGCGTTGTGTTCAAAGTCAGCCCTGAGACCGGCGACGAAGTGAACAAAGCTCAAGCTGTGCGAAGTTTAGGTCAAATATAATAGTATTGATCGATTTTATCTGTTTTAAGAATTAATTCTTAAAATTCATAGGTTGTATGAATAACCTTATTACATCAATTTAAATAGAGGAGTAAGTAATAGTCATGACATGTGATCACGCGGTTTCCGCCGCGGCGCTGCCACCTCAGACCATCAGCCTGGATGTGCTGCGCGAGAAATATTTCAAGAACGATGAGGCCGATGTCCAGGCGTTGTATGCACGGGTGGCGCGCGCACTGGCTTCGGTCGAGGGAGAGCCGGTACGCGCGCACTGGCAGGCGCGTTTTCTGGAAAACCTGAGCGCGGGCGCGATCGGCGCGGGCCGCATCATGAGCGCGGCCGGCACGCAATTGCAGGCCACCCTCATCAACTGTTTTGTGCAACCGGTGGGCGACTGTATTCAGGGGCAGGATTCAGGGGGGTATCCCGGCATCTACGAAGCCCTGCGCGAGGCCGCCGAGACCATGCGGCGCGGCGGCGGCGTGGGGTACGATTTTTCTCGTGTCCGCCCGCGCGGCGCGCAGGTGAGTATTACGGCTTCGCTGGCTTCGGGGCCGTGCAGTTATATCGACGTGTTCGACCGTTCCTGTGCGACGGTCGAGAGTGCCGGCGCGCGCCGGGGCGCGCAAATGGGGGTGCTGCGCATCGACCATCCGGACGTGCTCGAATTCATCACCGCCAAACGCACACCGGGACGCTGGAACAATTTCAATGTTTCGGTGGCGGTCAGTGACGAATTCATGCGGGCGCTGGATGCCGGTGAGAACTGGACTCTGGTGCACCCGGCGGTGCCCGGCGCTGAGTTGATCGAGGCGGGCGCGCATCAGCGCGCCGATGGTCTGTGGGTCTATCGCGAACTGCCCGCGCGTGAATTGTGGAACACGATCATGCAGTCGGCCTACGACTTCGCCGAGCCTGGTATTTTGTTCGTGGACACCATCAACCGCGACAACAACCTGCGCGCCATTGAGCACATCGCCGCCACCAACCCTTGCGGTGAGCAGCCGTTGCCATCGTATGGCTGCTGCGACCTGGGGCCGATCATCCTGCCGCGTTTTGTGCGCCATCCGTTTTCGATCGGCGGCGAAGCTTCCTTCGACTTCGACGCCTTTGCCGAGGCGGTCGCCGTGCAGGTGCGCGCGCTGGACAATGTGCTCGATCTGACCTACTGGCCCTTGCCGGCCCAACGCGCCGAGGCGATGGCCAAGCGCCGCATCGGGGTCGGCTTTACCGGCTTGGGCGATGCGTTGGTCATGCTGCGCCTGCGCTACGACCAGTCCGCAGGCCGTGAAATGGCCGTGCGCATCGCATGCCAGATGCGCGACGCGGCCTACGCGGCCTCAATCGAACTGGCGCGCGAGAAGGGCGCCTTCCCCGCTTTCGACGCCGCATGCTATCTGGAGGAGGGCACCTTTGCCAGCCGGCTGGATGAGTCGCTCAAGGCCCAGATCCGTGAGCACGGCATCCGCAACAGCCACCTGCTGTCGATCGCGCCCACCGGGACCGTCAGCCTGGCTTTTGCCGATAACGCATCCAACGGCATCGAACCGGCTTTTTCCTGGACCTACCGGCGCAAAAAGCGCGAGGCCGATGGCAGCCGCAGCGAGTACACCGTGGAAGATCACGCCTGGCGTCTATACCGCCACTTGGGCGGCGATGCCGAGGCGCTGCCGTCCTACTTCGTCTCGGCCTTGGAGATGAGCGCCGCAGAGCACTTGGCGATGATGCAGGCAGTGCAGCCCTACATCGATACGGCCATTTCCAAGACGGTGAACATTCCCGCCGATTACCCCTATGAGGACTTCAAGGGCTTGTACCGCCAAGCCTGGGAGGCCAGGCTCAAGGGGCTGGCCACTTACCGTCCCAATGAGGTGCTGGGCGCCGTGCTCGAAACCGGCGCGGCGCACACGGCAAGTGAGAGCGCCATCGCGCTGTCCGAGCCCGACACCGATCCGATGCGCGCGATGATTTCAAGCCGCCCGGTGGGCACGCTCAACGCCGTGGCCCAGAAGATCGAATACTGGACGCAGCAGGGCTGTCACCGGTTGTACCTGATCGTCTCCTTTTTGCCGCTGTCCGATGGACGCGAGCGCGCGATCGAATTTTTCATGCCCGTGGGGCAAAGCGGCGAATCGCAGCAGTGGATCACCGCCAGCATGCGCCTGCTTTCCCTGGCCGCGCGCGGCGGCTTTTTGGAGCGTGCGCTCGAGGACATGCGCAAGGTCGCCTGGGACCGCGGCCCGGTGCGCCTGGGCAGCTACCAGAAAGCCGATGGCGCCACGGTGCCGATGTGGCACGATTCCGAAGTGGCCGCCATTGCCTTCGCGGTACAAAACATCATCGCCGAGCGCAATGGGGACGCGGCCAAGCCGCAGGAGGGTGAACCTTCCTCATTCGCTGAACACCCGCGGCAAATCGCGGGCGCCAAATGCCCCGAATGCGGCGCGCACGCCATGATCCGTAAGGATGGGTGCGACTATTGCACGCATTGCGGGCACCTCGGGTCCTGCGGCTAAAGCCTGGCAGACCTGCCGACGGCGTACCGGAGAGGGCGGTACGCCGTAAACGGGCTCTAAACAAAGGCCAAAGGCGCATGGGCGAGGAGATTTCCAGGAAATCTCCTCAGAACCTGTTTACGATCTCAAATGGCTCACGTTGGGCCGCAATCGGGATGAGTGGGTGGCCCATGGCGCGCCGCATGGGCTGGTACCCATGCAAGCGACTGGGATGCCCAATCGCCCGATTTCGGCCCAACCCGAAGGGCAGAGACCTTTTCGGGCGGTCTGCGGCGTTGCAACGCTGGCCCATAGCCGGGCTATGGGCTGCGCGCCGCGCCTTGCATCCCCTCCCGAAAAGGTCTCTGCGTGAGCCATTTGAGATCGTAAACAGGGTTCTTCTGTCTACGCCTCAGGGCGCCAGCCGCTCACGCACCCAACGGCCCTCTTCGAGCCGGTAACGTAATCGGTCGTGCAGGCGGCTTTTGCGGCCTTGCCAGAATTCCCAGCGCTCGGGCACCAGCCGGTAGCCGCCCCAATGGGGCGGGCGCGGCGGGGCCAGCAGGTGTTTGGCGGCGTAGAGCGCGGCGTTTTTCACCAGGACATCGCGCCCGCTGATGACTTGGCTTTGCGGGCTGGCCCAGGCGCCGATGCGCGAATCGAGGGGGCGGCTGGCAAAGTAGGCATCGCTTTCAGCGGCATCGACTTTGTGCACCAGGCCCTCGATGCGCACCACCCGTTCAAGCTCGACCCAGTGAAATTGCAGCGCCGCATAAGGGTTGCCGGCAAGTTCCTGGCCTTTGCGACTGTCGTAGTTGGTGTACCAGACGATGCCGCGTGCATCGACACCTTTGATCAGCACGATGCGGGTGGAGGGGCGCAGGTCGCTGCCCACGGTGGCCAGCGTCATCGCGTTGGGTTCGGAAACCTGGGCCGTGATGGCTTCGTCGAGCCAACGCTCGAACTGACGCAGCGGGCCGATGGCGCTGCCGGCTTCGTCGAGTTCGGCGCGTTCGTAACTTTTGCGCAATGCAGCCAGAGAGTCGTGAGGAAGGGTCATGGCGCCATTGTGGTACACCGGGCACATGTCTGGCCAGGAAACAGGGCGCATCGGGGGCCTTATCCGCGGCATACAACCCGGCACGCTGGGCGTCTCGGGGGGCTTTCAGCGCGGTTGTCCAAGCTGCGCGTGAATTGGGAATAGGTTATAACGGATTCAATACAGCGCGAGGTCTTGTGGTGTCGCCCTTGTAGCTCTCTTTTGTAAGGTCGTAATCGTTTGTTTGTAATGCGGCCAACCGCCTGAAGCTGAAATGTGTCAGCCGCGCAGGACTTGTTTAGCGCTTCCTTGGGTGAGGGAGCGCGCGGCATTGAGACTAGAGCCGACCGTTGACCGCTTGTGATCTTTTCATGGACGACGCATGAATAGGGGGCTGCGCTGCCTCGCTGACCTTGACCTTTTTGGGGAGGGCGCTACGCACTGGCCCGCACCGCGTTTGGCGCGCCATGCGGCGTTGCTCATTCTTGTCGGCATGAGCCTGCTGCGTCCTCGCGCCTTGCCAGGCACGCCGATCACGGCACTGGCGAGCGCGTTCAACGGCCGTTTCTAGGTTGAAAGGAGGTGTTTCGTGTCCCTATCCAACGGAAATCAGGCGCAGCCGGAGCAAGAGCGCACGTCCCCACGATGGCGGCTGGCGGATATCGACTTTTCCCGGATTGATCGCTCACACATCGAGGGCAACGAACCGCTGTTCCTCCTGCTGGTGGCCTCTTCCTTCATCGAGAGCGGCGCGGGCTTGTATACGGCCAATCTCGTGAAGTTTTTCGACGGCAACCCCGAACTGGCGGGCTGGCTGCGCGATTGCTGGCAAGGCGAGGAGCTTCAGCATGGCGCTGCACTGCGCGCGTATGTGCAAAAGATCTGCCCCGAGTTTCCGTGGCAGGCCGCTTATGACGACTTCCATCGCGAATACTCGAAACTGTGCGTTGCGGAAGAGCTCGAACCGACGCGCGCGCAGGAGCTAGTTGCCCGCTGTGTGGTTGAAGCGGGAACGTCGAGCGTGTACCTTGCGATCCGTACCTGTACCGATGAGCCGGTGCTGTGCGAAATCAGTGAAAACATCCGGCGCGACGAAGTACACCACTACAAATATTTCTACCACTACTTCCAGGATTACCGTGCACAACAGCGTCTGGGTCGCATCGGCGTGCTGCGCACGCTGGTACGCCGTCTGCTTGAATTGCGCAACAGCGACGGTGAAGTCGCATTGCGCCATGCGATCGCACACCGCCATCCTCAGGCGTCGCCGGCGCAACGCCAGCGCATGGCGCAGGAGGTCAATACGATGTTGCGGCGGCACTTGCCGGTACAAATGACCCTCCCCATGTTGCTCAAGCCGCTGAACCTGGGTGCGCGTGCGCAAAAGGCATTGCAGGGGCCGCTACTGGTGGGGGTGCGCTTTTTCTTCTCGCGAGCGACGGCGTAAGCGCTTGTTCACGATCGCAAGCTGACACCGGCCTGAGAACCTGTTGACGATCCCGGCGCGGACGTGCGGGCGCGGGCTTGGGCTTGGGCGGTCTGCGGCGTTGCAACTCATCCCCATCCGCCTCCCGCACACCTCACGCCGAGATCGTCAACAGGTTCTGAGTACGATCGTTGGCTTCGTGTTCTCATCATCGCGCACTGCTTTATGACGCTTGAAGCCGTTCTGGCCTATCTACATATCCTCGCTATCTTGACGCTCGTGGTCTTCATTTCCAGCGAAACCGCGCTGTGCCGTGTGCAATGGATGAGCGCCGCGGTGATCGAGCGGCTGGTGCGAATTGATACGATTTACGCCATCGCGCTCGCGCTGGTGTTTGCCAGCGGTTTCGCGCGCAGTTGGTGGGGCATGAAAGGCGCGGCTTGGTATTGGAGCCATTCGCTGCTGCATCTCAAGCTCACAATGTTCATCATCGTGGTGCTGATGTCGATCGTACCGGCCCGTCGTTACCGTCGTTGGCGCCGGGCCTTGCACGTCAGCGGCGCGCTGCCCGCTGCCCAGGAAGTGCGCAACACCTACAAATGGTTGATGGCGCAGGCCCATCTGATTGGGCTGATTCCGCTGGCGGCGGTGTTTCTGGCGCGCGGGTTTGGGTGAAGATTCACACCCTTTGCTTTTTGAGCAATATTTCACGCTTTAAGGAAAAAAATCCTTAAGGAACCTTTGAACAACTCCCCGCGAGCGGGCGCGCCCGGATTCGGGATGGGATGCAAGGCGCAAAGCGCAGCGATACCGGGTGGTATCGCGAGCATTTGCAACGAAGCAGGCCGCACGAATGCGGGATGCGCCAGCCGCGAGGGAGTTGTTCAGAGGTTCCTTAACCCCTTGTTTGAGGGGGCGCCACAAGTTCAGTGGCTGCTCAAGCAGCCCTTCATAAAGGCTTTGCGCGCGTCACCCTTGAGCGCTTTGGCCTTGGGATCGGCATTGCAAGTACGCATTCTGTCTTGCGGGCTCTGGGCCTCGGGTGCGGCGTGGCTCAAGCAATCTTTCATGAATGTCTTGCGCGCGTCGCCTTTCAGGGCTTTGGTACCGGCCTCAGTGTTGCAGGCGCGCATTTTTTCCTGCTGGCTGTTAGCGGCAGCGGCGTGGGCGTTGCCCAGAAAGCCCAGGCACACACTGAGCGCGGCGATCAGGGGGAGAAACTTCTTCATGACGTATTCCTATCGTAGGGTATGAAAAATTCCTAATCCTGGATTAGGGAAGCTTTAAACGAATCCATCGCGGTGGGCGTATCCTGGTTTCGGGTGGCCTGCATCGTTGCAAATGCCCGCGCGGTACCCCCGCGCTTCGTTGCACTTTGCATCCTATCCCGAAAAAACATCTGCGCGGGTCATTTGAGATCGTAAACAGGTTCTTAGGGTCAGCCCTTGGCGCATTTTGCAAAGAGCTACCGGTCATAACGGCGCGCCATACCGGGGGGATGACGCCGGTCTTGTAAAGGCCCCGTAAAATCCACCGATGCTTTTGGTCAAACAAGCGCTTCTCGAGGCTACGGCTGGCGTACTCGAATCATTCTCGCCAGGCGCGGGTGCTAAGGCGGCCTTTGAGTCGCCCAAAATCGCGGCCCATGGCGATTGGGCTTGTACCGCCGCCATGCAACTGGCCAAGCCGCTGGCGCGTAAGCCGCGCGAACTGGCCGAAGCGTTGCGCAGCGCGCTGCTTGCCACGCCGGCTTATACGCAGTGGGTGGATGCGCTCGAAATCGCCGGGCCGGGTTTCCTGAATCTGCGGCTCAAGCTCGCCGCCAAACAGCAGATCGTGCGCGAGACGCTCGCAGCAGGCGCGGCTTTTGGATGCCAGCCGGTGCCCGATGCGGGCAAGCCAAGCGAGCGCGTACTGGTCGAATTCGTCTCGGCCAACCCGACCGGGCCGCTGCATGTCGGGCACGCGCGGCAAGCCGCGCTGGGGGATGCGATTTGCAACCTGCTGGCTTCACAGGGCGTGCCGGTGTATCGTGAGTTTTATTACAACGATGCGGGTGTGCAGATTCAAAACCTGGCCATCAGCGTGCAACTGCGCGCCCAGGGCTTCAAGCCCGGCGATGCGCAATGGCCCGAAGCGGCGTACAACGGCGACTACATCGCCGATATCGCGCGCGATTTCCTGGCCCAAAAAACGGTCTGTTCCGACGACCGTACATACACCGCCAGCGGCGATGCACAGGACCTCGATGCGATTCGTCAATTCGCCGTCGCTTACCTGCGCCATGAGCAGGATTTGGATCTGCAAGCTTTCAGCGTGCGTTTCGACAATTACTATCTCGAATCGAGTCTGTATACCAGCGGGCGCGTGGCAGCCACGGTGCAGCGGCTGATCGGCGCGGGCAAGACCTACGAGCAGGAGGGCGCGCTGTGGCTGAAAACCACCGATTACGGCGACGATAAAGACCGCGTCATGCGTAAGCAGGATGGCAGCTACACCTACTTCGTGCCCGACGTGGCCTACCACATCGCCAAGTGGGAGCGTGGTTTTCACAAGGCGGTCAATATCCAGGGCAGCGACCACCATGGAACCATCGCGCGCGTGCGCGCGGGTTTGCAGGCCGCTGGCGTGGGCATCCCGGCGGGCTATCCCGACTATGTGCTGCACACCATGGTGCGTGTGGTGCGCGGCGGGCAGGAGGTCAAGATCAGCAAGCGCGCCGGCAGTTACGTCACGCTGCGCGATCTGGTCGAATGGACCAGCGCCGATGCGGTGCGCTTTTTCCTCCTCAGCCGCAAGCCCGATACCGAGTACACCTTCGACATTGACCTCGCGCTGGCGCGTAACAACGATAACCCGGTCTATTACGTGCAATATGCGCATGCGCGCATCTGCTCGGTGCTCGCGGCCTGGGGCGGCGATGCGGCGACGCTCAAAGAGGCCGATCTGGCGGCGCTGACGAGCCCCGCTGCGCTGGCGTTGATGCTGATGTTGGCCAAGTACCCTTCGGTGCTGGCCGATGCCGCGCACGGCTTTGCGCCGCACGATGTCACTTTTTATCTGCGCGAATTGGCTGCGGCGTACCACAGTTACTATGACAGTGAGCGTATCCTCGTTGATGACGAACCGGTCAAGCGTGCGCGCCTGGCGCTTGTCGCCGCCACGGCGCAAGTGCTGCACAATGGCTTGGCGATACTCGGCGTGAGCGCGCCGCGCAAAATGTAAATCACCACTTATCAAAATATGGCGAAAAAACCGCAAGGGCGTCGTCCCGGCAAACAGCGCGGGAACTTGATCATCGGTCTCATCATTGGGATCGTGCTGGGTCTGGGCATCGCGCTAAGTGTTGCTATCTACGTGACCAAGGTGCCGGTGCCGTTTCTGACGAAAATCGAAAATCCCGCATCGGCCCCGAGTCAGCCCAACGCTGGGCGCAATCCCAATTGGGATCCGAACGCAGCGCTGGCAGGCAAATCGAATACCAACGCGGATGCAAATCCAAATGCAAATGCGCGTCCGAGCGCGAATGGAGCGTTGAGTGCACCGGCGGCCGGGAATCTGCCGGCTGCCCAAGGTCCAACGGCTGGCGTGCCGCCGGCGGTGCCGATCACCGCGGCACCGAACAGCCCGTCCGGCGCAACGGGGGTGCCGGTTGCGGTGGTGCCTGCTGCTGCGGGTAGCGCGCCACCCCCGGCGCAGCCGCCTGCGGCGGCCGCCCAATCCAAGTCCACGGACGACCTGCTGGGCAATCTCATACGCCAACGTGCTGCGGCTGCACCGGGGGCCGCACCGGGGCCTTCTTATGTGTACTACGTGCAGTTGGGCGCCTTTCGCTCTGAAAGTGCCGCGCAGGCGCAGCGTGCCAAACTTGCGTCGATGGGCGTGCAGGCGAGCGTCGACCAGCGCAATCAAGCCGGCGGCGCCGTCTATCGCGTACGTTCGGGCCCCTTCAGCCAGCAAGAGGAGGCCAGCCGTTTGAGTACAAAACTTGCGGGCAACGGCGTCACTGCGGAACTGATACGCGTGCAGCGCTAGCCTTTCACTGGGCTGCGCTCAACCCGCACACCGCTGACCGCTTGATCAGGCGCACGGTTTGTATCATCGTGCAAGTTTTTCCCTATGACCTTTGCTTAGAACCTGTTTACGATCTGAAATGGCTCACGCAGAGGCCTTTTCGGGAGGGGATGCAAGGCGCGGCGCGCAGCCCATAGCCCGGCTATGGGCCAGCGTTGCAACGCCGCAGACCGCCCGAAAAGGCCTCTGCGTGAGCCATTTCAGATCGTAAACAGGTTCTAATGAAAGTCCCCTTGTGACAAAGGCATAAGCGTGCCATCGGTGCATGGTGAGGGGCGTGCCCCATCTCTACTCCAGAGGAATTTCAATGTCATTTATTCCAACCCGTCTAGTCTGTCCGGCTGCTGTCGCGGCCTGCACCTTGACACTGGCTGTGCTGGCGGGCTGCGCCGTGCCGGCTTATCAGAGCACGGCTGTTTATCCCTATCAGCCCGCTCAAAGCGCAGCGCCCGGTTACGGTTATGCAGGGCCCTCCGGCGCTGCCGCGGTCGAGCAGGGGCACATTGTCAATATCGATATGGTGCGCACAACCACCGCGCCCATGGGAACCAGCGGTGTGGGCGCCTTGGCCGGCGCGGTGATCGGCGGCGTCCTGGGCTACCAATTCGGCAATGGCATGGGTAAGGCGGCAACCACGGCGGTCGGCTACATGGGCGGATCGTTGCTCGGCAACGCGATCGAAGCGAACAGCAACCCGCCTCGCGTCAATGACACCTACCGCATCGCAATCCAGACCGACAGCGGCGCTTACCGCGTTTTCAACGTGCCCAGCCCCGGTGACCTGCGCGTGGGCGATCGGGTACAGATCAGCAACGGGCAACTTTCAAAGCTGTAGCCCGTTTTGTGCCCCCCTGCCCCCCTGATGCATCAGGGGGCGCTTCGCTCCAAAGAGAACTCAATGCAGCGCGCCGCTATCCGGCGCGGTGGGCAGGACCGTGAAAAAACCCGCGCCCGCCGAGCCCCGGCCAATCTCGGCTTCGGTCGCCTCGCGCACTGAGGCAATCTTCATCTCCAGCCGCAGCGCGATGCCCGCCAACGGATGGTTGCCGTCGAGCACGACGTGTTGCGGATAGAGGGTGCTGACGGTATAGAAGCCTTCGCGCGGAATCGCCGCGCTCACGCCCTGCGGCAGCGCGGCGCCGTCGAAGACCATGCCTTCTTCGATTTCTCCGGGGAACGCCGTACGCGGCTCGAGAAAAATCCGCTGTTCGTCAAAGTCGCCAAAAGCCTGTTCAGGTTCGAGATGGACCTGTACTACCGCGCCCGGCGCATGGCCTTGCAGGGCGTCTTCGATGGCTTCAAACAGATCGTTGCCACCGACCATGAATTGGACCGGTGCATCAAGCACGTCCAGCACTTCACCGAGTGTGTCCTTGAGCGTCCAGGTCAGGCCGACCACGCATTGCCGAGTTATTTCCATCGGGCATTCCATAAAAGTCTGTTGACGATAATTGTCCCACCATGGACATCGAAAAACCTCTGACGCTACTGGGTGGACTGAGCCCCTCGAAATTCATGCACCGCTACTGGCAGAAAAAACCTTTGCTGGTGCGTGGCGCTTTTGATCCGGTCGCACCGATTTCGCATAAGGAGCTGTTCGCGCTGGCTGCGCGCGATGATGTGGAGTCGCGCCTGATCGAACAGGTACAAAGCGGCAAGCGCGCTAAAAGCCGCACAGGCGCAAAGGAGGAAAGCCAGGGCTGGTCATTGCGCCACGGCCCGATCGCGCGCAGTGCACTGCCGCCGCTGAACCGCCCGCGCTGGACTGTGCTCGTGCAAGGCGCCGATCTGCACCACGATGGCGTGCATGCGCTGATGCGCCAATTCAACTTCCTGCCCGATGCGCGGCTGGACGATCTGATGATCAGCTACGCGAGCGACCAGGGCGGGGTCGGTCCGCATTTCGACAGCTATGACGTCTTCCTGCTGCAAATGACCGGCCAGCGCCAATGGTCGATTGGCCGCCAGCGCGGCAAGCACAACAAGGAACTGCTGCCGGACATGCCGGTGAAAATCCTGGCGCATTTCGAACCCGAAGAGACTTTCGTCGTCAACCCTGGCGATCTGCTCTACTTGCCGCCGCACTACGCGCACGACGGCGTGGCCGTAGGCGGCGCTTGCACCACCTATTCGGTCGGACTGCGATGCCCGGAGCGCGGCGAACTCGGCGCGGAGCTGCTTGCGCGCATCGCTGAGGACTACGCGCAGGAACTGGAAGAAATCGATGATGCAGGCCGTGCCGTCCACCCCTCCGTGCGCTACAGCGACCCCACCCAGAGCGCCGTGCACACAAGCGCCGCGATCCCCATGGCTTTGCAAAAATTTGCCCGCCAAGCCCTCGAGGCCGCATTGCGCGACCCCGATGCGCTGGCGCGTGCGCTGGGCCAATCGCTGACGGAACCCAAGCCGCGCGTCATTTTCGAGCCCGCCGGCGAACTTTGCGCGAAGGCGCCTGGAGCGTGGCGCGAAATGACGCTTGACCGGCGTACCCACATGCTCTACGACAAGCGCCATATCTACATCAATGGTGAAGCCTTTCGCGCCTCGGGGCGCGATGCGCGGTTGATGCGCCACCTGGCCGATACGCGCACGCTCGACGCCGCGGCGCTCGCCAAGGCCAGCCCGGAGGCGCTCGCGCTGCTGGCCGATTGGTGTGAAGCCGGATGGCTCCAAGGCGGCTAAAATCCCCCGAACGCCCAACATTGACGCCACGGCTCTGCCCTAATATCCGCCCCATGAATAGCGGTACAAAGTGCAATCGATGCATTCACGTTGATGGCAAGACGCGGCCCGCAACTGCAGCCAAGGTTCAAGACAGGTTTTGCAACACAGCAAATCACCCGAAGCTGGATCGCATCAGCCGTCAGAGCCCCTTACCATGAACCAGAAATTTTCCTCGTTAACCAGGAACTTTCACATAATCAATGGCTCTCTAATTGCAGAACGGCTAAAAAAGTCTACAATTCAGAACTTTCGGTTTTCAACCTACCTTAAGGAGTGTTTATGAAGAAGTCCCTCTTGCTGGCCTCGATGCTGGCTGCTTTGGCGTTGGCCGCTTGTGGTCAGAACGAGCAATCCGCCCCGGCTGCTGCGCCTGCTGCTGCCCCGGCCGATGCCGCCGCCCCGGCTGCTGCGCCTGCCGCCGCCCCGGCTGATGCTGCTGCGCCTGCCGCCGCCCCGGCTGATAACGCCGCTGCCCCCGCCGCCCCCGCTGGCGACGACGCTAACAAGGACAAAATGCAGTAAACCACTGCTGTCTGAGGAAACGCCCTGCGGCCATTTAGGCTCAGAGCGGAAACCACAAAAAAGCCGCCTTTGGGCGGCTTTTTGCTTGCTGCGCATTCAAATGCGGTTTATTAAGGTAAATCTGGCGTTTTGGATTCAGGCTAATACAGCGCGCAGCGACGCCATGCTCGATGCTCTCCTCGCGTCGAACAAGAAGTGATCACGCACGCATGATGTTGCGCTGGGTTTTGTGCCTTGTCCTGAATACAAATGGATGAATTTCATCGGCTTTGTTATTTTCGAAACAAAGCCTGTGGAGTCATCGAACCCGCAAAATTGCACGGTCTGATCGCGCGTATGCAATGCCGCCGGCCATCCGGAGCGCTGAATGCGCACGCCATGATGGATGCGTGCACACAAGGGCACGTTCGCACAAAGAAAAGACCCGCCCGGTGGTGGACTTGCGACTACCCTTTGGCCGTCAACGTATCCAGCAGTTTCTGGTGCACGCCGCCGAAGCTGCCGTTGCTCATACAAACAATATGGTCGCCCGGATGGGCCGCCGCGGCGACGGCTTGTACGATCGCATCGAGCCGACGGCTGACCTGCGCCCGTTGGCCCAGGGGGGCGAGCGCGGCGGCAGCATCCCAATCCAGATCGGCGCTGTAGCAGAAGACAAGGTCGGCGGCCCTGAGGCTTTCGGGCAGTTGCGCGGCCATGGTGCCTAACTTCATGGTGTTGCTGCGCGGTTCGAAGACCGCGAGAATGCGCTCGTCCCGGCGCCCGTGCGCGTCAAGCCAGCGGCGCAGCCCGTCAAGGGTCGTGCGGATCGCGCTGGGGTGATGCGCGAAATCGTCGTACACCTCCACGCGCCCGGCGTTATGCCGATCCTGTCCGCTCAGCGCGATACTGCCGCGCAGCTCCATGCGCCGGCGCACGTTGCGAAAGCGGCCCAGCGCCTCGGCGGCTTGCTTGGGCGGCACACCGATGTGCGCGGCCGCAGCGATCGCCGCGAGGGCATTGTGCCGATTGTGTTGCCCCGATAGCCGCCATTGCACCGCGCCCACACGCTGGCCTTGGTGCAGGACGGCAAAATCGTCGTCAGCGCCCTCGGCGCGCCATGCGCCCTCATCACCAAACGTGGTGGTGGCACTCCAGCAGCCCTGGGCCAGCACGCGTTCCAGGCTGGCTTCGCGGGCGCGGGAGACGATCAGGCCATTGCCGGGGATTGTGCGCACTAAATGATGAAATTGGCGCTCGATGGCCGCAAGATCGTCGAAGATGTCAGCATGATCGAACTCCAGATTGTTTAGAATCGCGGTGCGCGGGCGATAGTGGACGAACTTGCTGCGCTTGTCGAAAAAGGCCGTGTCGTACTCGTCTGCTTCGATCACGAAAGGGGGCGGGGAGCCGGCCCCATGGGCCGCGCTCAGCCGCGCCGAGACGCCGAAATCCAGCGGTACGCCGCCAATCAGAAAACCGGGCGCATGGCCCGCGGCCTCAAGGATCCAGGCCAACATGGCGGTGGTGGTGGTCTTGCCGTGTGTGCCCGCCACCGCCAGCACATGCCGTCCCTGGAGCACATTTTCGGCCAACCATTGGGGGCCGCTGGTATAGGGCGCACCGGCGTTCAGAATGGCCTCCATCAGCGGGAACTTTGGCGTTCCGCCGGACAGGTGCACGCGCGAAATGACGTTGCCGATGACAAAAATATCGGGCCGCAGCGCCATCTGGCCGGCTCCATAGCCCTCGATCAGGTCAATGCCCAAGGCACGCAGTTGCTCGCTCATCGGCGGATAGACGCCCGCGTCGCAGCCGGTCACACGATGCCCGGCTTCGCGCGCCAGCACAGCCAGCCCGCCCATGAAGGTGCCGCAAATGCCCAGGATATGAATGTGCATCGGTTGATTCTAGTGCTCTGTCTGACAAATCCCTGCCCCCAGGAAATCGACGCATTCGCATTCACAGCAAGGCACAAACTGCGGCAATACCTCGTGGGCAATATCCGATGCGATTACGCGCATTTGCAACACGGCCACGGGCGCGCAGACGCGATTTCGTGCCCAAGGTTTTCGTCAGCCTCGATACGAGAGACGCCAAGAACCTGATCCCGATTTCAAATCGCCCGATTTCGATCCAACGTGAGCCATTTGAATCGTCACCAAGTTTTAACAACGCGATCCGCGCACAATAGACGGGGTATGAGCAACATAAAGGGTGAAATTATTGCCACCGCAGCCCGACTGGTGGTCCAAGAAGGGCTTGAATACGCAGCCGCCAAGCGGCGCGCGCTGCGCGAATTGGGGCTGCCCGCACGCACGCCCTTGCCGGGAAATGGCGAGATCGAAAATGAAGTTCGCACTTACATTGATTTGTACTGTGCCGACACGCAACCGATCCAGTTGCGCGCTTTGCGTGAGCTGGCGCTCGAATGGATGCAGCGCATGGCGGCGTTCAGGCCGTACATCGGGGGCGCGGTCTGGCACGGTACGGCGACCCATCTATCGGATATCTACATCCAACTGTTCTGTGATGACCCGAAATCCGCTGAAATTGCATTGATCGATCATCATGTCAACTACGAACCGCGCACCGTCATGGGCTTGCACGGCGATCCGGTCGAGGCGCTGAGTGTGCACGTGCCGTGCCGCACGCTGAATATCGATGTGGGCGTGCACTTATTAACCTACGATCTGGACGATCTGCGCGGCGCGCTCAAGCCGGATATTCACGGCCGGGCGCCGCGCGGCGATTGGGCCGCTTTGCGGCGCTTGCTGGAGAACGGATCATGACGGCGGCAACGGACAAAGACCCGGACCCAACACAATCGCTTTCGCGCCGGAATTGGCTCTACGGCGGACTGACCGCGATCGCGCTGGGTGCAAGCATGGGGGGGGCGCTCTGGTGGTTACGCCGTAGTGCGGGCGCTGACATCGATCCTGCCGTGTGGACGCGGCGCTTTCAGCGGCCCGAGGGCGGAACCTTCGAACTATCCGCTTTCAAAGGCCGGCCGTTGCTGATCAATTGCTGGGCCACTTGGTGCGCGCCCTGTATCCAGGAGATGCCGATGCTCGACGCCTTTTATCGGCAAAATGCCGCCAACGGCTTTCAAATCGTCGGTTTGGCGATTGATCAGCCGGTCGCTGTGCGCCGTTTTCTTGCGCGCATACCAATTTCTTATACTATTGGGCTGGCTATCGATGGCGGAAACGCGCTGCTGCGTGCGCTTGGCGATACCGCGGGAGGGTTACCCTTTAGCGTCTTTTTTGATTCCAAAGGACATCTCATGCGCAGCGCAGTCGGTAAACTTGATCTTTCCGAATTGCTTGCCTGGCGACAAAGTCAGATTCCGGGTTAGACTCGCTTGCATTCGCGTACCCTTCCATTTCCTCTGCGTTCGATGCTGTAGAAAGCAGAAAACGGAAAAAAGCCGGTTTTCCTATAAAGTCCCCTACCCTTATCACCTGCCCCGCGCCAGCATTGGCATTGGAGTGAAATCTCATGGATCTACGCAAGCTCAAGACACTGATTGATCTGGTTTCCGAGTCAAATATCGCTGAATTGGAAATCACCGAAGCCGAGGGCAAACTACGCATCGTCAAGGGGGGCACAGCCACAAGCGCCGTGCCGGCTTCTTTGCTCATACAACCGCCGGCGGCATCTGTCGCATCGGCAACACCGGCGGCTGCGCTGCCCCCCTCCTCCGTGACGGCTGCCGCTTCTGTGGCCCCGGCTGCTGCCGAGCCCTCTGCGCCGGCAGGGCACGCCGTTAAGTCGCCGATGATCGGTACGCTTTACCGCGCGCCGGGTCCGGGCGCGGTGCCCTTCGTCGAGGTCGGCACGCAAGTCAAGGAGGGCCAGGTGCTGTGCATCATCGAGGCCATGAAAATCCTCAATGAAATTCAGGCTGACAAGAGCGGCACGGTGCTCGAAGTGCTGGTGGAAAACGGCCAAGCGGTTGAATATGGTCAACCCTTGTTCATGATCGGTTGATCGTGTCCAAAAAAATAATGGCTGGGCGTCGATGCGCCGTGGCGTGCGTCGTACTTAACAGAATTTTGGCGGCCAATCTCAGCACTCCGGCCTTGGCGTACGTCAACGCGCGGGTGACTGAGCCGCGGAGAGCGTAATGTTCAAAAAGATTTTGGTTGCCAATCGCGGGGAGATCGCCCTGCGCATCCAGCGCGCTTGCAGCGAGTTGGGGGTGCGCGCGGTCATGGTTTATTCTGAAGCCGATCGCGATGCCAAATACATCAAGCTGGCGCAGGAGGCGGTGTGCATCGGGCCCGCCCCCTCCTCTGAAAGCTATTTAAGCATGTACGCCATCATTTCGGCAGCGGAGGTGACCGATGTCGAAGCGATCCATCCGGGTTATGGCTTCCTGAGCGAAAACGCCGATTTCGCCGAGCGTGTCGAGAAAAGCGGTTTTGAGTTCATTGGCCCGACGCCGGACTCGATTCGCACCATGGGTGACAAGGTGGCCGCCAAGCAGGCGATGCTCAAGGCGGGGGTGCCGTGCGTGCCGGGCTCGGAAGGCCAGCTCTCGGACGACCCCGTGGTCAACAAGCGCATCGCCAAAGCGATCGGCTACCCGGTCATTATTAAGGCGGCGGGCGGCGGCGGCGGACGCGGCATGCGCGTGGTGCACACCGAGGCCGCACTGGCCAACGCGATCCAGATGACCAAGGCCGAAGCCCAGGCGGCCTTCAACAATCCGGCGGTGTACATGGAGAAATATCTCCAGAACCCGCGCCACATCGAAATTCAGGTACTGGCCGATAAGTACGGCAACGCGGTCTACCTGGGCGAGCGCGATTGCTCGATGCAGCGGCGCCACCAGAAAGTCATTGAGGAGTCGCCCGCACCGGGCATTGCGCGCAAACTGATCGAAAAAATCGGCGATCGCTGCGCGGCGGCCTGCAAGCGCATCGGCTACCGCGGTGCGGGCACCTTCGAGTTTTTGTACGAGAACGGTGAGTTCTACTTTATCGAAATGAATACGCGCGTGCAGGTGGAACATCCTGTGACCGAGCTGACCTCCGGCATCGATATCGTGAACATGCAACTGCGCATCGCCGCGGGCGAAAAGCTGCCTTTCACGCAACGCCAGATTCAGGTGCACGGTCATGCCATCGAGTGCCGCGTTAATGCCGAAAACCCGTACACCTTCATTCCGTCACCGGGGCGCATCACCACATGGCATCCGCCGGGCGGCCCGGGCGTGCGGGTGGATTCGCACGCCTATACAAACTACTTCGTACCGCCAAATTACGACTCGATGATCGGCAAAATCATCACGCATGGCGATACACGCGAACAGGCCCTGGCGCGCATGCGTACCGCTCTCAATGAAATGGTGGTCGAAGGCATTCATACCAATCTGCCGCTGCACCGCGAGCTGTTGGCCGACGCACGGTTCATCGAGGGCAGCACCAATATCCACTATCTCGAAGCGTGGCTGGCGGCGCATCCAAGGTAGCCGGCCCAGCCCAGCGCTTTCACTTCGCTGGGCTGCGTGCAGGCCGGGAAGTCCTGCGGTCAGAGGTTGCGGTCCCTCGTATCGTCTAAGGAACCTCTGAACAACTCCTCCGCGCGTGGGCGCGCCCGGATTCGGGATGGGATGCAAGGCGCAAAGCGCAGCGATACCAAGTGGTATCGCGAGCATTTGCAACGAAGCAGACCGCCCGAATACGGGATGCGACCGCCGCGGGGGCGTTGTTCAGAGGTTCCCTAAGCTGCGCAGGCCGGTTCGGGGGTGTTCGGCGGGATGGTCCTGCCCGCACACAAGCCGTCCAGAAAGAGCCGCCGCCTGCGGCTCTCGTTTTGCTGGCCTCTACAGCCCCACAGGAATAGGGCACAAGTGCCCTCAAATTCAGGGAAAAGGATATGTACGAATTACGCCTACTCGCGTCTGCGATGCATATCGAGACGCTCGAAGAAGCGCTCGATGCACTGGATGCGCTCTGTGTCTCGGTCGAAGATGCCGACGCGCAGACCGATGCCGAACAGGCGCTGTTCGGCGAACCGGGTCTGCCGCCGTCACAAGCAGGCTGGGAGCGTTCGCGGATCGCGGCGCTGTTTACCGATGAGGTTCAAGCGCGTACAGCCGCCCGGACGCTGGCGGCGCAGGATTTTTTCGCAGGCTGTGAAATCGTGGGCATAACCCAGGTCCCCGATCAAGATTGGGTGCGCCTGACACAGTCCCAGTTCGACCCGGTACGCATCACCGATGCGTTCTGGATCGTGCCGACCTGGCACGAGCCGCCCCCGCAAGCACAACGGGTGATCCGCTTGGACCCCGGACTGGCCTTCGGCACCGGCACGCATCCGACCACGCGCATGTGCCTGCGCTGGATCGCCAGCCACGCAGACATGCTCGCGGGCCGGCGCGTACTCGACTACGGTTGCGGCTCGGGCATTTTGGCCATGGGTGCGGCGCGTTACAACGCGCGCGAAATCGATGCCGTGGACATCGACCCTGCCGCGGTCGAATCGGCCACGCTGAACGCACGAGCCAACGGTGTGACATTGAACACAGGCTCGCCCGAGCTGGCGCACGGGCTTTACAACGTGGTGCTCGCCAACATCCTGGCAACTCCGCTGAAAGTGCTTGCGCCGCTGCTGTGTGCTCACCTCGCCCCCGGTGGCGCACTCGTGCTGGCGGGCATTCTGGAGCGTCAAGCCGATGAACTGAAAACCGCTTATGCGCCCTGGCTTGCGCTGGAGGTCAGCGACAGCGAGGACGGTTGGGCGTTGATGACCGGCTGCAAGTTCTAGAGCCTGTGCACGATCTCAAGAAAAAACCTCTGGCCGTGCTTGCCTACAATGCACAGCACACATGAGCCTTGTCACCCGTTGTTCTTCGTGCGCAACCGCGTTCAAAGTGGTGCAGGACCAGTTGCGCGTCTCCGATGGCTGGGTACGTTGCGGGCGTTGCGGAAACGTTTTTGACGCCAACGCTGCGCTTTTCGTTTACGAACCGCCGTCCGCGCCGTCTTCTTCATTGCCCGCACAGGCGCAGACCATACAGGCGCCAACCAACGCCCCGGCCCAGCCAGAAATTCTGCCGCCCGAACCGGCACCGGCATCTCCGCCCGCCACGACGGCGCCTGAAGCGCCGGAGGATGTGTCTGAGGATGTGTCTGAGGATGTGTCTGAGGATGTGTCTGAGGATGTGTCTGAGGATGTGTCTGAGGATGTGTCTGAGGATGTGTCTGAGGATGTGTCTGAGGATGTGT
>JAITWT010000189.1 GCA_031285125.1 Burkholderiaceae bacterium | reverse complement strand
GCTTGCGGGCTGGTCACTTCATGGACCAGATGCCGGTCGATGTAGAGCAGGGCGGTGCCGTCTTCTTCGGTGCGGACGACGTGCTCGTCCCAAAGTTTGTCGTAAAGCGTGCGTGCGGTTGTCATGGCAAGGATCTTGAAAGGGGTTGGAATTCTATGCGGTGGGTTGTGGGAATGACGGATAAAAAATGACACCTTGACTCCTTCCCCCTTTGGGGGAAGGCAGGGATGGGGGCCAGCGGCGTATCAACAAATCAGAGGGGCCGATTCAGCAAATCAATGGGCCGATGGGACGCGCCGCTGCCCCCACCTTGATCCTCCCCCAAAGGGGGAGGAAAAAAGCAGCCGCCCATCGCCCCCAAAGCCCCAAAACCAATTAAGGAACCTCTGAACAACTCCCTCGCGGCGGTCGCATCCCGGATTCGGGCGGTCTGCTTCGTTGCAAATGCTCGCGATACCACCGGGTATCGCTGCGCTTTGCGCCTCGCAGCCCATCCCGAATCCGGGCGCGCCCACGCGCGGGGAGTTATTCAGAGGTTCCTTAAGCAGATTCATGCGTGGGACGGTGAAAGCGGCGAGGACTCGATGATGGCGAAACCCCGGCCCCGCCAGCGGCGGCGTTCCTCGGACAGGCAGGCCAGCAAGCGGTCGCGGATGCCCCGGCTGTGCGCAATGGCCAGTTCCCGCGCCCGCGCCGTGTCACGCGCCGCGACGGCGGCGGCGATGGCCAGATGCTCGGCCTGCGCCTGCGCGCGCGATTCGGGCGTGCTTACTTCCAGCCAGCGCGTGCGGCGCAGCCGGATCAGCGCGTTGCTCATCGCCTCGGCCAGAAAGCGGTTGCGCGACAGCCGCGCCAGCGCGACGTGGAAGTCCACGCCGTTGCGCAGCCCGGCTTCCTCGCTGTCGTGATCGGGGTCGGCGTGCGCGAGCGCGCGCAGCGTGACTAACTCAGCGTCATCGGCGCGCTCCGCCGCCAGCGCCACGGCAGCGCTCTCCACCGCCTCGCGGTATTCCATGACTGCGCGAATCTCGGCCAGATCAATCGGCGCGACCTGCCAGCCGCGCCCCGCGCGCTGCACCAAGCCCTCGTTTTCCAGACGCATCAGCGCCGCCCGGATCGGCGTGCGCGATGCGCCGAGCCGTTCCTCCAGCCCGCGTTCACTGAGCTGCTCGCCGGGCATCAGCTCCAGCGACAGGATGGCTGTTCGCAGCGCGTCGTAGCTTGGGAAGCGCTGAACAATTTCCACGCGGCTGGCGCATCCCGCATTCGGGCGGGCGGCTTCGTTGCAAAGGCTCGCGAGACCGCCCGGTATCGCTGCGCTTTGCGCCTCGCATCCCATCCCGGCTGCGGGCGCGCCCGCTTGCGGAGATTTATTTAGCGCCTCTCTTCCACTGTCATGGATTGGGCTCATGGCACATCTTTCTTTGGCTCACCATATTGGTATACCAAAATGGTACACTGAAATCACCTTTCATGCAACGAGGCGGTGATGAATACGGCAACCGCGACGGCAGAACGAACGCCAAAGCAAGCGTGGCGGATGCTCGCGCTCGGCGTGGGCGCGCAGGCCGCCGGGACGTTTCTCGTATCGACCCCGGTCTACCTGATCCCGCTGCTGCACATCCGCCAAGGCATGGCCCTCGCTGACGCCGGGCTGCTGGCCTCGGCCCCCACCTTCGGCGCGGTACTGACGCTGGTGGCGTGGGGCGCGCTGGCTGATCGCTTCGGCGAGCGTTGGGTGATTGCGGGCGGGCTGGGCCTGACCGCGCTGTTTGCCTTTGCCGCTGCCCCGGTGGGTGGATACGGATGGCTCGGCCTTTGGCTCGGCTTGGGCGGCGCAGCGGCGGCCAGCACCAACGCGGCCAGCGGGCGCGTCGTGGTGGGTTGGTTTCCCCGGCGGCTGCGCGGGCTGGCGATGGGCATCCGCCAGATGGCGCAGCCGCTGGGCGTGGCCGCCGCCGCGCTGGCGGTTCCGCCGCTGGCCGGGCGCTACGGCATCGCCGCGCCGCTGCTGCTGGCGGGCGGCGCGACGCTGGTGTTGGCGCTGGCCTGCGCGTGGGGCATCAGAAACCCGCCCCGGCCCGCCCAGCCGTCGATGGGCGCGCCGGTCACGGCGTCCGCCAACCCCTACGCCCAAAACCAGTTCCTTACCCGCATCCATCTGGTTTCAGCGCTGCTGGTGTTCCCGCAGTTCGCCCTCTCCACCTTCGGCCTCGTGTGGCTTACGGCGGGCATGGGCTGGAACGCCACGGCCGCCGGGGCCGTCGTCGCGGCGGCGCAGTTCGTCGGAGCGTTTGGCCGTATCGGCGTTGGGGTACTCAGCGACCACATGGGTACGCGCATCGGGGTGCTGCGCTGGGTGGCCGTAAGCGGCGTGGTCAGCATGGCCGCGCTGGGCCTGACCGGCGCGCTGCATTGGGACGTGGCCGCCGCGCTCATGTTCATCCTCGCGTGCACCATCAGCGTTGCTGACAACGGGCTGGCCTTCACCTCGGTGGCCGAAGCCGCCGGCCCCTTTTGGGCGGGCAGGGCGCTGGGCATCCAGAACACCGGCCAGTTCCTCGCCGCATCGGCGGTCGGCCCCACGGTTGGCGCGCT
>JAITWT010000146.1 GCA_031285125.1 Burkholderiaceae bacterium | reverse complement strand
CGGGCCGCTGCGCCTTGGGCTGCCATTGGCCGAAGCTGTCGCGGTGGCTGAAGATGCGCTCCTTGGCGCGCGCTTTTTCTTCGTCGCGCCGCGCGCCGCCGATCAGCGCGTCAAAGCGCAATTCCTCGATCGCTTCCAGCAGCGTGACCGACTGGTGCGCGTTGCGGCTTTCGCCCGGATGCGACAGGCGCACCGTGCCGCGCGCCATCGAGTCTTCGACACTGCGCACGATCAATTGCGCGCCCAATTCGGCGGCACGCTGGTCGCGCAGGGCGGTCACTTCGGGGAAATTGTGGCCGGTGTCGATCATCAGCAAGGGATAGGGAATGCGACCGGTGCCAAAGGCTTTTTCGGCGCACTTGAGCAGTACCAGCGAATCCTTTCCGCCGGAAAACAGCAGCGCCGGGCGCTCAAAGGCGGCCGCCACTTCGCGCAGGATAAAGATGGTTTCTTCTTCCAGTGCGTCGAGGTGGGCGTTGCTGAGATGGCGCGGCGCAACCGTGGCCAGCAGGTGAGGTTCAGTACGCACGTTCATGCGGCGACTCCTTGGGGGTGGACTTTGATGCGGTTCATGTTGCTGGGCGCGTCACCTTGTGTGACGTGGCCGCGATCCGGCTGGAGTGGGGTTGTCGAATATGCGCGCCGTATTCTTTTGCCGCTTCGTTGGGGCTGCGGCCGGACGTTGGCGCGTCCTGCGAATGCGCCTTGACATGTAGGCCGCATTCTTTTGCCGATTCGCTTTCCCACCACCAGCGGCCCGCGCGGAAGTCTTCACCCTGCGTGATGGCGCGGGTGCAGGGCGCGCAGCCGATGCTGGGGTAAAAGCGGTCGTGCAACGGGTTGTAGAGCACGTTATTTGCGGCGATGTAGTGCCAGACATCGCCCCAGGTCCAGCCGGCCAGCGGGTTGAATTTGGTCAGCCCATTGCGCTGAATTTCAGAGCGGTCGATCAAGGGAACGTCGGCGCGCGCATCGGATTGTTCGCGCCGCAGGCCGGTGATCCAGCCCTGCTGGCCCGCCAGCGCGCGGCCCAGCGGCTCCAGCTTGCGCAAGGCGCAGCAGGCTTTGCGCAGATCGACGCTGCGGCGCATGGCGTCCGCGCCTTCGCGCGCGACGAACTGCACCACCGCCTCTTGTTGCGGCTGATAGACCGTCAGCGGCGCGTTCGGATGCGCGGCCTGCTGGCTTTTGAGTTGTTCCAGCAGTGCCAGCGTTTCAACGTGCAACGCGCCGGTATCAAGCACAAAGATGCTGATCGGCAGGCGGTGCTGGTTGATGAGGTGCGTCATCACCATGTCCTCGGCGCCCAGGCTGTTGGCCTGCACCATCGCGCCCAGAGCGGCGGCTTGGCGCAGCGTGGCGATGGCCTCGCTCAGTTTTTCGCCAAAGCGCGGCGTGGGTTTGGCGTACAGGTCGATGGCGCTCGCGTAAGGCTCGGGGAGCGACGGTATTTGCGCCGTAGCGCCCGGTTCATTCGTAGCGCCTGTGCTGTCCGCGCCGCGCGCGAAGTGCGGCTGCGGTTGCAGCGCGTCGCCCTGATAGAAGGCGGCATAGCGCGTGAACTGGCGCTCGGCGGCAGCCGGATCAACGCCCTGCGCCAGCACCGCGCTGGTAAAGCCGCTGCGCGCCATCTGCACCAACTGGTCGATCAGCACGTCGCCCGTGGCGCGGATGTCGCCCGCAAAGCCGAAGCGGCGGCGCAGCAGCAGCGCCTGACTGAAGGCACGGCCATCGGTGAACTTGGGGAAGTTCAGTTCAATCCGCTCTACGCCGTCAAACGCCTGGTCAGCGGCCAGCGCGGCGATGTCGGCATCGTTGGCGACAGCCAGGGTTTTCAGGCCGTCCGTGTGGGCGGCTTGATCTTCGTGGGCGATGAGTTGGAGGTTCATATCAGTTGTCCATTGCGCCGCGTGTTACCCATGACCGATGAAACTCCCTCTCCCCTTGTTGGAGAGGGCTGGGGAGAGTGGCGGGAGCGCAGCGCCCGTCAGCGCCGGAGTGCAGCCAGTCCTTTCCACGCGAACAAGCGCCGCGAACACTGGATGCGCCCCCTCTCCCCCCGCTCCTCTCCCACGAGGGGAGAGGAGGGCAAAGGCCGAGTTCCTTTTCAGACACGGGGGTGGTCATATATTGGCGGCTTCGGGTTCCGCCAGGAAGCGCCCCAGCCCGGGCAGCCGTGCGTCATTGGCGGCCCGCTGGAACGGCGCGTGGCCGACGCGGCGCAGGGTGTCGATGAAGCGCTCATCGGCGCTGGCGCGCAGCGCGCGGTAGGTCTGCAGAATGGCCTCGACCACGCCCGGCACCTCGGCGGCAGAAAACGCGGGGCCGACCACCTTGCCCGGCGTGGCCGGGCCGGACAGCGCCGAGCCGTCCGCGCCGCCCAGCGTGACCTGATACCACTCCTTGCCGCCCTTGTCCACGCCCAGAATGCCGATGTGCCCGCTGTGGTGGTGGCCGCAACTGTTGATGCAGCCGCTGATATGCAGGTCAATCGGGCCTAAATCCGTGACCTCGTCGATGTCCTGATAGCGCTGGGTCAGCGCGGCGGCAATCGGGATGGCGCGCGCATTGGCCAGCGCGCAAAAGTCGCCCCCGGGGCACGCAATCATGTCGCTGACCAGCCCGATGTTGGGCTGCGCCAGACCGAGCGCTTGCGCCCGCTCGTGCAGCGC
>JAITWT010000115.1 GCA_031285125.1 Burkholderiaceae bacterium | reverse complement strand
GGGATGCAAGGCGCAGCGCGCAGCCCATAGCCCGGCTATGGGCCAGCGTTGCAACGCCGCAGACCGCCCGAAAAGGCCTCTGCCCTTCGGGTTGGGCCGAAATCGGGCGATTGGGCGACCCAGTCGCTTGCATGGGGCCCAGCCCATGCGGCGCGCCATGGGCCACCCACTCATCCCGATTGCGGCCCAACGTGAGCCATTTGAGATCGTAAACAGGTTCTAAAGGCTTTGCGCGAGCAGTTCGCTCTGGCGCGGTTGCGCGTCAATCGCGGCGCGCAAGGTATTGAGCAGCGCGTCTGCATCCTGGCCGACGCGCACCAGGTCCATCTGCCATGCGCTCATGAAGCCTTCGCGCGCCGTGTGCGCCAGGAAGGCGAGCATCGTGTCGTAATAGCCGGCGAGGTTGAGGATGCCGACCGGTTTGTCGTGGTAGCCGAGCTGGCGCCAAGTCCAAATCTCGAACAATTCCTCCAGCGTGCCGATGCCCCCGGGCAGGGCCAGAAAGGCGTCCGAGCGCGCGCCCATCAGCGCCTTGCGTTCGTGCATCGTGTCAACGATGTGAAGCTCGTCGCACAGCGCATCGGCCAGTTCACGCTGGACCAGGCTCTTGGGGATGATGCCGACGACGCGCCCGCCGCTTTCGCGCGTGGCCTGGGCGACCAAACCCATCAGGCCGGTGCGCCCGCCGCCATAAACCAGTTGACCGCCGTGCTCGCCGATCCAGCGGCCCACGCGCTGTGCTGCCTGGGCATGGTGGGATGCGGCGCCTGGCCGCGAGCCGCAATAGACACAGATCGAAAAAAACGGATTCATGGGGTGACGGCGTTGTGTACGGGAGAAGGCAGAAGGGGGCCCGGCAGCGTCGCCACATGGGTCAAATCCTTGACACGATCTGAACGTTCATATCCTCCAGAGCCGATACGATCAGCCGCGGATTTAATCGCGCATGGAATGGCTCCACGTCTCACGCTCTAATTGTTGTGAAGGGGCGCTGAGCGTACCAACCGGGTCCCGATCCAGGCATCATGCCAGAACTGTTTGTTTGGATGCAGGCGTGAAAGCAAGGCCCAAATGCAAATCCAGCCGGCCATCAATAGCACGGTACTGGTGCCCTGCAACCGCAAGGGGGCCGCCAGCGCGAGCGGCGGCAGAAACCAGATCCACGCCAGCACATACCGGATAAACGCGCGGTATAGGCTGATGGGCCGCCCATCGCGGCCAACGATACGGATGTGCCAGGTTTTCATCGCCAGCGTTTGACCATGCGACCAGGACCAAGCGAAATAAAGCCCGAGCACGATGAAAAGAAAGGCCTGCAACAGCGGTTGCCGCACCGGGTCGGTGGCGTTACGCATTTGCCCGAGCGTACTGAACAGCCAACCGGCGATGAAGATGATGCCAAACAGCAAAATACCTTCGTAGAACCAGCAGGCCATGCGGCGCCACAGCCCCGGTGTGCTGAGGCTGGGGGGATCAGGAATAAGGGGCGCTGCGACGAGCGGGGGAGACGGACGGATCATTTCCGCATTATCGATGGCGGCCTTCAGCCCGGGCGTGAAAAAAATTCCTGAAAACTCAATTGAAATCAATGCATTCGCATTCAAGGCTTCGCGGGCAGCTCGGCAGGGACGGGAGGGGAGGATATGTCATCTGGCGAACGATCGGCGATCGCCGGTGTCGCCGCGGGCGCTGCAACTGCCGGGTGAGGGGGCGGTGCCGTCACCGGTCTGCCGGCATGCCCCGAAACCGGTTTGGATGCGACCTCGATACGCGGACGGTGCCTGTCTCGCGCCGCTGGCATGGGTGCGAATTTTTGGGCCGATGCGGGCTTGGGCGGCGCAGCAAGGGCGGGCGGTTTTTTGCCCGCGCGCGTGGCCAGCGCATGCTTTTTGTCTTTACTCAGTGCCTGGTAAGCCGCCCACTTGGCGCGGCGCTCCGCAGGCGAGGCCAGTTGCTTGGCTTCGGCGTAGTTCAGACGTACCCGCGAGCGTTGCTGGGTGCTCAGGCCGGTCCATGTCGTCATTCGGCTGTGCAGAGTGGCTTGTTCCTGTGGCGTCATCCGGGCGAAATGGTGCGACAGGCTTAACCATTTTTGGCGCTCGGTTTCGCTGAGGCGGCCCCAATCGGACGCCAAGGGTTGCAGCGCTTGTTTTTGGGTGGCGCTCAGGCTGTTCCAGCGCGGCCCGAAAGTGGCTGGCGCTGCTGCCTTGGCGGGGACGGCGTGGCTGGGTGCGGGCCGCGATGGCGTGGCAGGGGCTGCAGGTGTGGGTGCGGCGTGGCGTTGCACCTGTTGGGCTTGGGCCAGGGACTGCGCAAGCGCGCAGGCCAAAATCAGCGCCGCCGCGAACGCGATACGCCGGAGCCATTCGCCGTGGCGGCTATCGTCGGGGCGGTCATTGCGTGGCAGTGTCGTCACCCTTGAGGTACTGGATAAAACCTGGGTCGGCATAGGCGGTGGGGGGCAGATCATCGGTCAAAAGCGTTGCATCCACTTCGGCGACTTCCTGCGCCCGGCCCTCTTCTTGCACTTGGTGGATGACAACCAAGCCGATAACCAGCGCCAGGATCGGGGCTACGGTGCCAATGCGCACCCACCAGCTCCATCGCTGAGGGCTGCTTTCCGCCGTGGCCGCCCTGACGGCGGGCTTGGGGCGAAGCCCGAATTTCGCTCTATGCTGATCCAGCGCACGCTCGCGCGCGACGCGCAGCCGCTCGCTCATGTCGTGCGCAATATCACGGGCGCCAATGTCGAGTTGAGCCGTGATGCGCCGGGCCCAAACCGCATCAGGCGAATCATCTGAAAGTGTTTGTATGGAGTGGTTCATGGCTGGATCCCCTTGGCGCGCAGTGCGCGGCTGAGGGTATGGATGGCGCGGGAACAGTGGGTTTTTACGCTACCTTCGGAGCAGCCCATCACGGCAGCTGTTTCAGCGACATCCAGATCTTCCCAATAACGCAGCAGGAAAGCCTCGCGTTGACGTGCCGGCAGGGCGGCAATTTCGGCCTCGATTTGGTGCAGGGTTTGGGCGCGGTCGGTGGCGTCTTCAGCGCTCTGGACTTCCTGCGTATCGTCGCGGGCCGTGAGCGTTTCGAGAAAATTGAAGTTTTCGTCGCCAGCGTCTTCGAGGTCGCTGAAGTTGAAAAACAGGCCGCGGCGGGTTTTCTGGCGCCGGAACCAATCCAGCGCACAGTTCGACAGGATGCGCTGAAAGAGCATGGGCAGCTCGGCAGCGGGCTTGTCACCGTAGCGCTCGGCGAGCTTCATCATGCTGTCCTGCACGATGTCCAGCGCAGCCTCGTCGTCACGCACTTGGTAGACGGCGCGTTTGAAGGCGCGCCGTTCCACGCTTTTGAGGAAATCAGACAGTTCTTGTTCAGTAGCCAAACGGACAGGGGGTCAAAGGGTTACAGCGGGGCTGAGATTATCTCTGGAGCGCTTGGATCAAGCTGGGGTTTGCAGATTTGCACACTGCGTGCAATTTTTATTCATGTCTTTGCGGCAAGAACAGGGGGTTATGGGGAATTGATGACATAATTTCAGCTTTTGCATCAAAAGGCAAAAGGGTCACAGTCCAGCGAAAGAAAACATTCGCTCATGGCTTTGGTCTGAAGTCTCGACGCTGCTCCATAAGGGCTGGCCTAGAGGCACCCCAGGTTTTTCGTTCCCGATAAACACGAAGGTTCATCATGGAAATTTCTAAAGCGGAAATTGCTTCGGCGGCCGCAGCCGCTTCAGCCGCTCACTCCAATACGCAAGAAGAGCTCATGGGCAGCGAGGTGCTTGTCAAAGCGCTTCAAGCCGAAGGTGTGCGCTACATCTGGGGCTATCCAGGCGGCGCTGCTCTGTATATCTACGACGCACTGTACAAGCAGGACTCGATCCAGCATGTCCTGGTGCGCCATGAACAAGCGGCCGCCCATGCCGCCGAGGGCTATGCGCGTGCGACCGGCGAGGTGGGTGTCGTCTTGGTCACTTCCGGGCCGGGGGTCACCAATGCGCTCACGGGCATTGCCACGGCGTACATGGACAGTATTCCAGTGGTCATCATCACCGGCCAGGTCCCGACCCCGGCGATTGGGCAGGACGCCTTTCAGGAATGCGACACGGTCGGCATCACGCGTCCGGTGGTCAAGCACAACTTCCTGGTCAAGGATGCGAAGGATCTGGCGATCACGATCAAGAAGGCCTTTCATATTGCGCGTTCAGGCCGTCCAGGCCCGGTGGTGGTCGATATTCCGAAGGATGTGTCTTTCAAGAAAGTGCTGTACAGCGGTTATCCCGAAAAAATCGAGATGCGCTCGTACAACCCGGTACGCAAAGGGCATGCGGGACAGATCCGCAAAGCGTTGCAACTGTTGCTGCAGGCCAAGCGCCCATACATTTACACCGGCGGCGGCGTGCTGGCCAGCGGCGCGACGCAAGAATTGCGCACGCTGGTGGATATGCTGGGGTATCCGGTCACGCACACGCTGATGGGGCTGGGCGCGTACCCAGCCAGCGATCGCAAATATCTGGGCATGCTGGGCATGCACGGTACGCTCGAAGCCAACAGCGCGATGCAGAACTGCGACGTCCTGCTGGCGGTGGGCGCGCGCTTCGACGATCGCGTGATCGGCAATCCCAAGCACTTCGCGCAGAACGAACGCAAAATCATTCACGTGGATATCGATCCGTCGAGCATCTCCAAGCGCGTGCGGGTTGATGTGCCGATCGTCGGCGATGTCAAGGAGGTGCTCGCCGAGATGATCGCGATGATCCGCGAGACCCCGGTCAAGCCCGATGCCAGCGCGCTGGCCGCGTGGTGGAAAACCATCGAAGATTGGCGCAGCCGCGATTGCCTGAAGTACGACCGCGACAACAAGGAAGTCATCAAGCCTCAATACGTCATCGAGACGCTGTGGAACATGACGCACAGCGATGATGTCTACATCACCTCCGACGTGGGCCAGCACCAGATGTGGGCCGCGCAGTACTACCGCTTCGACGAGCCTCGGCGCTGGATCAACTCGGGCGGTCTGGGCACGATGGGGGTGGGCATTCCCTATGCGATGGGCGTCAAGATGGCCAAGCCCGAATCGGAGGTGTTTTGCGTGACGGGGGATGGTTCGGTGCAAATGTGCATCCAAGAGCTGTCCACTTGCCTGCAATACGACACGCCCATCAAGATCTGCGCGCTCAATAACCGCTATCTGGGCATGGTGCGCCAGTGGCAGGAGATTGAATACTCGGGCCGCTACAGCCACAGCTATATGGAGGCGCTGCCCAATTTCGTCAAGCTCGCTGAAGCCTATGGGCACGTGGGGATGCTGGTTGAACGTCCACAAGACGTGGAGCCGGCATTGCGCGAGGCGCGCAAACTCAAGAACCGCACGGTGTTCCTTGATTTCCGCACCGATCCGACCGAAAACGTTTTCCCGATGGTCAAGGCCGGCAAGGGCATCACCGAGATGCTGTTGGGCTCCGAAGATATTTGAACGTATCCCTTTTTAACCTGCGGTGAATCTATTGTCCGCCGAGCCCGCCATTACCGTGCGCGGGGGAGGGCGGCGAAAAGAGGAGCTGCCACTGATCATGAAACACATCATTGCTGTTTTGCTGGAAAACGAGCCCGGCGCGCTTTCGCGCGTGGTGGGGCTGTTCTCGGCCCGGGGCTACAACATCGAGTCGCTGACCGTGGCACCGACGGAAGATGCGAGCCTGTCGCGCATGACCATTCAAACCACCGGCTCGGATGACGTGATTGAGCAGATCACCAAGCACCTGAATCGTCTGATCGATGTGGTGAAGGTCGTCGATTTGACCGAAGGCGCCTATATCGAGCGCGAGCTGATGATGGTCAAGGTGCGCGCCGTCGGCAAGGAACGCGAAGAGGTCAAGCGTATGGCCGACATCTTCCGCGGTCGCATCATTGACGTGAGCGACAAGAGCTACACCATTGAATTGACCGGCGACCACGGCAAGAACGATGCCTTTCTGCAAGCCATCGAGCGCAGCGCCATTCTCGAAACCGTGCGTACCGGCTCCAGCGGCGTCGGGCGCGGCGAGCGCATTTTGCGCGTCTAATTTTTCTTTATCTCAATGAGTTTCCCTAGGAGCATCCATGAAGGTTTTTTACGATAAGGACTGTGACCTCTCTCTCATCAAAGGCAAGACCGTCGCCATCATCGGCTACGGCAGCCAGGGCCATGCGCATGCGCAAAACCTCAACGACAGCGGCGTGAAAGTGATCGTCGGCCTGCGCAAGGGCGGCGCTTCGTGGTCCAAGGTCGAAAAGGCCGGCCTGCAAGTTGCCGAGGTCGCCGAGGCGGTGAAAGCCGCCGACGTGGTCATGATCCTGTTGCCCGATGAGCACATCGCCAACGTCTATAACGTTGAGGTCGCGCCGAACATCAAACAGGGCGCCTCGCTCGTGTTCGCGCACGGCTTCAACGTTCACTACGGCTTCGTGCAGCCGCGCGCCGACCTGGACGTTTGGATGGTGGCGCCCAAAGCGCCCGGCCACACCGTGCGCAGCACCTACACCCAGGGCGGCGGCGTGCCGCACCTGATCGCCGTGCACCAGGATAAGACGGGCAAGGCGCGTGACCTCGCGCTCAGCTACGCCATGGCCAACGGCGGCGGCAAGGCGGGCATCATCGAAACTACCCTCCGTGAAGAAACCGAAACCGATCTGTTCGGCGAGCAAGCCGTGCTGTGCGGCGGCACCGTCGAGCTGATCAAGGCCGGTTTCGAGACCCTGGTGGAGGCCGGCTATGCGCCCGAAATGGCCTATTTCGAGTGCCTGCATGAACTGAAGCTGATCGTCGATTTGATCTACGAAGGCGGCATCGCCAACATGAACTACTCGATCTCGAACAACGCTGAATACGGCGAATATGTGTCCGGGCCGAAGGTTATTGGCGAGGAAAGCAAGCGCGCGATGAAGCAAGCCTTGCGCGACATCCAGACCGGCGAATACGCCAAGAGCTTCGTGCTTGAAAACGCTGCCGGCGCGCCCACGCTGCTCAGCCGCCGCCGCCTGACCGCGGAGCATCCGATCGAAGTGGTCGGCGAGAAGTTGCGCGCGATGATGCCTTGGATCAAGAAGAACAAGCTGGTTGATCAAAGCCGCAACTGATCCGCAGCCAATAGGGGGCCATCCCCCTTCCAAGACCCAAGGCCGCCTGCATCCAAGGCGGCCTTTTCTTTTGAGTTCGGAAACAGCGTGTGCTGACCGCTCGCATCTTCAGCGCTTTTCACGATCTCAAAGGGCTCGCGGCAGCGTACACTCCGCCGATGTTTTTTACTTGGCGCGTAGCGGGTTCAAACCTTGACCCAGGCGCTGGAGGTGCTTTCCATGGATGATGACGCCGGCTTGCAGGCCGAAGCACAGAACCGATTGCCGCCGGCGTTTGAGCCGCGCAAGCGGCGCAAGGGCATCTACATCCTGCCCAATCTGTTCACACTGGCGGCGCTGTTTGGCGGTTTTTTCGCCATCGTGATGGCAATGAATGGGCAATTTCGCACGGCCGCGCTCGGGGTGTTCGCCGCGATGGTGCTCGACAGTCTGGATGGCCGGGTCGCGCGCTTGACGCACACCCAAAGTGCGTTTGGGGAGCAAATGGATTCGCTCTCGGACATGGTCTCCTTTGGGGTGGCCCCTGCGCTAATCGCTTACGAGTGGTCGCTCAAAGGGCTGGGCCGCTGGGGTTGGATCGCGGCTTTCATCTACTGCGCTTGCGCGGCGCTGCGCTTGGCGCGCTTCAATGTCAACGCCGGGGTGATCGACAAACGCTGGTTCCAGGGCCTGCCTTCGCCCGCCGCGGCCGCGCTGGTGGTGGGCCTGGTCTGGCTGGTGAGCGGGTCGCTGGAAGATGGCGGCTGGGCCACATTCGCCACGTTCCCGCAGATCCGCTGGATCACTTTCGGCTTCACGCTGTATGCCGGGCTGACGATGGTGACCAATGCGCCGTTCTATAGTTTCAAGGACATCCGCATGAAACGCAGCGTGCCCTTCGCCGCCATTGTGCTCATCGTGTTACTGATCGCGATGATCAACATCGATCCGCCGACGGCCTTGTTCGGCCTGTTCGTCGTCTATGGGATCAGCGGTTATGCCGTCTATGCGTGGCGCAGGGCCAAGGGGCAGCATGTCAGCGTCATCAGCGTATCCACCAATGAGCCCGACGAACGCGGCCTGCATCGCTGAGAACCTGTTTACGATCTCAAATGGCTCACGCAGAGGCCTTTTCGGGAGGGGATGCAAGGCGCGGCGCGCAGCCCATAGCCAGCGCTATGGGCCAGCGTTGCAACGCCGCAGACCGCCCGAAAAGGCCTCTGCCCTTCGGGTTGGACCGAAATCGGGCGATTGGGCGGCCAAGTCGCTTGCATGGGCATCAGCCCATGCGGCGCGCCGTTGGCCACCCACTCATCCCGATTGCGGCCCAACGTGAGCCATTTCAGATCGTAAACAGGTTCT
>JAITWT010000113.1 GCA_031285125.1 Burkholderiaceae bacterium | reverse complement strand
CCTTCGGGTTGGGCCGAAATCGGGCGATTGGGCATCCCAGTCGCTTGCATGGGCACCAGCCCATGCGGCGCGCCATGGGCCACCCACTCATCCCGATTGCGGCCCAACGTGAGCCATTTAAGATCGTAAACAGGTTCTAACGTCTGGCCCCACAGCGATACTTGATACTTGGTTGTATGAAATCGTGCTTTCGTGTCCACTGCAGCGTTGCGAATCTTCCCGATGCCCTGGGGGCGGGTTGCCGCTTGCGTTTTGCGGTGATTGCAGTGAATGCGAATGCATGGATTGCATTTCGGGCGAATATTCATGAAACAAGACTTCAGCCATAAAAAGCATGGCGAGCATTGACGAACTCAAAAGCACAGGCTTGAAGGCCACGCTGCCGCGCTTGAAAATCCTGGGGATTTTCCAATCCGGCGGCCAGCGTCACATGAGCGCCGAAGGCATTTACCGCATGTTGCTGAGCGAGCACATGGATGTCGGGCTGGCCACCGTGTATCGCGTGCTGACGCAATTCGAGCACGCGGGCATCCTCAAGCGCAGCCACTTCGAGGCGGATAAGGCGGTCTATGAGCTCAATGAAGGCCTGCACCACGATCACTTGATTTGCACCCGTTGCGGCAGGGTCGAAGAGTTTTTCGATTCTGCTATCGAGCGCCGTCAGCAAAGCATTGCCAAAGGCAAAGGCTGGGTTCTGCAGGATCATTCGATGTCGCTGTACGGGCTGTGCGCAGATTGCCTGAAGGCGCTTGAATGTCAGGAAGGGTCGTGATTGATCTGAAAATGGAATCAGTCCGGAGAATCACGGCTTATTTTTGTATCGTTCACTTTTTGTTCTGCAGATCGATCGTCCATGTCCGAATTGAAGCGCCCTGCCCCGATCCCGCTTGACGATGCCATCATGCGGCTGCTGGCCTATGCTCAGCCGTGCTTGAAGGCCGAGGCCGTCTCCACTTTCGAAGCCGATGGCCGCGTGCTCGCGCAAGCGGTGGTTTCGCCGCTGACCGTGCCGCCGCACGACAGCAGCGCGATGGACGGCTATGCCGTGCGCGTGGCCGATTGCGCCGCGCCGGGGGTGTTACTCCCCGTCTCGCAGCGCATTCCGGCCGGTCAGGTCGGCGTGCCACTGGCGCCTGGCACGGCCGCGCGCATCTTCACCGGCGCGCCGGTTCCTGAGGGCGCCGATGCGGTGGTCATGCAGGAAGAGGCCCAAGCGCTCGATCCAGAAAGCGGCGCCGATGTTTTTGGCCGTGTCCGCATCAACGTTGCGCCGGCTTCGGGCTGTTGCATCCGCCGTGCGGGCGAGGATGTGCGCAGCGGCAGCGTGGTGCTGGCGGCGGGGCAGCGCCTGACGCCTGCCGCGCTGGGTTTGGCCGCGAGCGTGGGGTGCGCGCAATTGCAGGTGGCGCGGCGCCCGCGCGTGGCGCTGCTGTCCACGGGGGATGAGCTGGCCATGCCCGGTGAAATCGCGCCCGAAGCGATGCCGCCTGGCGCGATTTACAACTCGAACCGCTTTTTTCTGCGCGCGCTGCTGCGCCGGCAGGGCTGTGAGGTACGCGATCTCGGCGTGACGCCGGACCGCTACGAGGCGACGCTGGCTGCGTTGCGTGAAGCGGCGGCCCATAGCGACGTGATCGTCACCACCGGCGGCGTCTCCGTGGGTGAAGAGGACCATATCAAGGCCGCCGTGCAGGCGCTGGGTACGCTCGAACTGTGGTCGCTTGCGATCAAGCCCGGCAAGCCTTTCGCCTATGGCCGCATCGGCGCTGCGCACCTGTGCGCGTTGCCGGGCAATCCGGTCGCCAGTTTCGTCACTTTCCTGTTGCTGGTGCGTCCTTTTCTGTTGCGGCTGCAGGGCGCAACGCAGACCGCGCCGTGCACGATGATGGTGCGTGCGGGCAGTGATGGGCCGCGCGCTGGCGCGCGGCGCGAATTTCTGCGTGCGCGCATCGGTGCGACGGGGGCGCTGGAACTGTTTCTCAACCAAAGCTCGGGCGTACTCAGTTCGGTCGTCTGGGGCGAGGGCCTGATCGATGTGCCGCCCAACCAGCCTTTTAAAGCCGGTGATATGGTGCGGTTCATTCCCTTTGCGCCGTTGCTCGCTTGAACCTGAAAACCGCAGTTGATGACCGCTTGTTATCTTCCAGGACGTCGCATGGGGAGCCGTTTGAGCCGCTTCGGCGAGCTTCATCTCTGGGTGGGCCGCGTTCAATGACGGTTTCTGGGTTGAATACAAGACGATGAAAAGGGCCTGAAGGAGTCAAAGCGATGACATGCGTTTACATCCGGTATTTCGCTTCTTTGCGTGAAGACTTGAATACGTCCGGCGAGCAAATCGAGACGGCCGCCGCCACACTCGGTGCGCTGCGCGATGAGTTGATTGCACGCGGCGGTGCACATGCACGGGCGCTGGCGCGCGGGCGGGCTGTGCGCATGGCACTGAACCAGGTCATGCGGGGGGAGGATGCCGCGCTGATCGAAGGTTGCGAAGTGGCTTTTTTCCCGCCGGTTACTGGAGGCTAGGGGGCACATGCCCTAATGTGAGCAATGATGATCAAACGCGACGATTTACGCGCGGGCTCCGATGTGGCGCTGCCGCGCGTTTTTATCCAGACGGCGAATTTCGATCCGCAGCGTGAAATTCTGGCTTTGCGCGAGGGCCGCGCCGATGTGGGCGCGGTGTGCTGTTTCGTCGGCACCGTGCGCGATTGCAGCCAAAACCGCGCCGTCCAATGGATCGAGCTGGAGCATTACCCGGGCATGACGGAGCGCTCCATCGAGGCCATGATCGACGAAGCGCAGCGCCGTTTTGGCATTCTCGGCGCGCGTGTCGTGCACCGCGTGGGCCCGCTGGAGGCGGCCGCGCAAATCGTGCTGGTGGCGGTGATTTCGGCCCATCGCGGCGAAAGCTTTCGCGCGTGTGAGTTTTTGATGGATTACCTCAAGACCCAGGCCCCTTTCTGGAAAAAAGAACACACGCCCGAAGGCGCGCACTGGGTCGATGCCCGCGTCTCCGATGACCAGGCGTTCGCGCGCTGGGGCATCCAGGCGGCGCCCAACGGTTCACTGCCCGGGGCCCTGCCCAATGGCGCAATGGCGTGGCCGCAGCGCAAAAGTCAATAAATCGAGGGGCGCAGCGGGAGCAGCGCATGGTTGGCTACGAGGTCGCCAAGGCGGTCAAAAAGAAAAAGCCATGAAAGCGGCGCCGTTAACGGCACTGTCAGCGGCACCGTCAATCTGAGGCTTCGATCCAGCCGGCGAGGTGGCGCTGTGCAAGCGTTGCGAGCGCATCGATCCAATCGGCCCGGCCGTTCAGGCAAGGGATGTAGTGGAACGTGCGCCCGCCCGCGCGCATGAAGGTATCGCGGCCTTCCATGGCGATTTCTTCGAGCGTTTCAAGGCAGTCGCTGACAAAGCCGGGGCAGATTACATCCACGCGAGCGGCACCTTCGCTCCCTGTTCCTGCGGCGGGATGTGTGGCGCTGTTTTGTCCCAGCGTGGACAGGGTCCGCGCGGTGCTGGGTTCAAGCCACCGTGCGTTGCCAAAGCGCGACTGGAAAGTCACCCGGTATTGGGTGGCCGGCAGTTGCAAGTGCTGCGCCAACAATTGGGCGGTACGGTGGCATTGGGCTTCGTAGGGGTCGCCTTGCGTGATGGCGCGTACGGGGATGCCGTGAAAGCTCATCAGCAGCAGATCGCCGCGTCCGTTGCGTTGCCAATGCGCGCGCACCGATTGCGCCAGGGCGCGGATGTACAGCGGGTCGTCGTGATAGTGGCCGACGAAGCGCAGTTCAGGCAGCACGCGCGTGCGCGCGCACCACGCGTTGACGGCATCGATCACGCTGGCGGTCGTCGCGTCCGAGTACTGTGGATAGCCTTGCAGCACCAGAATGCGGCGCGCTCCGGCGCGCTTCAGCGCGTCGAGTTCCGCAGCGATCGAAGGCCGGCCGTAACGCATCGCTGCGCGCACCTGGATGGGGAGGCCGCGTTCGGCCAGCGCGTCGCCCAGCAGCACGGCCTGGCGCGCGCTCCATTGCTTCAGCGGCGCGCCTTGCGGTGTCCAGATGCGGGAGTATTTCGCCGCCGATCGGGCCGGGCGCGTGCGCAGGATGATGCCGTGCAGAATCGGCAGCCACAGTGCGCGCGGCAATTCGACCACGCGCGGGTCGGCCAGGAATTCGGCCAGGTAGGGGCGCATGGCGCGTGCGGTCGGGGCGTCGGGGGAGCCGAGGTTGCACCAGACGATGGCGACGTTGCTGGCCGGCGGTGCGGCTGGACTCGGGGGCTCTGTGCTGAAACGCATGGGGCGATTTTCGGGGATGTCAGCGCTTCTACCCTTGCCGGCCGGTCGGCTGTCGGCTTTTCCATTTTTTTAGAAAATGTTGGTCGGACGCGCAGGGCACAAGGCAGTGAAAAAGCCCAGATTTAATATTAGTAAAATGCGCAGTTCACCAATTTCAACGGATGGACTGACTCTGGCGAAAACGCTGCGGGTCTGTACGCCGCAAACGGCGCGTATCGGCGCGGGGAGCTTCCCGCGGCACACGCGCCTTTCACCTGAAAACAGGAAAAAGGGAATACGGCAATGGGCGCGGGTGGCGAAATTGGTAGACGCACCAGGTTTAGGTCCTGACGCCAGCAATGGCGTGCCGGTTCGAGTCCGGCCCCGCGCACCAGGTTGACCGATATTTCCGCAACTCTTGCAAGGAATGCAAATGACCGTGAATGTTGAAACCCTCGACAAGCTTGAACGCAAAATTACCCTGACCCTGCCGGTGGAGGTGATTGAAACCGAGGTCCAGACGCGCCTGAAGCGGCTGGCACGCACTGTGCGCATGGATGGTTTCCGTCCCGGCAAGGTACCGATGAATGTGGTCGCCCAACGCTATGGTTACTCGGTGCAATACGAGGTGATGAACCAAAAAGTCGGCGAAGCCTTCGAACGCGCCGCCAACGAGGCGGCGCTGCGCGTGGCCGCGCCGCCGCACATCACGGAGAAGCAGGATGCGCCCGAAGGCGAGCTGGCCTTTGATGCGGTATTTGAGGTCTTCCCCGAGGTCAAGATCAAGGATCTGTCCGATGTCACCATCGAACGTCTGTCGGCCGAGGTGAACGACGCCGCCATCGACAAAACCCTGGAGATCCTGCGTAAGCAGCGCCGCACCTTCGCGCAGCGCGCACACGACGCGCAGGTCCAGGAAGGCGATCGTGTCACGGTCGATTTCGAAGGCAAGATCGATGGCGAAGCGTTCCAGGGCGGCAAGGCCGAGGACTTCCAGTTCGTGCTCGGTGAGGGCCAGATGCTCAAAGTCTTCGAGGATGCCGTGCGCGGCCTGAAGATTGGAGACAGTCGCAGCTTCCCGCTTGTCTTCCCGGACGATTACCACGGCAAGGATGTGGCCGGTAAGCAGGCCGATTTTCTGGTGACGGTCAAAAAAATCGAAGCCGCGCACCTGCCCGAGGTGAACGAGCAACTGGCCAAATCGCTGGGTATTGCCGATGCCAGCGTTGCCGGGCTGCGCGCCGATATCCGCAAGAACCTCGAGCGCGAAGTGAAATTCCGCCTGTTGGCGCGCAACAAGGCCGCGGTGATGGATGCGCTCATTGCCAACGCGGAACTCGAATTGCCCAAGTCCAGCGTTCAAGCCGAGCTGGAGCGCATGATTGCCGGTGCGCGCGCCGATCTCAAGCAGCGCGGCATCAAAGATGCCGATAAGGCGCCCATCCCCGAGGAGGTGTTCCGCCCGCAGGCCGAGCGCCGTGTTCGGCTCGGGTTGACGGTGGCCGAGCTGGTGCGCGCCAATAATTTGCAAACGACGCCCGAACAGATCAAGTCCCACATCGAGGAGCTGGCTTCCAGCTACGAAAGGCCGGCTGAGGTCATCCGCTGGTACTACGATGATCAACGCCGTCTGTCCGAGGTTGAAGCGGTGGTGATGGAAAACAACGTCACCGGTTTCGTGCTGGAGCGGGTCACGGTGGTCGATAAAACACTTGAATTCGACGAACTGATGGCCCAGCAGCAAGCCTGATACTCCAACAGAGAGCAACCATGAGCGCGCAACAAACCCGGGCCCTGGGCCTGATCCCAATGGTGGTCGAACAGTCGGGCCGCGGCGAGCGGTCTTACGACATTTATTCGCGTTTGCTGAAGGAGCGCCTGGTGTTCCTGGTGGGCGAGGTCAACGACCAGACGGCCAACTTGGTCGTTGCGCAGTTGCTGTTTCTGGAAAGCGAGAACCCGGACAAGGATATTTCCCTGTACATCAACTCGCCCGGCGGCAGCGTCAGCGCGGGGATGGCGATTTATGACACGATGCAGTTCATCAAGCCGCAGGTGTCCACGCTGTGCATCGGATTTGCCGCCAGCATGGGCGCTTTCCTGTTGGCCGCCGGCGAGAAGGGCAAACGCTTTTCGCTGCCCAACTCGAAGATCATGATTCACCAGGTGCTCGGCGGCATGCAGGGCCAGGCCACCGACATTGAAATTCATGCGCGCGATATCCTGCGTACCAAAGAGCAGATGAACCGTATCTTGGCCGAGCGTACGGGCCAACCGTTCGAAAAAGTCGCGCACGATACCGAACGCGATTACTTCATGAACCCCGACGAGGCCAAAGACTACGGTTTGATCGATCAAGTGATCCACAAACGCCCCGCCGCCTGAGCCGGCCGCGGGCCGGCTAAAGGCGGGGGCTGCGCGCAGGCGGCGCTGCGCGTTTCGTTATCATCATTGAATACCCATCACAGTTAAAGCACTCCATGGCCGGCAACAAAGGCGCTTCCAGCGAGAAAGACAAAACGCTCTACTGCTCTTTTTGCGGCAGAAGTGAACAGGAGGTCGGCAAGCTGATTGCCGGCCCGTCGGTTTTCATCTGTGATCAGTGCATTGAGCTGTGCAATGAGATCGTGCGCGAGGATGTGCCCGCCGCCAAGTCGCCCGAAAAGGGTGACGGGCTGCCCGCACCGCAGGAAATCAAGGCCAATCTGGACAACTACGTGATCGGCCAGGAAGCGGCCAAGCGGATGCTCTCGGTGGCCGTCTATAACCACTACAAGCGCCTGCGTCACATGGACAAAGCCCGTGCCGACGACGTGGAACTTGGCAAAAGCAACATTTTGCTGATTGGCCCCACCGGTTCGGGCAAGACGCTGCTGGCGCAATCGCTGGCGCGGCAACTGAACGTGCCTTTCGTCATGGCCGACGCCACCACGCTGACCGAGGCCGGTTACGTGGGCGAAGATGTCGAAAACATCATCACCAAGCTGCTCCAGAATTGCGATTACGACGCCAAGCGGGCGCAGCGTGGCATTGTCTATATCGATGAAATCGACAAAATCACGCGCAAATCGGAAAACCCCTCGATCACCCGTGATGTTTCCGGCGAAGGCGTGCAGCAGGCCTTGCTCAAACTGATTGAAGGGACCCTGGCCAGTGTGCCGCCGCAGGGCGGGCGCAAGCATCCCAATCAGGATTTCCTGCAGATCGATACCACCAACATCCTGTTTATTTGCGGCGGTGCTTTCGCTGGGCTGGAAAAAGTGGTCGAGGCGCGCACCGAGGCCTCGGGTATCGGCTTTGGCGCCACCGTGCGCAGCAAGGAGGGGCGCAGCCTGACGGAAGTCTTCCATCATGTTGAACCCGAAGACCTGATCAAATTCGGCTTGATTCCTGAGCTCGTGGGCCGCTTGCCGGTGATCGCCTCGCTGGATGAACTCAGCGAAGATGCGCTGGTGCAAATTCTCACCGAACCGAAGAATGCGTTGGTCAAGCAGTTTTCCCGGCTGCTCGAAATGGAAGGTGTGTGCCTGGAAGTGCGCCCGGCGGCGCTGCGTGCGATGGCACGGCGCGCGCTGGAGCGCAAGACCGGTGCGCGCGGGTTGCGCTCGATTCTGGAGCAGACGCTGCTGGACACCATGTTCGATCTGCCTAGCCTGGATAACGTCGAAAAGGTGGTGGTTGATGAGCCCACCATCACAGAAAACAAGCCGCCGCTGCTCGTGTACCGCGAAACGGCTAAAAAAGCTTGAAAATCGTTGCCAGTGTTGCGCGCAGCAGGCGTTTCTCGCCCTTCCCTGTCTTTTTTCCACCCAATTCTTGAGCGCGACTTGAAAAGCGCGCGAAACTCGCCATTTGTGTGGCTTGCTTAACTTCAGGGTTCTGTGTCGCAAATACCTGCCCGTGAAATCGTGCCTTTGTGCGCGAAGCGTGCGTGATAGACCCTCTGGGCGTCACGGGGTAGGGTTGCGTCTGTGCTGTGAACGTGGATACATTGATCCCATTTCGCGCAGACACAGGTGCCGGCCATGGGCGCGCGTAGGTCGCGCAGGCGTTTGTGCACAGGCTTCCTAGGTTCAGCAGGTGTATCAACCTTAACAAGGACGTCGATGTCCAACCCTACTTCTTTGCCCGTCGAGCCCATTGATCTGCCGCTGTTGCCGCTGCGCGACGTGGTGGTCTTTCCGCACATGGTCATCCCACTGTTCGTGGGCAGGCCCCGGAGCATCAAGGCGCTCGAAATGGCCATGAAAGCCGATCGCCGCATCATGCTGCTGGCACAAAAGGCCGCCTTCAAGGACGAGCCGGCGGCCAGTGACATGTTTGGCGTCGGTTGTGTCTCGACCATTTTGCAGATGCTCAAGTTGCCCGACGGCACCGTCAAGGTGCTGGTTGAGGGCCAGCAGCGCGCTTGTGTCAATCGCATCGACGAGGATGAAACGCTGTTCATGGCCAACGTCACGCCGTTGGCGCCGCCCGATGAGGCGCAGCTGCGCGACACCGAGATCGAGGCGCTGCGCCGCGCGGTCATGCAGCAGTTTGACCAGTACGTCAAGCTCAACAAGAAGATTCCCAGCGAGATATTGACTTCGATCGCCAGCATCGATGACCCGGGCCGCTTGGCCGACACCATCTCTGCGCACCTGCCCCTGAAGCTTGAAAACAAGCAGGGCGCGCTCGATCTGGCCGGCGTGCGCGAACGCTTGGAAAACCTCTACGCGCAGCTGGAGCGCGAGGTTGACATTCTGAACGTAGACAAAAAAATCCGCGGCCGCGTCAAGCGCCAGATGGAAAAAAACCAGCGCGATTTTTATCTGAACGAGCAGGTCAAGGCTATTCAGAAGGAACTCGGCGAGGGCGAAGAAGGCGCCGACATCGAGGAAATCGAGAAAAAAATCCGCTTGGCCAAGATGCCCAAGGACGCGCGCAAGAAAGCCGAAGGCGAACTCAAGAAGCTCAAATTGATGTCGCCGATGTCGGCTGAGGCGACCGTGGTGCGCAACTACATCGATGTGCTGGCTTCACTGCCGTGGAGCAAGAAAACCAAGATCAAGCACGACCTGGGCTATGCGCAAGAGGTGCTCGACGAAGACCACTACGGTCTGGACAAAGTCAAGGAGCGCATTCTTGAATATCTCGCGGTGCAGCAGCGCGTGGAGAAGGTCAAGGCCCCGATTCTGTGCTTGGTTGGCCCGCCGGGGGTGGGCAAGACTTCATTGGGCCAGTCGGTCGCCAAGGCCACCGGACGTAAGTACGTGCGCATGGCGCTGGGCGGGATGCATGACGAAGCCGAAATCCGCGGCCACCGCCGCACCTACATCGGCGCACTGCCGGGCAAGGTGCTGCAAAGCCTGACCAAGGTCGGTACGCGCAACCCGCTGTTCCTGCTGGATGAGATCGACAAGGTCGGCACCGACTTTCGCGGCGATCCGTCGAGTGCCTTGCTCGAAGTGCTTGACCCCGAGCAGAACCATACGTTCGGCGATCACTATGTCGAACTCGATTTCGACCTCAGCGATGTGATGTTCGTGGCGACATCGAATTCGATGAATATTCCGCCCGCGTTGCTCGACCGGATGGAAGTCATTCGTCTGTCCGGGTACACCGAAGACGAGAAAACCCACATCGCGCTCAAATACCTGCTGCCCAAACAGATCAAGAACAATGGCGTGTCCGATGGCGAACTGGAAATCACCGAGCAGGCGGTGCGCGACATCGTGCGCTACTACACTCGCGAGGCTGGCGTGCGCTCACTTGAGCGCGAGCTGTCCAGGATTTGCCGCAAGGTCGTCAAGGGGATCCAGTTGGGCAAGATGACGTCCAAGGTCGTCGTTCATGGTGACAATCTCAACGAATTTCTCGGCGTGCGCAAATTCAACTTTGGCCGCGCCGAACAGCAAAATCAGGTTGGGCAGGTGGTCGGTTTGGCGTGGACCGAAGTGGGCGGCGATCTGCTCACCATCGAAGTGGCCACCATGCCCGGCAAAGGCGCGATTACGCGCACAGGCTCGCTGGGCGATGTGATGAAGGAATCGGTTGAAGCCGCGCGCACCGTGGTGCGCAGCCGCGCGCGCCGGTTGGGGATCCGTGATGAAGTGTTTGAAAAACGCGACCTCCACATCCATGTCCCCGATGGCGCCACGCCCAAGGATGGGCCCAGCGCCGGCGTTGCCATGACCACCGCCATCGTCTCTGCGCTCACGGGGATTCCTGTGCGCGGCGAGGTTGCCATGACCGGCGAGATCACACTGCGCGGCGAAGTCACCGCGATCGGCGGCCTGAAGGAAAAGCTGCTGGCCGCGTTGCGCGGCGGGATCAAAACGGTGCTGATCCCCGAGGAAAACGCCAAGGATCTGCAGGAGATCCCGGAGAATGTCAAGAACAGCTTGGAGATCATTCCGATCAAGTGGATCGACAAAGCGCTTGAAATTGCGCTCGAGCGTCCGCCCGTGTCGCTGTCCGACGAGGATACGGCCGCCTCTGCCGCTGCGCAGGGCGGCACGCTGACCAAGCCGCGCGAAGCCCAAGCCGTCGTGGCCAGTGAAGGCTCGCTCAAGCACTGAATTCCGCACGGCAATCCGGCAGTAACGGGACAGCCAGCCTGTCTTGGCGTGCATGGCAGCGTCGCAAATTGTGGCAATACCCTTGATATTGCTGGGATTGGTGGCCTGCCTGGCGCATCGGTGACGACTTTGGCGAGTGGGTTCGGCTGTCGTTTCTAGGCAGAAAAGCTGAAGATTTTTAGGGCGAGCATTTGCGAGGTAATGCAAAAGCACGCTATAATCACTCTCCTTCGTCGCGCTATGCGCGATGATCTACGCGGGAATAGCTCAGTTGGTAGAGCGCAACCTTGCCAAGGTTGAGGTCGCGAGTTCGAGACTCGTTTCCCGCTCCAGAATTTCTTCTGTGGACATCCCCAAGGTCCACAATCTCTTGGTTTCATTGGATTCGCGCCAGCAGGCGTTCAGCAGCGTCCATTGAAATCCATCCCAAGCCACGCATTTTTAGTACATGAGTCAGTACATGGAAATGCGGGTGCGTTGGAGTTCGGTTTTTCGCTATGACGCGCCCGCTGGCGCCGGTACATCTCACATCACCTCGATGGAGATGTTCCATGGTACTGACCGATACCGGCGTCAAGTACGCCAAAGCCACCGGCAAAGACACGACCCTCAATGACACTCTGGGCCTCGCGCTATTCATCGGCGCTGGGGGTGGCGAGCGGTGGCACTTCCGTTTCACCTGGGCGGGGCGGCAATGCCGCGTCGTTCTCGGGGCGTATCCGAAACTGTCGTTGAAGGAGGCTCGCACCCGGCGCGATGAACTGCGTGATCAACTCGCCCAAGGCGTTGACCCGCGCAGTCATCGCCGTCAGGTTCAGGCGACGGCGCCCGTGGTGGCGGAGCACACGTTCAAATCCGTGTTTCGGAACTGGCGTGACTTCAAAGCATTGAGCCTGAAAACCGGGCGGCAAAGCACGCTTTCGCAGATCGACCGGATTTTTGCCAAGGATGTATTGCCGTCGTTGGGCGGAATGTCCATCTTCGAGTTGAATCAGGCACACCTGTTGGGCGTCCTGCGACGCATCGAGCAGCGCCGCGCCTTCACCAGCGCCGAGAAGGTGCGCACCTGGTTCAAACAGATGTTCCGCTACGCGATGGTCGAGAAGGGTTTGCCGTCCAATCCCGCGCTGGAACTGGATATCGTCGCCATGCCCAAACCTCCCGTGGCGCACAACCCTTTCCTGCGCATGGAGGATATGCCCGCTTTTCTGCAAGCCTTGCGCGGCTACGCGGGCAGCCTGGAAACTTGCCTGGGAATACGTCTGTTGCTCCTGATCGGCATTCGTACCGGGGAATTGCGCTCGGCCACACCGGAGCAGTTCGATCTGGGGCGCGGCCTGTGGATCGTGCCGCCGGAGGCCGTCAAGCAATTGCAGACCTCGGCGCGCAAACAAGGCAAGCGCGTTCAAGACCTGCCGCCGTATATCGTGCCACTGCCGCGTCAGGCCATCGCCATTATTGAGCAATTGCTGGCCCTGGCGCGGCGGCGTCCGGCGCAGCGGTATCTGCTGGCTTCCCGCGATTGCCTCAAGGATTGCATCAGCGAGAACACCTTGAACGGCGCGCTCAAACGCATGGGCTATAAAAACCGGCTCACTGGCCACGGCATCCGTGCCACGATTTCGACGGCGCTCAACGAAATCGGCTACCGGCAGGAGTGGATCGAGGCACAACTATCGCACTGCGATCCAAACCAGGTTCGGGCGGCGTACAACCATGCAGCCTATGTCGAGCAGCGCCGGATGATGATGCAAGCCTGGGCGGATCGGCTGGATCGGTGGGAGGCTGGCGATACGGGTGACTTGAACGACCGTAGCGCCATCGCCGCCGCGCCGTCGGTGTTCACGCCGCATGACATGGAAGTGATCGAGAAATATTTGAAGGCGCTGGCGCAAGGTCAGGTGTTACCGGGGATGCAACCGTCCGGCGCGGCTGGCCTGATTGCATTTCAGGGCGGCAAATAATAAAGAGTCGCCTGGGCCGTAGCACGGCATATCAATGGCGAAGAAGCCCTATCGCTCAAGCCCCCGGCTGCGCCCATGCGGCCGCGCCTTCTGAATCGATGGCTTGAGTCTGGCCTTTTCGGCGCTGACGACATGCTGAAGATCGGCATCCTTGACCACGATGCCCAGCCGCGTTGCCTGACGCGCAGCTTCCGAGCGCGCTGCGGCGCGTTCGTCTTTTCTGGCTTGCCGATCAGAATCCGTACCGGAATTTCCAGAGGATGGTTCGCCCAGGCGCTGCTCGCGCATGGCACGCGCATAGTTTTTTTGCGCCTGCCGGGCAAGCAGCCCGATTTCTGCCGACGGCGGAGCGTAAGGCCCGAGACGCTTTTCCAAGGAGGCTTTACTCGCCCATTTCCCGAGCTGCGAGGCTTTGGCCACCAGGATTTTCCCGTCATCGAGCGCGGCCTTCACGACCATGCCCGAACCTTTGAGTTCAATGGCTACGCCAAATTCCGCCAGCACCGCATGGGCCTGCGCCCATGTCGCGCCCGATTTTTCGAGAATTTCGAGCAAGCTTTGTGCCGGTTCGAGCGCGACCCACGCCTGAAACGATTCCGCACCCATATAGTATTCAGCGCGGCCCGCCGCGTTACTGATTTGTTTCTGCCGCTGCCAGTCCTTGTCCCATAACCCACGCCCGACCGCTTCCTGCCGGGGCATGATTTCTTTCCGCCCCGGCTGCGGTTCGACCGCGACGAAGTACCCCGGTGCGTGCTGCCATCCCTGGGCGATTTCGATTTCTCGCGTCAGGCGAGCCAGTTCGCGGTAATCGAAACGATTTTTTTGGGCGACCGCGACCTCCCCGGTATCGGGATCGAGGATGACTTTATTGACCACGACATGCAGGTGATCGTGATCGGTGTCGCGGTGGATGGCCCAGAAGGTCTGGCATTTTCCGTATTCAAGGTCCCCGGTGAGATGGCGAACCGTCTGTTCCAGTTGCTCGCGTGTCGGATGCTCGCCTTCCATCCAGGACACGTCGAAGTGGTAAAGCGGATTGCCACGATAGTTTTTTGTACCCCGGTGATGCGTGGCGATGAGGGCGTCGCTGCTCATGATCTGCCAGATCAGATCACGATCCTCGGGCGTGCCACAGTTGGCCTCTATATTGAATACGCCGCAGCTTTCTTCCGTCAGCGGCTGCCGACCCTTGGCGCGCGCTTCATCGTCATCGCGCCCGACGTACTCCACCACGCGCTTGAACGCGGTGTGGGGGTGATCGGATTTTCCGGGTTTCAGAACCGTGGGGATCATTTCTACTCCCCCTGGGGTTCTTTTCGGTCGAGCCTGACGCTCTTCAGGCCGACTTTTTGGGCGAATTCATCGGCCAGGGCGAGAAGCTGGTCGTGGGTTTTCCAGTAGCGGCGCTTTTCCGGTTCGCTCCACGACATGACCGCCGGGTAGTGGTGCCGCAGTAAGCCGCCGATGCGGCGCAACTCGCCCAACCACAGGTCATCGACCTTAGAACCTGTTTACGATCTCAAATGGCTCACGCAGAGGCCTTTTCGGGAGGGGATGCAAGGCGCAGCGCGCAGCCCATAGCCTGGCTATGGGCAAGCGTTGCAACGCCGCAGACCGCCCGAAAAGGCCTCTGCCCTTCGGGTTGGGCCGAAATCGGGCGATTGGGCGGCCAAGTCGCTTGCATGGGCACAAAGCCCATGCGGCGCGCCGTTGGCCACCCACTCATCCCGATTGCGGCCCAACGTGAGCCATTTGAGATCGTAAACAGGTTCTGAGATCGCAAACAAGTTCTCAGGGCGCGGGAGGATTTGCTGACGGGGCCGGGAAACACCCGGCCCCGCCAGACAAACCCGATCAATCCGCCTGCTTGCGCAGAAATGCGGGGATTTCGTCCGGAGACATGCCGCCCGAAACCATCGCATCGACCTTCGCAGCCCGGTTATTACTCCACACGTCAGGCGAGCCCTGGCGGATGTAAGCGGGGATGTTGACGTTGTGCCCCCCCAGAAACCCCGACGCGCCCACCGCGCCGGGAATATGCGAACTGCCCTTGGGATCGTCGGTCCCGGTGCGAACCACGGCGATCGGTGCCTGACGGCTGCGGATTTGGCTTTGGCGCGCCAGACCGGTGGCGACCACCGTCACGCGCATCTCTTCGCCCAGCGACTCGTCTTTGGCGGCGCCGTAGATCACATGCGCATCAGGCGCGGAGATGGCGCGAATGGTATCCATGGCCAATCTGGATTCGGACAGCAAAGGCTTGGCCGCGGTAATCAGCACCAGCACGCCCTTGGCGCCTGATACATCGACGCCATCGAGCAACGGGCACACGGTGGCTTGTTCGGCGGCGATGCGCGCACGGTCGGGCCCGCTGGCCGAAGCCGTCCCCATGATCGCCTTGCCGGGCTCCTCCATGACGGTGCGCACATCCTCGAAATCGACGTTGACCAGGCCGTAGTCGTTGATGATTTCGGAAATACCGCCCACCGCGTTCTTGAGCACGTCATTGGCGTGGGCAAAGGCTTCCTCCTGCTCCACGTCATCGCCGTACACATCCAGCAGTTTCTGGTTGAGCACGACGATCAGCGAGTCAACATTGGCTTCCAGTTCGGCCAAACCCGCTTCGGCATTGGCCAGGCGCCGGCCGCCTTCCCACTCGAAGGGCATGGTGACGACGCCCACGGTGAGGGTGCCCATCTCCCGGGCCACGCGCGCGATCACGGGCGCGGCGCCGGTACCGGTGCCCCCGCCCATGCCGGCGGTAATGAACAGCATGTGCGCGCCATCGATGGCTGCGCGAATTTCCTCGACCTTCTCCTCCGCGGCGGTACGCCCTTTGGTCGGTTTGCTGCCCGCGCCCAGACCGGATGCGCCCAGCTGGATGTGCGTGGACGCTGCGCTGCGCGTGAGTGCCTGCGCATCGGTGTTGGCGCAAATGAACTCAACCCCCTGCACGCCGCGCTCGATCATGTACTGCACGGCATTGCCGCCGCCGCCGCCCACGCCGATCACCTTGATTCGGGTGCCCTGATTGAACTCTTCGGTTTCGATCATTTCCACGTCCATTTCCGTATTGATGGTCATTTCAAACTCCTTGAAGTTGCTGTTGCCTGATTGATTTGATGATGTGTCGGTTCATGCCGGTGTGCCCCGGTTTCGATTGCAATGAATCAACCGATGTCCTCGCGGTGGCCGTGTGGTGTGCCGCCATCGCGCAAACAAAAAGTGCAACGGCAGACACGGTCCGTACATACGGCGCACCAGCGCGCTGCAAGCAAACGCGCTGCAAAAAAGGATGCGAACAAGCCTCTGAACCCATCCGCGCGAGGGCGCACCTGCCGATTCCGGGCGCAAAGCAAGGCGCGAAATGCAAGCCGCGGCGCCCCCGCTCTTTGCAATCCAGCGCAGCGCCCACCACCGGGATAGGCCCGCCAGGACCGATGTGTTCAGCGTTTTTTGAAGCAGCATGGTCAGAAATTCCTCATGACCCACCCCCAAATACGATTCCCGGCCGTTTTCACCGGACCGTGTTTTTGTGCCACCTTGTAGCCGCGCAAGCGCGCCAAGCGTGCTTCTTCGAGTAAGCCCATAACAGTGGCCGCGCGCGGCTGTGCCACCATGTCGGCCAGCGCGCCGTGATACTGGGGCCCGCCCCGGCGCACCGGCTTGAGGAAAATGTCCTCGCCCAGTTCGACCATGCCCGGCATCACCGCGCTGCCGCCGGTGAGCACAACGCCCGAACACAGCACCTCCTCGCAGCCGGATTTACGTACTTCCTCCTGCACCAGCGAAAAGACCTCTTCCACGCGAGGCTCGATCACGCCGGCCAGCGCCTGTTTGGACAACATGCGCGGGCCGCGGTCGCCCAAGCCGGGCACCTCAACCTGGGTTTCCGGATCGGCCAGCAGTTGTTTGGCACAACCGCTTTGGAGCTTGATGTCTTCGGCGTCCTTGGTGGGCGTGCGCAGCGCCATGGCGATGTCGCTGGTAATCAAATCGCCGGCGATCGGAATCACCGCGGTATGCCGGATCGCGCCGTTGGCGAAGATCGCCACATCGGTGGCGCCAGCGCCGATATCGACCAAGCACACACCCAGCTCGCGCTCGTCTTCGGTCAGCACGGCCTGGCTCGATGCAAGCGGATTGAGCATGAGCTGATCGACTTCCAGACCGCAGCGGCGCACGCATTTGATGATGTTCTCGGCCGCACTCTGCGCGCCGGTCACGATGTGCACTTTGGCTTCCAGCCGTACGCCGCTCATGCCAATGGGTTCGCGCACATCCTGCCCGTCGATCACGAACTCCTGCGGCTCGACCAGCAGCAGGCGCTGATCGCTCGGAATGTTGACCGCGCGCGCGGTTTCCACCACGCGATGCACGTCCGCCGGCGTGACTTCCCGGTCCTTGACAGCGACCATCCCGCTGGAATTGATTCCGCTGATATGGCTGCCGGTGATACCGGTGTACACATGGGTAATCTTGCAGTCGGCCATCAGTTCGGCCTCTTTGAGCGCCTGCTGAATGCTCTGCACCGTGGCGTCGATGTTGACCACCACCCCACGTTTGAGGCCGGTGCTCGGCGCGACGCCCAATCCGGCCAGTTTGAGTTCGCCGCCGGGCTGTATCTCGGCAACCACCGCCATCACCTTGGCGGTACCGATGTCCAAACCGACGACCAGATCTTTATAGTCTTTGGGCATATGCAAAAATTCTCGTGTTAGGTTGTCCCTACGGATTGGGGAGTTGCGCACCGTCATCGACCGTGCTGACACCGTGCAGGCGCAGCACGTAAGCGTCCTTGTGACGCAAATCAACGCCTTCCACCTCATCGAGCGTGCGCTTGTAATGACTCACGACCTGTCCCACCGAACTCAGAAACCGCTTGACGCCTGCGGCCACCTCATCGTCCGGACCCCGGCCCAATTCGATGACTGCACCGCTGCCGAGCATCACCTGCCAACTGCCGCGCGTGCCCAGCTTGAGCTGATCGATCGACAGGCCCTCGTGCTTGAACAGCGGCTCAAGGCGCTGGTACATCCCCAGCACTTGCGGCGCACGCTCGTCGGGGCCGATCAGTTGAGGCAGGCCCTCGTTGGCCTGGACATCGGCCGGGTTGCACCAGAAAACCAGACCCTGGCCGTCGAGCAGACGGCCATTGATCACGCTTTCCTCGTTACCCCAGCGGGCGACCGGCTTGTATTCAGTGAGCGTGACGCGCAGCCGATCGGGCCATTCACGCCGTACCACCGCCGTGTGCACCCAAGGCACGGCCTCGAAAGCGGCGCTGGCACGCGCCAGATCCATGGTGAAGAAATTGCCACGCAAATGCGGCAGCACGTTGGCGCGCAAGGTCGCCGTGTTGGAATGCAAAATTTCGCCGTCAACACGAATATCTTTCAGCGCGAACATGGGTCGATGCAGCACCCACCAAAACCCCGCAACAACCAGCACGAGCACGAACACAGCGGCAACGAAACGCGCCACAGCGTCCATAAACCGGATGTCAGCAGACAGGGGAAGACGGCGCGCCATGATCAATGCCCCTGCCTCCCCATAGAAGAGGACGATGCCTGCGCATCGAGTGCCGCGCTGGCCAACAGGCGCAGGCACAGCGTCGGGTAATCAATACCGGCGGCGCGCGCGGCCATGGGCACCAGCGAATGACTGGTCATCCCCGGTGAGGTGTTCATTTCCAACAGGAAGGGGCGAGCGTCACGCGCACGGATCATCAGATCGGCGCGGCCCCATCCGCGGCAGCCCAGCGCGCGGTAAGAGGCCAGCGCCATGCGCTGAATTTCCCGCTCGAGAGCCTCGGGCAGACCGCTCGGGCAGCGGTACTGGACGGTATCGGTGAAATACTTGTTTTGATAGTCGTAACCGCCCTCGGCCGGCGCCACGATCAGCACCACCGGTAACGCCCGCGCATGCGTACCGCTGCCAAGCACGGCGCAGGTGACCTCCTGACCGTCGATAAATTCTTCGCACAGCACTTCGGCGTCGTACTTGGCGGCCTCGGCCAGCGCCGCCGGAATCTGCGCGGCATCCGTCACCTTGGTCACGCCGATCGACGATCCCTCATGCGCGGGCTTGACGATCAACGGCAGCCCCAGCAAACCGGGCAGCGCCGCAATCTGCTCGCGTTCTTGCTGTAAATCCTGCGCACCGGAAACCAGGCGGACATAACGCGGCGTCTGCAGTCCCTCGGCAAGCCAGAGGCGCTTGGTCATGACCTTGTCCATCGCCACGCTGCACGCCATCACGCCTGAGCCGGTGTAGGGAATACCCAGCAGTTCAAGCGCGCCTTGCACCGTTCCGTCCTCGCCGTGGCGGCCATGCAGCGCGATGAAGCAGCGCGCGATGCCCTCGCGGCGCAATTCGCTCAAATCGCGTTCGGCCGGGTCGAAGGGCCGCGCATCGACACCGCCGGCGCGCAACGCATCCAGCACGCCCTGGCCCGATAGCAGCGAAATACGGCGCTCGGCGGAGGCGCCGCCCATCAACACGGCAACCTTGCCCAGCGCTTTCGGATCGATCACGGCGCTCATGCGCGGCCCCCTTTGGGTGCTTTGGCGCGCACTTGATGGCCCGCTTCTTTATTGACCGCCTGACCCGCTTTACTGGCCCGGCCTGCTTGGCCTGCGGCGAGTTCGACCACCTTGGCCGGCACCCCCCCGATCGAGCCCGCGCCCATGCAAATCAAGACATCCTGATCGCGCGTGTTATCGACAATGGCCTGCGGCAGCGCGTCGATCTCATCGACGAACACCGGCTCGACCTTGCCCGCCACGCGCAGCGCGCGCGCCAGCGTGCGGCCATCGGCGGCAACGATCGGCGCCTCACCGGCGGGATAAACCTCGGTCAGCAGCACGGCATCCACCGACTGGCCAATGACCTTGACGAAATCCTCGAAACAATCGCGCGTGCGCGTGTAGCGGTGCGGCTGGAAGGCCAGCACGATGCGCCGCCCAGGAAACGCGCCGCGCGCCGCCGCCAGTGTGGCGGCCATCTCGGCGGGGTGATGGCCATAGTCGTCGATCACGGTGACGCACCGGCCATCGGCCAAGGTGATATCGCCGTAACGCTGAAAACGCCGGCCCACGCCCTTGAACTCGGCCAAGCCCCGGAGCACAGCCGCGTCGTCGATCCCAAGTTCAACCGCCACGGCAATCACCGCCAATGCATTGCGCACGTTGTGCTCGCCCACCAGGTTCAACACGACGTGCAGATCGGGCAGCGTCACGCCATTGCGCCGTTGCGCGGTGAAATGCATCTGACCGGCTACAGCGCGCACATCGACGGCACGCACCTGCGCCTGCGCGTTAAAACCGTAACTGGTCACGGGGCGGGACACTTGCGGCACGATCTCGCGCACCGCGGCATCGTCGGTGCACAAAATCGCCGTGCCATAGAAAGGCATCCGGTGCAGGAAGTCAATGAAGGCGTGTTTGAGCTTGCTGAAATCGTGGCCGTACGTCTCCATGTGATCGGCGTCGATGTTGGTGACCACCGCCATCACCGGCAACAGATTCAGGAACGAAGCGTCGGATTCGTCGGCCTCGACCACGATGTAATCGCCATGGCCCAGCTGCGCGTTCGCGCCCACGCTGTTCAGGCGCCCGCCGATGACGAACGTGGGATCGAGCCCCGCCGCCGCCAGTACGCTGGCCACCAGACTGGTGGTGGTGGTCTTGCCGTGCGCACCGGCGATGGCGATGCCCTGCTTCAAGCGCATCAGCTCGGCGAGCATCAGCGCGCGCGGCACCACGGGAATGTTTTTCTCACGCGCGGCCAGCACCTCGGGGTTGTCGGCATGCACCGCGGTGGAGGTGACCACCGCATCGGCGCCCTCGATATGTGCCGCGTCGTGGCCGAGATAGGTGCGGATGCCCAGCCCCGCGAGCCGGCGCAGCGTTGCGCTGTCGTTCATATCCGAGCCCGTGATGGTGTAGCCCAGGTTCAACAGCACTTCGGCGATGCCGCTCATACCCGAGCCGCCCACGCCGACGAAATGAATGTGATGAATTGCGTGTTTCATTGTTGTGTCAAATCCTCGCAAGCGCGCACGATCTGCTCGACCGCATCGGTCTTGGCCAAGGTGCGCGCCTTGATTGCGCGCTCCAGCAGCGCGGCGCGCGTCATGTTTTGAATCAAATCGGCCAAGCTCTGCGGCGTCAGTGCGGACTGCGCGATGAGCCAGCCGCCGCCCGCGTCGGCCAGAAACCGTGCGTTGGCGCTCTGATGGTCATCGACCGCCGCCGGGAACGGCACGAACAGCGCCGCCGCCCCCACCGCCGCAATTTCGGTGACCGTGCTCGCGCCTGCACGCGCGATGATCAGATCGGCCTCGGCAAAGGCGCAGGCGGTATCGTCGATGAAAGGGATCAGCTCGGCCTGCACCCCAGCGGCCGCGTAATTGGCGCGCAACGCATCGATCTGCTTGGCGCCGCTTTGATGCCGCACCACCGGCCGCAGCGGCGGCGCGATCCGCGCCAGCGCCTGCGGCACGACACGGTTGAGCGCCTGCGCGCCGAGGCTGCCGCCGATGACCAGCAGCCGCAGCGGCCCGTTGCGCCCGGCAAAGCGCTCCTGCGGCGGCGGCTGTTCGAGAAACGCCGCGCGCAACGGATTGCCGACCCATTCTCCTGGGTCCAGCACACGGGGAAACGCCGTGAACACGCGCCGGGCCACGCGCGCCAACAGCTTGTTGGCCAGTCCCGCGACCGAATTTTGTTCATGCAGCACGAGCGGCTTGCGCAGCAGCGCGCTCATCAAGCCCCCAGGGAAAGTGATGTAGCCGCCCAGACCGATCACCACATCCGGGCGCACGCGGCGCAGCACGCACGCGCTTTGCCAAAGCGCGCGCAACAGCCGCGCCGGCAGCCGCAACAGGGTTGCCAGGCCCTTGCCGCGCACGCCGCCAAATTGCACCGGCTCGAAGGCAAAGCCCTGCGGCGGCACCAGCTCATGCTCCATGCCCGTGGGTGCGCCCAGCCAGTGCACGCGCCAACCGCGCCCGCGCAACGCCTGCGCCACCGCCAGGCCGGGGAAGATATGGCCGCCGGTCCCGCCGGCCATGACCAGCGCCGTTGGGGTTGCCGCAGAGGCCGCGTTCATCACGGAGGCCGTGTTCATACGCGTCCTCCGCGCATCAAGGTGCGGTTTTCACGATCCACCCGCAGCACGATGGCCAGCCCAATCATCATCATCACGATGGCCGAGCCGCCGTAGCTCATCAGCGGCAGCGTCAGCCCCTTGGTCGGCAGCGCCCCCAGGTTGACGCCCACGTTGATGAAGGCCTGAAAGCCGATCCACACGCCGATACCCTGCGCCACCAAGCCCGAAAACACGCGGTCCAGGACGATCGCCTGGCGGCCGATGTGCATGATGCGGCGCGTCATCCAAGTGAACATCACGATCACGACGAGCACCCCGACCAAGCCGAACTCCTCGCCGATCACCGCAAGGAGAAAGTCCGTATGCGCCTCGGGCAGCCAGTTGAGTTTTTCGACGCTGCCGCCCAACCCGACGCCCCAGATGCGCCCGCGGCCTACGGCGATCAACGCATGTGAAAGCTGGTAGCCCTTGCCCAGCGCATTGGTTGCGCTCCATGGATCGAGAGAGGCGAAGATGCGCTCGCGCCGCCACGGCGAGGCTGCGACGATCAACGAAAACGCGATCACCACCAGCAAGGCGATGAGGGAGAACATGCGTACATTGACGCCCCCCAAAAACAGGATGCCCATGGCAATCACCGCGATCACCATGAAGGCCCCCATGTCGGGCTCGGCCAGCAGCAGCAGGCCCACGATCAGTACCGCCAGCGCCATCGGCCACACGGCACGGAAAAAGCGCTCTTTGATGTCGAGCTTGCGCACCATGTAATCGGCCGCATACAGCACCATGGCCAACTTGGCCAGTTCGGAGGGCTGGAAGTTGGTGACGAACAGCGGAATCCAGCGGTGCGAGCCGTTGACGCTGCGCCCGATATGCGGCACGAGAACCACCACCAGCAGCAATAAAGCGCTCACAAAAATCCAAGGTGCGGCGCGTTCCCACAGGCGCATCGGAACCTGGAAAACAATCACGGCGGCGATGCAAGCCACCCCCAGCGAAGCCGCGTGGTGCGTCAGGAAATAGCTCTGCGTATAGCCGCTGACCTGGGCGAAACCGGGCTTGTCGGAGATCGCAATCGAGGCCGAATAGACCATCACCAGCCCCCACACCAAGAACGCGACCACGATGCACAGCAGCATTTCGTCGAAGCCCACCACGCGCATCGGCAGCGCGCGCGTTTGGGTCGCGTCAGTCGCGCCCAGCCGTACAGGCAGCGCATCAATGCTGCTGTTGCGCGCATGGCGGCGCCGGCGCGCCAGCGCCTGTATGGGCGCGAATGCGCTGCGGCTCATGCGGCATCTCCCATGGAGAGACCGTCTTGCGATACGCCGGCGCATTCATCGGCCCAGGCCTGCACCGCTTCACGAAAGACCTCGGCGCGGTGCGCGTAGTCCCGGAACATGTCAAAGCTCGCGCACGCCGGCGAGAGCAGGACCGCATCGCCCCCCTGCGCGCGGCGCGCGGCCAGCACGACGGCTTCTGACATCGAAACCGCGTGCACCACGGGCGCCGGTGTCCCGGCCAGCGCGGCTTCTATCAGGGGGGCGTCACGCCCGATCAGTACCACCGCGCGCGCATGGCGGCGCACCGGATCGACCAGCGGCGCAAAGTCCTGTCCCTTGGCATCGCCGCCAAGAATGACGACAACGCGCCGCTGCGCCCCCAGCCCTTTGAGCGCGGCCACGGTGGCGCCGATATTGGTGCCCTTGGAATCGTCGAAATACTCGACCTCGCGCACCACCGCGACCGGCTCGACGCGATGCGGTTCACCCCGGTATTCGCGCAAGCCATAGAGCATGGGCGCCAGGACGCAGCCGGCGGCGCGGGCCAGCGCGAGCGCCGCCAGCGCGTTCATGGCATTGTGCTGACCGCGAATGCGCAGCGCGTCGGCAGGCAGCAGACGTTGCAGAAAAATTTCCTGCGGCGCGACGGCGCCGGCCTGGCCGCTGGGAACACGCTTGCGTTTGAGTGTCTCATCGCTCTCGTGCGCATGCACCAGCCAAGCCATGTCGTTGACGCGCTCGATCCCCCAGTCGCCAGGACGCTGCGGCAGCCCGGCGCCAAAGCTGACGCAGGCGCGCTGTTGCGGCCGCGGCAGACGCTGCGCCTTGGCGCGCCCCGGTGCGGGTGCAGACGATGGCGAGGGCCGCATCGCCATGACCTGCGGGTCGTCGCGGTTAAGCACCATCAGGGCCTTTTGACCGAAGACGCGCGCCTTCGCCGCGGCATAGGCGGCCATGCTGCCGTGCCAATCAAGATGGTCTTGCGTGATGTTGAGCACCGTTGCGGCGGTGGGCTCAAAGCCGTTGGCGCTGTCCAGTTGGAAGCTCGACAGTTCGAGCACCCAGACCTCGGGCAGCGCGTTGGCGTCGATGCGCTCGCTCAAGGTATCCAGCAGCGTCGGGCCGATGTTGCCGGCGACCGCGACCGATTTTCCCGCGCGCTCGACCAGCAAGCCCGTGAGCGAGGTGACGGTCGTCTTGCCGTTGGTGCCGGTGACGGCGAGGATGGCCGGGGCATAGCCGGTTTCGGCGGGCCGCACGGGCGGCGGCGGCGCATCACCACCGCCATCTGCATCGCCATCTGCATCGCCATTTGCACCACCTTCCGCGCTGGCCGGCGTTGGTGCGGCCTGCGCTGTGTCCTCGGCTTGTTCCGCCTGTTCCG
>JAITWT010000105.1 GCA_031285125.1 Burkholderiaceae bacterium | reverse complement strand
TAGACCAGCGCGTTGAGTTTCCAGTTCCCGCGCCAATCGCCAAAGCTGTAGCCGCAATCGCACTTGGTTTCCCAGCGCTTGGTTTGGGCGTCGCTGACGATGTACAGATGCGGCCCCAGCGGCAGCACGATGGTGTCCTTCATGCCGGTCTTGGCTTGCAGCGCCTTGACGTACATCTTGAAGCGCGCGCCGTCCTTGGGCATGGACAGCATGCGCAAGGTGGTATCCCAGTCGAGCGTGCCCTCGACCATGTGGTTGATTTGTTCCTGGGTATAGGTGCTCATGGGGGTCTCCAGTTGTCTCCAGTGATTTCGATCGCGCTTCACTCTTCCACCAGCGTGACGGTACGCACGTCGGGCAGCTTGCCCAGATCCATGCGGAACTTGGCGCCGTAACTGGGCACGCCCAGTTCGGTTTCAACCACCGTCCACTCGGGCGGCAAGGTCCAGAACGCGCGGAAGCTGTCGAGAAACTTGGGCGAAAGGTCGAAGCTGGTGGCGTACATGTGCCGCACCTGTACCGAAGCATCCTTGCGCAAGATGCGCTCGCGTTCTTGCGCCATCCAGTCGCGCACCGGTTGCGCGCGCGCGATGCGTTCCTTGCGCATCTCGGCGCGGCGCTTGGCGGTGGCCTGGGCGTCCACGTGCCAGACGCCTTTTTCATCTGGGCTGCAAACGGCGCCATAAATTTTTTCGGCGAACTCGGCCAGCAGGATCTGGCCGTTCAAATCCTTCTCGATGGCCGCCGCCTCGCGGTCGATCGGATCGCCAAAGCCGGGGCCGCCGCGCAGATAGTTCAGGTACAGGTCGTAGTTGTCGTAGCAATCCTCGGTGGTCATGCACTGCTGGTCGCGCTTGACCGCCGCGCTGCGGCTGATGTGCTTTTCGTACAGGCCGTCGTCGGGATTGCCGTCGCCGCCCAGCGGCAGGCTCTGCCCCTTGGCGATGCGCTCCTTCAGGCCCGTCTTGTGCGCCTCGAACCGGTAACCCGCCGCCGAGGGGTAGCCGCCCATCAAGCCCCAATCGCTGTTCATGTAGCCGTTGCCCATGAAGAACATGGTCCAGTCCTGCGCCTTCCAGACCATGCGCAGCGATTCGAAGCCGGCGCCGCCGCGGTATTGGCCGTAACCGGCGGAGTTGATCTTGACGTTGCGCCCCAGGTACAACAGCGGTTCGGCCATCTCCCAGATTTCGATGTCGCCCATATCGCCTTCCGGGTTCCAGATCGCGGCGCCGTGGTTGATGCCATCCTTCATCGCGCACGCGCCGGTGCCGCAACTGGCGGACTCGAAACTGTTGACGGCGTGGATCTCGCCTTCCTGATTGATCCCCCCGCCTTGCAGCCAATTACAGGTGTTGGCATTGCCGGCGTTGACTTCCTCCAGATAGCCGCGGCTGAAATAAGCCTGGCTCAGGCCGCGCCACATGGTGGTCCAGGCGCTCACCAGAAAGTGCCAGGCGTAGGCATGACCGGTGCGCCGGTCATCGGGGTTATTCCACGACCCCTTGGGCATGTGGAACTCGGTACCGTAGTAAGCGCCGTCGTTGATGCGCTGGGTCGGCACCAGGGTTTGCGTCATCATCACCCAGATGCCGCTGGTGAACGCCACCTGGTGCGCGTTGTAGCTGTGCCAGCCCCAGCGGCTGGCGCCCTCGAAGTCCAGCCGCCAGGAGCCGTCCTTGCGGATTTCCATCTCCACCGGCGCGTGCATGATCGAGTCGAGCTTGGCAAACGCATTGCTGGTTTGCACGTCCGGGTGGTTGTAGGGCACATCGACGAACGCCACCTTGCGGTATTTGCCCGGCAGCGTCATGGCCTTGATGCGCGTTTGCAAGCCGCGCCGCCCGTCTTCGATGACCTCGTACTGGAACTTGTCGTAGGCCTCCAGCCCTTCCTCGGCCACCACTTCTTCGACCAGCGCGCGGATCATGTGGCAGCCGGCGATGCGGGTCTTTTCATCGAGGATCCAGTACTTGGGCGTGCGCACCGAGCGCTGCGACTCGTGCAGCCAATCGCGGAAAGGCTTGTCGCTGGCGCCGGTCTTGCGGCAGGTGATCATGTAGCCGTCGCCAAAGCGCTGCGTCTGCCCGGTGGACATGGAGCCGGGCGTGACCGCGCCAGTGTCGATCACGTGCGTGACGCCGCCGACCCAGCCGATCAGCCTGCCTTGAATGAAGATCGGCACGATGGTGGAGATGTCGCAGGGATGCACGTTGCCGATGGCGCAATCGTTGTTGGTGAACATGTCGCCGGGCCGGATGCCGGGGTTGTCTTCCCAGTTGTTCTCGATCATGTACTTGATGGCCGCGCCCATCGTGCCGACATGGATGATGATGCCGGTGGAGGTCAGCACGCAATCGCCCGCCGGGTTGTACAGCGTGAAGCACAGCTCGCCTTCCTGCTCGACGATCGGGCTGGCGGCGATTTTCTTGGCCGTCTCGCGCGCGTGCACCAAGCCGCCGCGCAGTTTGGAAAACAACTTTTCGTAGCGGATCGGCTCCGATTCGCGCAACGCCAGCTTGCGCAGCCCGTTGTAGTGACCGGTGTGGGCGGTGCGCGCCAGAATGGCCTGGCGGAACTCCTGCAAGGTCTGGCCGTTGCCCAGCAAATCCGCAAAGGGCGTGCCCTTTTCTTTCAACAATGCGCTCATGATCTGTCTCCTGGGTTTTCAGTGGATGGAAGTCTTGTCGATTTCGCGCAGATGGAACAGCCGGTGCTTGTCCAGCGTGGTGGCGAAACCGTCGGGCACGACGAAGGTGGTGGCGTCCGATTCGATGATGGCCGGGCCGAAGATTTCATTGCCCGGCTTGAGCGCCTCCATCTTCCAGAGCACCGCATCGAGCCAGCGCTTGTGGCGATAGAGCTTGCGCGTGCCCAGTCGCGCTTCGGCAGGCGGCGTCAGGCCGCCATCGGGGTCTTCGGGCAGCACCGGTTTCTGGGTGGCGACAGTGCCGCGCATGATCACCCCCGTCACTGAAAAACCCAACTCCGGCGAACGCGCCGCGCTCGCATAGACGCGGGCGTAGGTGTTCTCGAAGGCATCGATCATGGCGTCCCAGTCGCCCTCGCTGGCGGCGCTGTGGATCGGCGAGACGATTTCCAAATCGTTCAACTGACCCATGTACTGCATGCGGAAACCGGGCCGCAGCATCACGTCCTTGGCCTCGAAACCGTTGATGCGGAACTCCTCGACCACCTTGGCCGTCAGCTCTTCCCAGGCCTGCTGAATGGCGCGCGCGGCCTGGCGTTTGTCCTCGGGCGAACCGTTTTGCGGCACCGC
>JAITWT010000103.1 GCA_031285125.1 Burkholderiaceae bacterium | reverse complement strand
CCTTCGGGTTGGGCCGAAATCGGGCGATTGGGCATCCCAGTCGCTTGCATGGGCACCAGCCCATGCGGCGCGCCATGGGCCACCCACTCATCCCGATTGCGGCCCAACGTGAGCCATTTCAGATCGTAAACAGGTTCTTAGAACCTGCCCTGAGATCGTCAACAGGTATTTAAGGAGCCGTCCATGAAACCGCTTTCCGCTCCCGGATTTGCGCCGCACGATGCCCCCTTGCGAGACGACGTGCGCCATGTGGGCGCGCTGGTCGGGCGGATGCTGGCGGAACAGGTTTCGCCAGCTTTCCTGGACGAAGTCGAGCGTATCCGCACGGCGGCCATCGCCCGCCGTCAGGAAGGCGCGCCATTGGCGTTGCTGGCCGATCTGCTCGATGGCCGGCAAGCCGAGCACGCTAAAGGGTTGGCGCGGGCCTTTGCCACGTATTTTCAAGCCGTCAATACGGCCGAACGGGTGCATCACATCCGCCGCCGGCGCGATTACCAGCGTGCCGCCGGCGCGCCGCAGCCCGAATCGTTACTGGACGTCCTCATCGGCCTCAAAGCGCAGGGCGTGAGCGCTGACGCGTTGCTGGGCTGGCTCGGCCAGTTGCACGTCGAACCGGTGTTTACCGCGCATCCCACCGAATCGATACGCCGCTCGTTGCTGGAAAAAGAGCAGGCCATTGCGCGCGCGCTGGTCGATGCGTTCGACCCCGCGCGCACGCCGCAGGAACGGCACAACGACCAGGCGCGCATTCTGATGGCGCTCAGTACGGGCTGGCAGACGGCCGAGGCATCCCCCATCAACCCCACTGTGCAGGATGAGCACGATCACGTCAGTTTCTACTTGGCCCAGCCGGTTTATCGCATCGCTCCAGCGCTGTACGAATCGCTGGCCGACGCTTTGCGGCAGGTTTACGGCCTGAGCGTGCCCGTGCCGCGCGTGCTCGAGCTGGCGACCTGGGTCGGCGGCGATATGGACGGCAACCCGTCGGTCGGCGCGGCCACCATCGCCGACAGCCTGGCTGCGCAGCGCAGCACGGTGCTGGAGCTCTACATGCAGGACGTCGCCGCGCTGGCGCGCCTGCTCAGTCAGACCGAGAGCCGCATCACGGTCAGCGCCGCATTGGCGCAGCAGTTGGCCGATTACCGCGCGCGTTTCCCCACGGCGGCGGCCCGGGTGCGCCCGCGTCATGCGGACATGCCGTATCGCAGCCTGCTGACCATCGTGGGCGCACGGCTGGAGGCGACACAGGGCGGCGATCTTCCGGCGGCGGGCTATGGCTCTTCAGAGGAGCTGCTCCATGACCTGGACTTAATCGCCGCCAGTCTGATTGATCACCAGGGTTTGCATGCGGGCGCGTATCAAGTCCAGCGCCTGATTTGGCGCGTGCGCACCTTCGGGTTTCATCTGGCGCGGCTGGACGTGCGGCAGGATGCGCGCGTCCACGATGAAGCGTTGGCGCAACTGCTGGGCGATCCGCAATGGCAGGCCCGTCCGGTCCGCCAGAAGGTGCAGCAGCTGCATGCGTTCGCCAGCGGCCAAGCCTCGCTGGGCAACGGGCATCTGTCCACGGCGGCAGCGGATACGCGCGACGTATTCGCCATGCTGGGGAACATGCGGGGCCGTCATGGCGCGCGCGCCATGGGGCTGTATGTCATCAGCATGGCGCGTTCGGCCGCGGATGTGCTGGCCGTGCTGGCGCTGGCGCGCTACGGTGGACTGGTGCACGAAGGCCGGGTGCCGCTGGATGTCACCCCGCTGTTCGAAACGGTGGACGATCTGGCCCACGCCCCCGCCACGCTGCGCGCTTTGTTCGACGATCCGGTCTATCGCGCCCATCTGGTTGCGCGCGGTGATCGGCAGTGGGTCATGCTGGGCTACTCGGACAGCGCCAAGGATGGCGGGCTGCTGGCCTCGCGCTGGAGTTTGCAGCGTGCCCAGGCCGAATTGCTCGACGTGGCAGTGGCCGCCGGGGTGCGCCTGTCGTTCTTCCACGGCCGCGGCGGCTCGGTCAGCCGCGGGGGCTCGCGCACATCGCCGGCGCTGATGGCATCGCCGCGCGGCTCGGTAGCGGGCGTCCTGCGCGTGACCGAACAAGGCGAAGTCATCCACCGCAAATACGGCATCCGCGCCCTGGCGTTGCGCAACTTGGAGCAGATGGTGGGCGCCACGCTGCGCGCCTCGTTACGCCCGCCTACGGATGAGCCGCGCGAAAACGCCTGGTTTGAGCGCATGGCGCAATTGGCGGCGCACAGCCGCGAACACTACCGCGCGCTCATCGAACGCGAAGGTTTCGTCGAATATTTCCGCTGCGCTACCCCCATCGACGTGATCGAACGCATGACGCTGGGCTCGCGCCCGGTGCGTCGCCGCAGCATGCGTGGCGTGGCCGATTTACGCGCCATTCCCTGGGTGTTCGCCTGGACCCAATGCCGCTCGATCGTGCCGGGCTGGTACGGGCTGGGCGCGGCGCTGGAGTACGGCATCGCCCAGTTCGGCGAGCCAGCCCTGTCGGAAATGGCGCGCGATTGGCCGTTTTTTGCCAACCTGCTTGACGATGTTGCGATGGTGCTAACCAAGTGCGACCTGGACATCGCCGAAGCGTTTTCGCGGCTGGCCGGCCCATGGCATGCACCGTTCTTTGGGCTGATTCAGGAAGAATTCGAACGCACCCAGCGCGCGCTGATGCGGCTCAAGCGGATCGACCGGCTGTTGCAGCACCAGCCGCGACTGGACGTTTCCCTCCAACTGCGCAACCCGTACATTGATCCCCTCAATCTCCTGCAACTGGACTTGCTGCGGCGCTGGCGCGCGAGTCAGGGCCAGGACGAGACCTTGCTTGAAGCGTTGGTGGCCTGTGTCAACGGTGTAGCGCAGGGTCTGCAAAATACAGGCTGAATCGCCGCTCCACATTGGCGCGGGGTGCGCGGGCGAACGTACCCCAACGTGCCCAGACCTTGCCCAAACGGATCCAGAACTTTCTTGGCCCGGCGCAGTTTGCATTTTTTAATCGCGCAGCGTGATCCGATGCATCGGCCCTGATCGCGCGCGAGGGTCTCGTGACACAGCATCCATTGGCCTTGCAGATGTAAATTGGAATGCACCCCGCACGGAAAGTACGCGCGGCACAAGCCGCCTTGAAACAACGGGGATCAGCGAGGGCTTGCGCGTTTCCCCCGTTTGCCGCGTGACCCCGATCAGCCCCCATGAACGGCCCATATTGACCCGTGCCGCATAAGGGCGCTATCTATAGCGTATTGTTCTATTGTTGAACACTAGATATAGTTCCCCATCCCAGCGCGCGAGCGCTGAACCCGCAGGAGCCGCGTGCCCCTGTGGACCGTACATCAACGATTCGCATCCCCCATTTTTATGGGGCGATGGCGTAGGCCGGTGTCGCATAGCCAGCACGCTTGCCAGCAAGCGCAGCGTACCGGCGCAGTCGATCCATTGATGAATTGATCTGACAAAAAACACACAGATACATGGAGCTTGAATGTCCACAATTTTGAACACACCCTCACCCCTGCATCCCATGCCGCGTCCCGCGGCGAGTCACGGCATCGCCGGCGTGTCCGCCAGCGCAGCGCTGACCCAGACCCTGCCCGATTACCAGATCATCCGCCGCAACGGCGCCGTCGTGCCCTTCGAGCCGGCCAAGATCACGGTCGCGATGATGAAAGCCTTTCTCGCCGTGCACGGCGCGCAGGGCGCCGCTTCGGCCAGCGTGCGCGAAGCGGTCGAAGCGCTCACGCAAACCGTGGTGCGCGCGCTGATGCGTTCGCGCCCAAGCGGCGGCACCTTCCACATCGAAGACGTGCAAGACCATGTGGAACTGGCGCTGATGCGCGGCGGCCATCAGGAAGTGGCGCGTGCTTACGTGCTCTACCGCGAACAGCGCGCGCAGGAGCGCGCGCGCCAAGCCGCGCAGAACGCAGCGCACGAGGCGCCGCCGGCGCCGGCACTGCACGTGCTCGACGGGGGGCAGCGCGTTGCGTTGGATAGGGGCGTGCTGGAAGCACTGATCGCTTCGGCCTGCGCCGGTCTGGGTGCGGACGTGAGCGCGCGTCCGATTCTGGACGAGACGATGCGCAACCTCTATGACGGCGTGCCGTTGGACGAAGTGTTCAAGGCCGCGATCCTGGCCGCGCGCACGCTGATCGAGAAAGATCCCGGCTACACCTTCGCCACCACGCGGCTGCTGTTGCACACCCTGTTCAAAGAGGCGCTGGGGCGCGAGGTCCCTCCCGCGGAACGTGCCGCGACCTATCTCCAATATTTCCCGCAGTACATCAAGAAGGGCATCGAGAACGAATTGCTCGATGAGCGGCTGGCGCAATACGACCTCCCGCGCCTGGCCGCGGCGCTGGATGCGGGCCGTGATCTCAAGTTCGATTACCTGGGTCTGCAAACGCTGTACGACCGCTATTTCCTGCATGTGGGCAAACAGCGCATCGAGCTGCCGCAAATTTTCTTCATGCGCGTGGCGATGGGCCTGGCGCTCCATGAAGTTGACCGCGAGGCGCGTGCGATCGAGTTCTATGAAGCGCTGTCCAATTTTGATTTCATGTCCAGCACGCCCACGCTGTTCAACAGCGGCACGCGGCGGCCGCAACTGTCCTCGTGCTACCTGACCACGGTGCCCGACGATCTGGACGGCATTTACGAGGCGATCAAGGAAAACGCGCTGCTGTCCAAATTCGCGGGCGGCCTGGGCAACGATTGGACACGCGTGCGCGCGCTGGGCAGCCACATCAAGGGCACCAATGGCCAATCGCAAGGCGTGGTGCCGTTCCTGAAGGTCGTCAACGATACGGCGGTGGCCGTCAACCAAGGCGGCAAGCGCAAGGGGGCGGTGTGCACCTATCTGGAAACCTGGCATCTGGATATCGAAGAATTTCTGGATCTGCGCAAGAACACCGGCGACGACCGCCGCCGCACGCACGACATGAACACGGCCAACTGGATCCCGGATTTGTTCATGCGCCGTGTGATCGAAAAAGGCGCCTGGACGCTGTTCTCGCCCAGCAGCGTCCCTGATCTGCACGACAAATTCGGCGCCGCCTTCGAGGCCGCCTACATCGCTTACGAAGAAAAGGCAGCACGCGGCGAAATCGGCCCGAGCAAAACGCTGCCCGCCGTCGATCTGTGGCGCAAGATGCTTTCAATGCTGTTTGAGACGGGGCATCCCTGGATCACCTTCAAGGACGCCTGCAATCTGCGCTCGCCGCAACAGCACGCGGGCGTGGTGCACTCCTCCAACCTATGCACCGAAATCACGCTCAATACCAGCGATGACGAAATCGCTGTCTGCAACCTCGGTTCGATCAACCTGTTGCAGCACCTCAAGGACGGTGCCGGCGACAAGGACATCGACCATGACAAGCTGCGCAAAACCGTGGCAACGGCAATGCGCATGCTCGACAACGTCATCGACATCAACTTCTACGCCGTCCGCAAAGCGCGCGACGCCAATCTGCGCCACCGCCCGGTCGGCCTGGGGCTGATGGGGTTTCAAGACGCGCTGTACGCGCTGCGCATTCCCTATGCCTCGCAAGAAGCGGTCGAATTCGCCGACCGCTCGATGGAAGCCATTGGCTACTACGCCTACTGGGCCTCGAGCGAACTGGCGCGCGAGCGTGGGCGCTATTCAAGCTACAAGGGCTCGCTGTGGGATCAGGGTATCCTGCCGCTCGATTCACTGGAGCTGCTGGCGCAGGCGCGCGGCGGCGACTACGTCGAAGTGGATCGCACCGCGACGCTGGATTGGGACGCGTTGCGCCGCAAGATCGCACAAGACGGGATGCGCAACTCCAACTGCGTGGCGATCGCGCCGACCGCAACCATCTCCAACATCATCGGCGTGGATGCCTCGATCGAACCTTGCTTTGGCAACCTGTCGGTCAAATCGAACCTCTCTGGGGAATTCACCGTCATCAATCACTACCTCGTGCGCGACCTCAAACGCCTGGGGCTGTGGGATGAGGTGATGGTGATGGATTTGAAGCACTTCGACGGTTCGCTGCGTTCGATCGATCGCGTGCCGCCGGAAATCAAGGCGTTGTATGCCACCGCCTTTGAGATCGAACCCGCGTGGCTGGTCGAAGCCGCGGCGCGCCGCCAGAAGTGGATCGACCAGGCGCAATCGTTGAATATTTACATCGCCGGAGTCTCCGGTAAAACGCTCGATGAAACCTACAAACTGGCCTGGGTGCGTGGCTTGAAAACCACCTACTACCTGCGCACCATCAGCGCGACTCAAGCAGAAAAATCGACCGTGCAATCGGGCCGGTTGAATGCAGTGAGCGCAGGAGAACAAACGCCGGGCGCGTCCAGCGCAATGCATGCGCTCGGCGCTGCGGCGCTGGCCGCGCAAGCGCAAATCGACGGGGCTGTGCCGGCCACCGATATCAGGTTCTGCGCGATCGATGATCCGGCTTGCGAAGCCTGCCAATGAAGACTGCGCCGAGCTCTGCAACACAAGCGCGATGAAAACCCGTGAAGACCCGTGAAGACCCACAGGGCCGCCGTGTTGAGCGCATGCATCGCGCGCGGCGATCGCGCAACTTCGCGCGCCGTGCGATGCATGCAAACAACATCAGCGCAACACAAACCGTGCGCACAGCCAGTCAATGCTTTGCAACTGCGACTGCTGCTTACATAATCTAATCATTGGACTACCTATGTTGAATTGGGACGAAGAAGTCAAACCTTCCATGCAAAAGGGCCTGCCGCTTTTATCGCCGCACGACGTCACCAGCGCGCGCGCGTTGGCGGGTTCGACGCCCTTGCGATCGACCCCCGCCGCATCCGCCGCCCCATGGACGGATACGCAGGCTTCCCCTTCATCTCCCGCATCGGCTTTTTTCCGCGCGCACGCAGCAATCTCTACGCGCCGCGTCAACGCCGCCGATAAGCGCATCATCAACGGCCAGACCGATGTCAACCAGTTGGTGCCATTCAAATACAAATGGGCTTGGGAAAAATACCTTGCTTCCTGCGCCAACCACTGGATGCCGCAGGAAGTGAACATGGCGCGCGACATCACGCTCTGGAAAGATCCGAACGGACTGAGTGAGGATGAGCGCCGTATCGTCAAGCGCAACCTGGGTTTCTTCACCACCGCCGATTCGCTGGCCGCCAACAACATCGTGCTGGGAACCTACCGGCACATCACCGCGCCGGAATGCCGCCAGTTCCTGCTGCGCCAGGCGTTTGAGGAAGCCATCCACACGCACGCCTACCAGTACATTGTCGAATCGCTCGGACTGGACGAAGGCGAAATCTTCAACGCCTACCACGAGATCGGATCGATCCGCGCCAAGGACGAATTCCTGATTCCGTTTATCGACGCGATCATGGACCCAGCCTTCGTCACCGGCACCCCCGAGGCCGATCAGCGCTTGCTCAAATCGCTGATCGTCTTTGCCTGCCTGATGGAGGGGCTGTTCTTCTACGTCGGTTTCGCGCAAATCCTGGCGCTCGGGCGGCAAAACAAGATGGTCGGCGCCGCCGAGCAGTACCAGTACATCTTGCGCGACGAATCGATGCACTGCAATTTCGGCATCGATCTGATCAACCAGATCAAACTCGAAAACCCGCAGCTGTGGACGGGCGCTTTCAAAGCGGAGATCAAGGCGCTGTTCGAGCAGGCGGTCGAACTTGAATACCGCTACGCCGAAGACACCATGCCGCGTGGCGTGTTGGGCATGAATGCCTCCATGTTCAAGGGCTACCTGCGTTACATCGCGAACCGCCGCGCGACGCAGATCGGGTTGGACGCCTTGTACCCGAATGAAGAAAACCCCTTCCCGTGGATGAGCGAGATGATCGACCTGAAGAAAGAACGTAATTTCTTCGAGACCCGCGTGATCGAATACCAGTCGGGCGGTGCGCTGTCTTGGGATTGAATTTAAATTGAAGCTTTACCCTGCACATGATGGCGCTTAAAAGCGCGTTGCATGACAACAGTCCAGGGTTTTCGGAATTCATAGCGCTGGCGCGCATTTGCGCGGGCAACGCCATGAATCGCTCCTGCAGCACATGGATTTACTGCGTGGAGTGTCTCAACATGTTGGTTGTTTAACTTGATCAAGGAGAAACAAATGGCAACTGCAATCAAGAAAGCACCGGCCAAGAAGGCCGCTGCGAAGAAAGCGCCGGCGAAGAAAGTCGCCGCCAAGAAAGCGCCGGCGAAGAAAGTCGCCGCCAAGAAAGCGCCGGTGAAGAAAGTCGCCGCCAAGAAAGCGCCGGTGAAGAAAGTCGTCGCCAAGAAGGCGCCGGCGAAGAAAGTCGCCGCCAAGAAAGCGCCGGTGAAGAAAGTCGCCGTCAAGAAGGCGCCGGCGAAGAAAGTCGCCGCCAAAAAAGCACCGGTGAAGAAGGCTGTAGCCAAAAAAGCGCCGGCGAAAAAAGCCGCCGCCAAGAAAGCGCCCGTAAAGAAGGCGCCCGCCAAGAAGGCACCAGCGAAGAAAGTTGCTGCCAAAAAAGCGCCGGCGAAAAAAGCTGCCGCCAAAAAGGCCGAGCCTGTTGCTCAGTCCGTATCTGCACCCGTGCAGACGCAGTTGCGAGCCGAGGCTCCGTGGCCGTTTCCGACGGGCGATAGACCCTAAAGCTAAAGCCAGGCCGATCAACGGCTTTCGACCTAAGACCCAGCACCCCCAAAGTGCTGGGTTTTTTCATCTAAAACGGCTGTGACTAGGCTCAACACCAGCTTGCAGTTCGTTCACTTGGCATTCCTGGCACTGATGCTTCGGAGATCGTAAACAGGTTCTAAGGGGATTGGGCCTCAGCAGGGAGGATGGGGGAGGGGCGCTTGTGTCAATGCTCAACCGCGACCCATCCTGAATGACAACGCTACGTGCTCGCCAGCACCGCGCGATCAATACGGTAGTTTTGCGGCCCGCGCTGCGCAATCTTGAGTGCGCCTACGCGGTTGCCCAGTGCTGCACACTGAACCAGCGGCCAGCCTTGCTCCAGCCCGTAGAGCATCGCGCCGCGCCAGGCGTCGCCGCAGCCCGTGGGATCGACCACGGACTCGGGCTTGACGGCGGGTACGGTGGTTTTCTGCCCGTCGATCCAGACTTCGCAACCTTGGGCGCCTAGCGTGACCACCAGCCCACCGCATACGCGGCGCGAGATTTCCGCACGGCTGAAGCCGGTGCGTTCGCCAAGCATTTGGCCTTCGTAGTCGTTGACCGCCACCCACTGCGCCAATTCGATGAAATGTGCCAGTTCAGCGCCATCGAACATCGGCAGCCCCTGCCCCGGATCGAACACGAACGGAATACCGGCGGCCTTGAATTGCTCCGCGTGTTCGCACATGGCCGCGCGCCCATCGGGTGAAATGATGCCCAGCCGGATGTCCGCGCGCGCGGCGATCCGGTTCATGTGCGCCTGCTGCATCGCGCCGGGGTGAAAGGCGGTGATCTGATTGTTGTCGCGGTCAGTCATGATCATCGCCTGCGCAGTGTAGGTATCGCCGATCTCACGCACGAATTCGGTAGAGATGTCCAGCGCGCGCAGTCGTGCGAGGTAATCGCCGCCATCCACACCGAGCGTCGCCATCGGGAGTGGCGTACCGCCGAGCGCGCGCAGGCTGTAGGCAATGTTGCCGGCGCAACCGCCAAAATCTCGGCGCAGCCCCGGCACGAGAAAAGAGACGTTCAGGATATGCAGTTGTTCGGGCAGGATTTGGTCGGCGAAGCGACCTTCGAAGCTCATGATGGTGTCGAAAGCCAGAGAGCCGCAAATCAGTGCTGACATGAAAAATCCAGAGAAAAGAGAAGGAGAAAAGAGACGCTGCGCATGGCGCGATGGTTTTTCTTTTCAGGGGTAAAAAGCAATGAGCCGGTAGCCCGCCACGGGCGCCAGTGTGGCGGCTTCGGGGCCGGTCAGTTCCAACGGCAATGAGGCCCATTGCTCTGCATGGGCGGGCAGCGCGGCTGGGATATTGAATTGGGTTGGCGGCAATACACGGCGCACCAGCACATGCTCGTCCGTATCAAGCAAGGACAGTTCCAGCGCCGGCATTTCCACCGGGGTTGCCGCGCTGTTGCGCAGGGTAAAAGCCAGGCGATAGCCATTAAGACTCTCGTGCGAGAAGGAGGCGCCATCGATCGTGATCGCGGCGATTCTTCGGGGCGCGCTCAAGGTGCAGCCGGTGCGCTTGCACAACCATTGCAAAGCGGGTTGTAGCGCAGGCGCGCGTGCTGCAATCGAATTGCTGTCGTGGTGCGCCCACTGTGTCCCCAACACCAACGCGGCAGCCGCACAAGCAAGGGCCCAGAAAAGGGCATGACCCCAACGTGTAAGACGCGCCGCAGGGCGGGGTGCCGGTGCGGGTACCGTCGGTGCCGACGATGGCGGTTGTACTGAAGATGGCGGGGATGAGGACGACGATGGCGGCCCCTTGGGGAATAGAAAGGCCGGAAACCGGTTCACGCTCACGCTGTCATTGACGATCGGAGGCTCCGCCGTTTCCTCGATCTTGGCGGCAGGCTCAATTTCCTGGGCGGGCGCTGCTGTAGCGGGCTCTTCAGAATTTGCGCTTGCGGCCTCCGATTCTGCCTCCAAAACGGGGGGGGGCTCCGGAGGCTGAGGCTCCTCGGGCTGTTCCTGGGGTGCATCAAGGTGTCCGTCGGCAGATGAAGACGGAGAGGCCGCCTGTTCAGGTGTCTCCTCAGGCACATCCTCAGACACATCCTCAGACACATCCTCAGACACATCCTCAGACACATCCTCAGACACATCCTCAGACACATCCTCAGACACATCCTCA
>JAITWT010000102.1 GCA_031285125.1 Burkholderiaceae bacterium | reverse complement strand
CTTCGGGTTGGGCCGAAATCGGGCGATTGGGCGACCCAGTCGCTTGCATGGGCACCAGCCCATGCGGCGCGCCATGGGCCACCCACTCATCCCGATTGCGGCCCAACGTGAGCCATTTCAGATCGTAAACAGGTTCTCAGACGCTTTCGCCGCGCAACAAGGGCAGCAGCGCGCCACGGCCATCGAGTGCGATCAGATCATCGCAGCCGCCAATGTGCGTGGTGCCGATGATGATCTGGGGAACGGTGCGCCGCTGGGTCAGCGTCATCATGGCTTGGCGCTGTTGCGGGTCCGTGTCGATGCGAATTTCCTCGATCTGCTCCACCCCCTTGGATTTGAGAATCTGCTTGGCGCGTGCGCAGTAGGGGCAGACGGCGGTGGTGTACATTTTGACGGGTTGCACGGGGAACACTCCAGTCTTCAAGGTCTAAGAACCTGTTTACGATCTCAAATGGCTCACGCAGATGCCTTTTCGGGAGGGGATGCAAGGCGCGGCGCGCAGCCCATAGCCCGGCTATGGGCCAGCGTTGCAACGCCGCAGACCGCCCGAAAAGGCCTCTGCCCTTCGGGTTGGGCCGAAATCGGGCGAGTGGGCGGCCAAATCGCTTGCATGGGCATCAGCCCATGCGGCGCGCCATGGGCCACCCACTCATCCCGATTGCGGCCCAACGTGAGCCATTTGAGATCGTAAACAGGTTCTGAGCGCACATCTGTGCGCAGTGGTGGCCTTGGCCCATGTCAGCGCGGGCCTGTCAGGGCGCCGTGTCCGGGAAGCACGGGATGCCCCTTCACTGATTGGCATTCGGGAATTTGATCACCAGATCTTTCAAGATATCGGCGTCCCCCCACTTGAACGAGCAGCGTCGCCCGGTCTCGACACTGATGCCCAGTTGCTGGCGTTCTTTGATCGGAACGCAGCCGCCCGCAATTTTCACCGTGGAGGGCGCTGGTGTGGACTGGGGGTCCCCGGTGGCTGCGTTGCTTGGGCTTGGAAGGGTGTGGGTCAGGACCACGTCCTCGACGAAGTTGTCCGGCAGTATGAAAATCGGCAAGCCTCTGACTTTGAGCGTGTAGTAGCTGTGCTGAAAGGGCATGCGGGTCACACACAGTTCGTTCGTATCCGCGCCGAAGGTCTGTGTCGCGCACAGCGGGGGTTCGATTGCATAGGCGGCTGTTGCCAGCAGTCCCAGCAGGGCGATCGTGATCTTGGCTATTCCTGTTTGGGTCATTCTTGTGGATTCCGGTGGGGGCTGAAGTTGGACTGGATGGGCCTCGCATGCCGAGCGGTCGGGGTCGAGCGCAAATATTATTGCGGGGATTGTGGTGCGTCGGATGTCCAGGCGCATTTACCCAGGCGCATTTGCCCGCACAGGAGGTCTGCGGCGGGCTTTCTAGCTTTCTAAAATCTCCACCCTTGGTACTTCCTCTCCCCTGGCTTGGGCCGGGGGTGTTGTGCCATTGTTGGAACGCTTTTCATGGATCTTCCCGTCCTCACACCGGGTAAACGTTTTACCTTGCCACGGCCAGCGCTGGCTGCCGACGCGCTGCTACTGGCGCAATGGATTGAACGCGAAAAGGGGGCACGCCGCATGGCGGCGGTTTTCACAGCGGATGCGAATGACACGCAGCGGCTGATTGACGAACTGGCTTTTTTCGCGCCCGGCCTGCGCTGCGTGCGTTTCCCGGATTGGGAGACGCTGCCTTACGACACGTTCTCGCCGCACCAAGACCTCATCAGCGAACGGCTGGAGACGCTGTGGCGCATCCGCCAGGGCGAGGCCGACGCGGTGCTGATTCCCGCAACCACGGCGCTGTACCGGCTGGCGCCGCCGGCTTTTCTGGCCGGCTATACCTTCGCATTCAAGGCGCATCAGAAGCTCGATGCCGGCCGGCTCAAGGCACAACTGACGCTGGCCGGCTACACGCACGTCACGCAGGTGGCCAGCCCCGGCGAGTACGCGGTGCGCGGCGGGCTGATCGATTTGTACCCGATGGGCTCGAGCGTGCCTTATCGCGTTGATCTGTTCGATGACGAGATCGACTCGATCCGCACTTTCGACCCCGACACGCAGCGCAGCCTTTACCCGGTGCCCGAAGTGCGCCTGCTGCCTGGGCGCGAATTTCCGATGGACGAAGACGCGCGCGCACGTTTTCGCAGCCGCTGGCGCGAATGGCTTGAAGGCGACCCAACGCGCAGCCGCATCTACAAGGACATCGGCAACGGCATCGCCACCGCGGGCATCGAGTACTACCTGCCGCTGTTTTTCGACGAGACGGCGACGGTGTTCGATTACCTGGGCGCGCACGCGACGCTGGTGCTGCACGGTGCGCTGGAGACGGTCTTTGAGCCGTTCTGGCAGGAAACGCGCGAGCGCTTTCGTCTGGCGCAGGGCGACCCGGAGCGCCCGGTGCTGCCGCCGGAGACGCTGTTTCTGAGCGCCGAGCAGTTTTATGCACGCGCCAAAAGCTATGCACAGTTGGCGCTGCGCGGCACGCTCCCGGAAGGCGCCGCAGGGACGGGGGAGGGCGCAAGCCCCTATGCCGAATTTGATGTGCTGCCCAAGCTCTCGGTGGTGCGCGGCGCCGAGGATCCGCTCGCGCGGCTCAAGGCCCATATCGCGGCGACGCCGCAGCGCGTGCTGTTGCTGGCCGAGAGCGCCGGGCGGCGCGAAAGCCTGCTGGATTTTCTACGCGCCAGCGGCCTGAATCCGCCGGCCTTCGATTCGCTCGCCGAATTCGAGGCCACGCACAACGAGAAGACGGGGATCGCCACGGCGGCGCTGTCGGCGGGCTTCGTCTGGTGCGAGGCGGGAATCGACTTCATCACCGAAACCGAGCTGTTCGCCACCGCGCCCGCAGTGCGCCGCCGCCACCGGCGCGAGGAATCGGTCAGCGATGTCGAAGCGCTCATCAAGGACTTGAGCGAGCTCAACGTGGGCGATCCGGTCGTGCATTCTGCGCACGGCATTGGGCGCTATCGCGGGCTGGTCAATATGGACCTCGGCCAGGGCGTGGGACCCGATGGCCAGCCGCTGATGCAGGAGTTCCTGCACCTCGAATACGCGGGCCAGGCCACGCTGTATGTGCCGGTCAGCCAGTTGCACCTGATCAGCCGCTACACCGGCGTCAGCGCCGAGGAAGCGCCGTTGCACAAACTCGGCTCGGGCCAGTGGGAAAAGGCCCGGCGCAAGGCCGCCGAGCAAGTGCGCGATTCGGCGGCCGAACTGCTCAATATTTACGCCCGGCGCGCCGCGCGCGAAGGACACCCGTTCCGCTTCCAGCAGCGGGAGTACGAGGTGTTTGCCAACGATTTCGGCTTTGAGGAGACCGCCGACCAGAAGGCCGCGATCCATGCCGTGATTCAGGACATGATCTCACCGCGCCCGATGGACCGGCTGGTCTGCGGCGACGTCGGTTTCGGTAAAACGGAGGTTGCGCTGCGCGCGGCTTTCGTCGCCGCGATGGGCGGCAAACAGGTTGCGTTGTTGGCGCCGACCACGCTGCTGGCCGAGCAGCATTACCAGACGCTGAGTGACCGCTTCGCCAAGTGGCCGGTCAAGGTGGCGGAGATGAGCCGCTTCCGCTCGGGCAAGGAAATCAGCGCGGCCGCCCAGGGGCTGGCCGATGGCACGATCGACATCGTGGTCGGTACGCACAAGCTGTTCAGCAGCAGCGTGAAGTTCCACAATCTCGGGTTGCTCGTGATCGACGAGGAGCACCGCTTCGGTGTGCGCCACAAGGAGGCGATGAAGCAATTGCGCGCCGAAGTCGATGTCCTCACGCTCACGGCCACGCCGATTCCGCGCACGCTGGGCATGGCGCTGGAGGGCTTGCGCGACCTGAGCGTGATCGCCACCGCACCGCAGCGGCGCTTGGCCATCAAGACCTTCGTGCGCAGTGAGAGCAACGGCGTGATCCGCGAGGCCGTGCTGCGCGAGCTCAAGCGCGGCGGGCAGGTCTATTTCCTGCACAACGAAGTCGAAACCATCGAAAACCGCGGCGCCAAACTCGCACAAATCCTGCCCGAGGCGCGCATCGCCATCGCGCACGGCCAAATGCCCGAGCGTGAACTCGAGCGCGTGATGCGCGACTTCGTGGCGCAGCGCCACAACCTGCTGCTGTGCTCGACCATCATCGAAACCGGCATCGACGTGCCCACCGCCAACACCATCGTCATCAGCCGCGCCGACAA
>JAITWT010000100.1 GCA_031285125.1 Burkholderiaceae bacterium | reverse complement strand
CCTTCGGGTTGGGCCGAAATCGGGCGATTGGGCGGCCAAGTCGCTTGCATGGGCATGAGCCCATGCGGCGCGCCGTTGGCCACCCACTCATCCCGATTGCGGCCCAACGTGAGCCATTTCAGATCGTAAACAGGTTCTTACAACCCCAGCGGCGCAAGCGCTCCGCGCCCTTGGCGAATCAATAACGGCGCCTGGCCCGTGCCCATGGGCGTGAGGTCCACCACGGTGGTCGGCTCCGAAAGGCAGGGGCCCGCGTCAATCACGGCGCCGAGCACACGCTCGTACTGTTCACGGATTTCAGTGGCGTCGTTCAGCGCCTTGGTTTCGCCCGCGGGGATCAGCGTCGAAGCCAGCAAGGGCTGGCCGTGCAGTTCCAGCAAGAGGGTCAGCACACGGTGATCGGGCACACGCAAGCCGATGGTCTTGCGCTGCGGATGGCTGACGCGGCGCGGTACTTCCTTGGTTGCTTCGAGCAGGAACACATACGGCCCGGGCGTCGCGGCCTTGAGCAGGCGGTACTGGCGGTTGTCCACATGCGCGTAAGTGGCCAATTCGCTCAGATCGTGGCACAGCAGGGTCAGGTGATGGCGCGCGTCGATCTGGCGGATGCGGCGCAGATGTTCGACCGCATCCTTGTCGTCCAGGCGGCAGGCCAGGGCATAGCTGGAATCCGTCGGTAGCGCGAGCACCTGCCCGCGCTGCAACAGCGTCACCGCCTGTTTGAGCAAGCGCGGCTGGGGATCGTGGGGATGAACTTCGAAGAGTTGAGCCATGGTGGATGCAGGGTAGGGGAGTGGAAGATGCGATCCAGTGGTCTGGCGCGGGTTGACATCACAGACCTTTGATCGACGCGTTCATTGCCTTCTGAGCCACCCCAGCGCCTTGTCTTCACAGAATGCGCTCTTGCAGCAAATCCCATACGGGCTGCAGCTTGGCCGGCAGTGCGGGCAATTGACCCAGATCGCAGCGACTCTCCCGGGGGCTGTGAAAGTCGCTGCCACGCGATGCGGCGAAGCCGAATTCAAGGGCCTTGTCGGCATATTCAACACATTCGGCGGGCGCGTGGCAGCCCGTGACAACCTCGATGGCCTGCCCGCCATGCGCCTGAAATTCAAGGAACAGCGCGTATTCCTCGTTGGCCGTCAGATCGTAGCGCCCCGGATGCGCCAGTACGGCGACGCCGCCAGCACCGCGAATCCAGTCCACCGCGTCTTTGAGCAAAGCCCAGCGGTGCGGTACATAGCCTGGTTTGCCTTGGACGAGGTATTTGCGAAAGACCTCGGCGACATCGCTGCAGACACCGGTTTCGACCAGAAAGCGCGCGAAGTGGGGCCGTGCGATCAGCTCGGGGTTGCCCGCATATTTGAGCGCGCCCTCATAACTGCCGTGGATGCCCACGCGGGCCAGATCTTGCGCCATCGCCTGTGCGCGCGGGCCGCGCCCATCGCGGGTGCGTAGCACGCCCTCTTTGAGCGCGGTGTTGCCCAAGTCAAAACCGAGCCCAACGATGTGTACCGTCTCGTGCGTAAAGGTGACTGAAATTTCGACGCCGGTCAGGTAGCGCATGCCATGCGCGTGCGCCGCCGCGCGCGCGGCGCGCTGACTGCTGATTTCGTCATGGTCGGTGAGTGCCCATAGATCGACCCCGTTGCCTGCTGCACGTGCTGCCAGTTCTTCGGGCGTGAGCGTGCCGTCGGAAGCGACGGAGTGACAGTGCAAGTCGGCGTTTTGGAATGCGGACATAGGTTCGATCTTATCGCTGGAAGAAGCGTTGATCTGGCCCTGCAGAGTCCAGCGGCAGCATCCAGCCTCACGCATGGGCGTTTGCGCGATCGCCCAATCGCGCCATCAATCGCCTCCGGCAGTTTATCGTAATATACTATCCACCTGTATAGGATAAGAGACAATGGGCGTTCATACATCTCACCCCGCCGTCATCAAGCGGCTCAAACGCGCCGAAGGACACCTCAAAAGCATCATCACGATGCTTGAAAGCGAGCGCCCCTGTCTGGATGTCGCGCAGCAACTGCAGGCCGTCGAGAGCGCGCTCAGCAATGCCAAGAAGACCTTGGTGCATGACCATATTGACCACTGTCTGGAACAGGCGATGCACGGTCAAACGCAGCGCGTGGGCGAGACCATCCGTGAATTCAAAGCCATCACCAAGTATCTGTAAGGATTTCCCATGACCGCGTTTTCAGCCTTCCTGCAACAGGGCAATGCCTGGCTGTTCGTGCCCAGCGCGATCCTGCTCGGCGCATTGCATGGTTTGGAGCCCGGTCATTCCAAAACCATGATGGCGGCTTTTATCGTTGCCGTCGGGGGCACAGTGGGCCAGGCCGTATTGCTGGGCCTGTCGGCAACGGTTTCGCACACGGCCGTGGTGTGGGCCGTGGCGATGGCCGGGCTGTACTTCGGTCGGCGCTGGGATGCTCAAACGACCGAGCCCTACTTCCAAGTCATCTCGGCGCTGCTCATCGTGGGCGTGGCCGTCTGGATGCTATGGCGAACCTGGAAGAACCAGCAGCTGGCCTGCGCGCACAACCCGCACCACCAACATCACGGTGACGATGAGCACGGCCATGACCACGACCACGACCACGGCCACCCGCATGACCACAAACATCATCATGGCGCCATTGAGGGCTCTAGACGGTTGGAGATACCCGCATCGGGCGGCCAAGATCCCCACGAACGCGCGCATGCCAACGATATTCGCCGCCGCTTTGCCCATCGAGAGGTGACTACAGGTCAGATCGTGATGTTCGGCTTGACCGGGGGGCTGATCCCCTGTCCGGCCTCCATCACGGTATTACTGCTGTGTTTGCAGTTGAAAAAAATCGCGCTGGGCGCCACGCTGGTTCTGTGTTTCAGTATTGGATTGGCGCTGACCCTGGTCGCTGCGGGGGTCTTGGCTGCCTTGAGTGTCAAGCATGTGGCCAAACGCTGGAACGGGTTCGGTGCCTTCGCCCGCAAGGCGCCGTACTTTTCCGGCGCATTGATTTTGCTGGTCGGTGTTTATGTGGGCTACAGCGGAATGCGCGCATTGGGATGGATCTGAGCGAAGTCGCACCGCGCTCAGAGCCCTTGTGCCTAAAGGCCGGTTCCGGACAGCGGCTCTTGCACGTCGCCGTGCGCCGTTGGCAGCGAGAGCAGTTGTGCGCGCACGATTTGAAAAATCTCGCGGTAGGCGCGTCCCTGGCGCAGCGCCTGGCCCGGCGCCGCATCGGTCTTGATGTCCTTGCGTGCCTGCCGCACCAATGCGCGCAGCTGTTGTGCGTCGGTGGCGGGGTGGCGTTCGATCCATTCGCCCAGTGCGCTTGCATCGGCAATCAGGCGATCGCGCCAGTGTTCGGCCTCGTGCAGTGCAGCGGTTTCTTGCGCCGGGCCGCGCGCTTGTGCGTCGATGGCCCAGCGGATCGCTTCGATGACATCGGGTTCGAGCGTGCGCATGAGTTTGCCGATGTATTGCATCTGGCGGCGGCGGCCTTCAAAATTGCTGATGCGCCGCGCTGCATCGATGGCTTCTCGTAACTTCTCACCCAGCGCCAGCGGCTCGAACAAAGCCGGGCGCAGGCCCAGCAGCGATTGCCCGAGCGCTTGCAATGCGGCACTTTCGCGCTTGAGCTCAGTTTTGCTGAGTTCGGCGCCTTTGAGTTCACGTTTGAGTTCGAGGTCGAGTTCGCTGCCTTCGGCAACGAAGTGACCGCGCACGAAATATCCTTTGGCAGGTTTGCGGGACATGGGCTTGTTACTCCTGCATCAATTAATGCGTTCGATTATTCAGTCGTCGCCTGCCGCACCGCCTGCTCCCAGCGTGCCATCGCTTCGGCGGCTTGCGCGCGTTCCAAGGTCGGCATGAAGCGGCGCTCGGCGCGCCACAGGCTCGCCAGTTCATCCAGTCCGCTGTACATGCCCGTTGCCAATCCGGCCAGCGCGGCAGCGCCCCAGGCGGTGGTTTCGGTCAGGGCCGGGCGCACCACCGGCACACCCAGCAAGTCGGCCTGAAACTGCATCAGCAGATTATTGACGCTGGCGCCGCCATCGACGCGCAATTCGGCCACGGGCGCGCCGCCCGCGGCCACCGCGTCACGGTTCATCGCCCCCAGCAGCGCGGCGCTCTGGTAGGCGATGCTTTCCAGCGCGGCGCGCGCGATGTGCCCCAGGGTGCTGCCGCGTGTCAGGCCGGTGATGATGCCGCGCGCACGCGCATTCCAGTAGGGTGCGCCCAGACCGGTAAAGGCCGGCACCATCATCACGCCGCCCGCGTCCGGTACGCTTTGTGCCAAGGCTTGCACCTGCGCGCTGCTTTCGATCGCGTGCAGACCATCGCGCAGCCACTGCACCACTGCGCCGCCGATGAATACGCTGCCTTCCAGCGCGTACTGCGGCGGCCCGCCGCCGTGCGCCGTGCGGGTGGCCAGCAATCCATGACCCGAAGGCCGGAAATGGCCGCCGGTGTGCATTAAGGCAAAGCAGCCGGTGCCATAGGTGTTCTTGGCCATGCCGGCGCGAAAGCAGGCTTGGCCGAACAGCGCGGCCTGCTGGTCGCCTGCGATGCCGCTCAACGCCAAGGTGTGGCCCAGATGCGCCGCGTCGATATCGGCAATGTGCGCGCTCGAGGGGACGACCCGCGGCAGCAGTGCCTCGGGAATATCCAGCATGCGCAGCAGATCCGTGTCCCAACAGTTTTCGCGCACATTGAACAGCATCGTGCGTGCCGCATTGCTGGTGTCGGTGACATGCGCGCGCCCCCCGGTGAGCTGCCATGCCAGCCAACTGTCGATGGTGCCGAAAGCCAGCTCACCGCGCTCGGCTTGCGCGCGTGCGCCCGGGACGTGCTCGAGCAGCCAGGCGAGCTTGGTCGCGCAGAAATAGGGGTCGATCACCAGCCCGGTCTTGCCGCCAATGGCGTCCGCATGGCCCTGGGTACGCAATCGCTCGCACAGTGCTTCGGTGCGGCGGTCTTGCCAGACGATCGCATGATGCACCGGCACCCCGGTGCGGCGGTTCCACAGCACGGTGGTCTCGCGTTGGTTGGTGATGCCGACGGCGCGAATGTCCTGCGCGCGCAGCCCCGCCTTGGCGAGTGCCTCGCGCGCGGTCGCGAGCTGGTCGCGCCAGATTTGCATCGCATCGTGTTCGACCCAGCCGGGTTGCGGGTAAATTTGTGTCAGTTCACGCTGCGCCATGGCCACGATACGGCCCTGACGGTCGAAAACGATGCTGCGCGAACTGGAGGTACCCTGATCAAGGGCGAGCAGATGGTCCATGGTCAATGCATTTTTGATCTCCAAAGATGATCGCACAGTCCTTTTTGACCGGGGGCATTGGAGATCGCGCTTGGCCCATTCAATGGGTTAATCCCGTGTTCATCATCCGTGTTTTCATTGGGGAATTTCGATTTTTGATCGTATGCTTCAATCAACAAATCAATTGAAATAGAGGGTTGGCCTTCGGCTGAAAATTTTGCAAGCGCATCAAAAAATTAGAGGTATTTAATATATTTTTGCAGTGTCGAGAAAATCGATAATCATCAATAAATGTGTGTTTTTTTGATAAACCGGAATTCTTGATTTTTCTCTTCTGCCGCAAATTTAATTTCTCGGTCAGGTCAATACTTCCCCGGCTTTGCGGGGGGCGTATTGACCCACCTGGCCCGGGTGAGATGTGCGGGGCGGGGGATGCTGGGAAAGCACGCCCTCGCCGCCTTGACGCATCTCCGGCTTCATTGCATTGCGGCGTACGGGAGGCGTACTGAGGCGGTGCTTTTTGTTTAAAACGTTGTTTGCCCCTCTACGTGCCCACCATTTGCTGGATCGTTTGCAAGGCCGTCGGATCCTCGATGGTTGTCAGGTCGCCGGGGTCGCGGTGTTCGCAGACGGCCTGAATCGCGCGGCGCAGCAGCTTGCCGCTGCGGGTTTTGGGCAGAGCGGCAACAAAACGGACTTGGGCTGGGCGTGCCAGAGCGCCAAGCTGCTCGGAAACGCGGCGCATGAGTTCGGCTTCGAGTGCTTTGGCTGCTTCGGGGTCGTTGACGATAGCGCTATCCTTGGGAATGGCAAAGGCCATGGCAACTTGGCCTTTGACCGAATCAGCCACACCGACGACGGCGACTTCGGCCACGCCAGCGTGACCGGAAATGCTTTCCTCGATTTCACGTGTCCCCAGGCGGTGGCCGGCGACGTTGATGACGTCATCGGTGCGGCCCAGGATGTAGAAGTAACCCTCGGCATCACGGATGCCCCAGTCGAAGGTCGAATAGACCTGCTGCCCGGGGATGCTGCTCCAGTAGGTGTTGACGAAACGCGCATCGTCGTGCCAGACGGTTTGCATGAAGCCCGGCGGGGTTGGGCCTTCGATGGCGACGACACCTTTTTGGTTCGGCTCGGTCAGTTCCTCGCCGGTAATTTCGTGCAGGATTTTGACTTTGTATCCATACACCGATAGCCCCGGACTGCCGAATTTACTGGGCTTGCGCTCGACGCCGTTGACCATGGAAATGATCGGCCAGCCCGTTTCAGTTTGCCAATAGTTGTCAATCACGGGAACGCCCAGGCCCTCGCTGATCCAGCGCCCGGTCGGCTCATCGAGCGGTTCGCCGGCCAGGAACAGCGTGCGCAGCGAGGACAAATCGTGCTTCTTGAGTAGCGCGGGGTCCTGTTTCTTGAGGACGCGGATGGCGGTGGGCGCGCTGAAGGCGATGGTGGCCTTGTATTTTTCGATCAGGCTCCACCAGATCGCTCCGTTGGGCTTGCCGTCGAGCCCCTGCGTCGGCAGGCCCTCATAGACGAGCGTGGTCGCACCCGTGAGCAGCGGGGCATAGACGATGTAGCTGTGCCCAACGACCCAGCCGATATCGCTGGTTGTGAACATGGTCTCGCCGGGGCGGCAGTCGTAGATGTGTTTCATGCTCGCCGCCAGCGCGACGGCATAGCCGCCGGTATCGCGTTGCACGCCCTTGGGCTTACCGGTGGTGCCGCTGGTGTACAGGACATAGCTCGGCTCGGTGGCCTCGAGCCAGACACAGGGCGCCGGCGTATCGCGGTGCCGGGCTTCGAGCGCGCTGGCCAGGTGGTCGCGCCCGGCGACTAATTCCATGGGGGCCAGGCCGCGATCGTGCAGCACCACGGCCGAAGGCTTGTGCGCGGAAAGACGGATCGCCTCATCCAGCAGCGGCTTGTAGGGAATCACGCGAGTGCCGCGCGAACCGGCATCGGCGCTGATGATGACTTTGGGCTGCGCATCTTCGATACGCGAGGCCAGCGAGACACTGGCGAAGCCGCCAAAAACCACGCAGTGGATGGCGCCAATGCGCGCACAGGCCAGCATCGCGAAAACCGCTTGCGCCATCATCGGCATGTAGATCAGCACCCGGTCGCCGCGCGTCACGCCCAGCGCGGTCAATACGGCGGCGGCGCACTGCACTTGTTGGTGCAATTGGGCATAGGTATAGGTTTTCTCGCTGCCGGTTTCCGTCGAAACGGCAATCAGCGCCGCTTGCTCGGCGCGCGTAGCCAGGTGCCGGTCCACCGCGTTGTGGCACAGATTGGTGGTGCCGCCAACGAACCAGCGCGTAAAAGGCGGCTTGCTGACATCAAGGATTTGCTGGGGTGGCGTATGCCAATCAATCAACTTGGCCTGTGCACCCCAGAAGGCTTCAGGGTCTTCGATGGATTGGCGGTAGAAGTCTGTATAGGAAACCGGATTCGGGATGGCGCTCATGGTCAATCTCCTCTTTAGGGGGTGGAGTCAAACAGTGAATAAAGTGAATAAGACGGTAAATAGCACGCAAGCAGAGCTCAGATTATCAGATCACAATTGGGACGCTCTTCACGCGTGCGCGCAGGCCGGTTCAGGGCGCCCCTTGCGCTCGGGGCTTCTGCGTTGATGTTTCCCCCTGATCCGTGGCCGCCGCGGCCGATCCCAGCGCCACGCTGAAACCCACCGTCACGTGCCCATCCTGCGCGCGTGCAAAAACAGCACCGTCGTGCATGGCGGCGACGGCTTTGACGATCGCCAGACCCAAGCCGTGGCTTGCGTCGCTGTTGCGGCGCGCCGTGTCGATGCGGTAGAAGCGGTCAAATAGGCGCGCCAGTTGTTCGGGCGCGATGGGGCCGCCGGGGTTGCTGAAAGCGATTGCGGCACTGTGCGGATCGCGCGTGATGCGCACTTCGATAGCGGCGCCCGGCGGCGAATGCTGGATCGCGTTTTGCAACAGGTTGCTCAGCGCGCGGCGCAACAGTGCGGTTTCAATCGGCGCGAGCGCATCGCCCTGTACGTTCACGCGCATCCGCGCTTCTTCGAGCAGCAGGTCGAAGAACTCGATGGTTTTACCCACCTCCGCCGCGATCGAGGATTCGACACGCTGGCATGCGCGCTCGCCCTGTTCGGCGCGGGCTAGAAACAGCATATCGGCGACGATGGCGCGCAAACGTTCCAATTCTTCCAGGTTCGATTGCAGCACCTCGTGCAACGCCGGCGCCTGGCGTTCGCGCGCCAGCGTGACTTGGGTCTGGCCGATCAAGTTGGCCAGCGGGGTGCGCAGCTCGTGGGCCACATCGGCATTGAAAGTTTCCAGCCGGCGATAAGCGCTATCGAGCCGCTCCAGCGCGGCGTTGAACGATTGCCCCAGATGCAACAATTCACGCGGCAGCGGCGATAGCGCCAGATGCTGCCCCCGGTTGTCCGGGCCGATCGAGTGAGCATCGGCGGACATACGTGTCAGCGGCAGCAACCCAGCGCGTGCGATCCCGTAACCGAATGCGGCCACCAGCGCTGCGCCCGCCAAGCTCAGCAGTAGCAGCCACCCCCCGAAGGTGTGCAAGGTGCGGGCAAAAGAAAGGCTGTCGTTACCGGCCACCAGCACCAGGGCCGGGCGCGGACCGTTGGCCGGCAACGCAGCACCGAGCAGCATCATCGAAGGTTTCTGCGATTCGATGGCCAAGCTGAGCATTCGGCCGCTTGGGCCGGCGTGCTGGAACGGATGCGCGATCTGCTCGGCCCCGTCGCCATAGCGGTACGCCGGGTCGGCACTCCACATCCAGATGTGGGTGTGATGGTCGGCCGCCGAAATCGCCTCGATCTTCTCGCGCACGATTTGCGCCAGCCGGGGCGAACGGCTATGCACGAGCACATAACGCACCTCCTCTAGACGGCCTTGTATTTCTTCGTGCTGATGGCGATTCTGTTCGTGCAGCAGCACGCGATACAGCCCTGCGCCCAGCAGCGCGAAAACCGCCAGCGCGGCCAGCGCGAACATGAGCGCCAAGCGCACGGCAATGGAGTTGCGTGCCAGTCCAGAGCATTTCGATGGATGCATTGACATATCCAGCACAGGCAAAGACGTATGCACACTTCTGGCGTGTGAATGGGCCAAGCGACAGGCCAACGAGAGGTCAACGTGCTCCCACAATGCATCGGCGGTGCGCTGGCCCATGTCAAAACAAAACCGCGTGCAGATCAAAACCGCGCGTACAGCGCATCGGGCACACAGGGCAGGCCGCTCGCGC
>JAITWT010000097.1 GCA_031285125.1 Burkholderiaceae bacterium | reverse complement strand
CCTTCGGGTTGGGCCGAAATCGGGCGATTGGGCGGCCCAGTCGCTTGCATGGGCATGAGCCCATGCGGCGCGCCGTTGGCCACCCACTCATCCCGATTGCGGCCCAACGTGAGCCATTTGAGATCGTAAACAGGTTCTAAAATCCGCGCCTCGTGCTGCAATCTTCCCGTATCGGTGCCTTGAATGGGGGAGCAGCCACGGGGGCAAATCCTTCGGAGCTTCCTTAAAATCATTCTTTTGCTCCACTTTTCAAGGACATTTTCATGAGCGCGCTCCCTTCGCTGGCTGACCGTGACGGCAAGATCTGGATAGATGGCCAATTCGTTGATTGGCGCGATGCCAAGGTTCATGTGCTCTCGCACACGCTGCACTACGGCTGCGGCGTTTTCGAGGGCGTGCGCGCCTATCACACGGTCAACGGCACGGCGTTGTTTCGCTTGCAGGAGCACACGCAGCGCCTGTTCAACAGCGCCAAGATTTTGCGTCTGACCATTCCCTTCACCCCCGAGCAAATCAGCCAGGCGCAAAAAGACGTGGTGCGCCAGAACAAACTCGACAGTTGTTACGTCCGTCCGCTGGTCTGGATCGGCTCCGAAAAACTGGGCGTCAGTCCTAAGGGCAACACGATTCACGCGATGGTGGCGGCGTGGCCGTGGGGCGCGTACCTGGGCGAAGACGGTATGAAGCGTGGCATCCGCGTGAAAATTTCCAGCTTCACGCACCACCACGTCAACGTTTCGATGACGCAGGCCAAATCCGTGAGCAACTACAGTAATTCGATCCTGGCCAACCGCGAAGCCACCGAGGACGGTTACGACGAGGCGGTGCTGCTGGATGCCTCCGGCTTCGTCTCCGAAGGTTCGGGCGAAAACATTTTTATCGTCAAGGATGGCGTGATTTACACGCCCGATCTGTCGGCAGGCGCGCTCAACGGCATCACGCGCAACACGATCCTGTACATCGCCAAGGACCTCGGTCTGGAGGTGGTGCAAAAGCGCATCACGCGCGACGAGTTGTACATTTCCGATGAAATTTTCTTCACTGGAACCGCCGCCGAGGTGACGCCCATCCGCGAGGTGGACCGCGTGCAGATCGGCGCGGGGATGCGCGGGCCGATCACCGAGCAGGTGCAAAACGCCTTTTTCGATATCGTCAACGGCCGTAACGCCAACTATGCCCATTGGCTGACCCCGGTTTGAAAAGGAAAATGCTCCTCATGACAAACGAAACAGTCGTGGAACTGGCCGCCGCCGACCTTCTGCGCGGCGGCGACGTGTGCTGCCCGAACCCCAAGGCAGGCATGAAGCAGTGGAACGGCCACCCCCGGGTTTATCTGAACATGGCGCATGCCGAAAGCGGGCAGGTGCGCTGCCCTTATTGCGGCACCCTCTACCGGCTCAAAGCGGGCGAGGCGGTTGAGCGCCGGCACTGAGCCCGGCGGCGGCGGCGTCTTCTCCTGAGGCCGGCCGCAGCGTTCCCGGCAGCACCTTGCTCCAGGGGTGACCTGCTTCTTGCGACAGGCGCAGGTAAACGAAAGCAATCCACGGCAGCGCCAAGCCGATCTGTGCGTCGCGCAGGGCTGAATTGACGCTGGTGGCGGTCAAAAGCGTCAGCATGGCCACAAAACCCAGCCGCCCGGCCAGATCGGCCCGCCGCCAGCCGCCCCACAACCCGGCCAGCAAAATCGCCAGCAAAACCACAAACCCCGGAATACCGGCCTGCGCCCCCATCCACAGAAAATCGTCGTGCGGCATGTTCTTGTAACTGATGACCGCAGGCGCGCGCGCCTTCCACTGGCTGGTCCAGGCGCCGATGCCCCAGCCGGCGACGGGTTTTTCCAGCATCATCTGTGTCGTGATGCGGTACATGTAAAAACGCGACACCCAACTGTCCTCAGAAACCGTGCCGGCCTGCGCCTGCTCAAGCTCATGCAGACCTGAGGCGAATTGCTGTTGCTGTACCGCCGGTATTTTCCATACGCCCAGCGCCACCACAGCGGCGACCACGATCAGCGCCAGCGCAATTCTGTCCCAGCGTTTGCGCCACTGGTGGATACAAGCCGCGGCAACCGCCAGGGCCAATCCGATCAGCGAGGTGCGCGAGGGCAGCGCCAGCCTGACCAGAAGCACCGCGCCAAGCGTCATGGCGAACGCCGCCACAGCGCCGTGCGCGCCGAACCAGCGCCGCTGCCGGTGCAGATAAGCCAAGCCAAACACCGCCGCTGTCGCGCCCAGTAACGCGAACAACAAGGCGTTATTGATTGACTTGTTGCCCGTCATGATCGTGACTGAGCGCCAAATTTGCAAATCCGGCAGCCCCACCGTGTGTTTGAGCACGATCAACAAGACGCTGATCGCCGCCACCACGATGAACCCGCGCAGCGCACCAACGGCCTCCTCGCGCGTGAGCATGACCGCCATCGCCATCGTGAGGGCAATGCGCAGGCCGTGCGCCAGGTTCTCGCCGGTCTGCGGATAGTGCGGGCGGATCGCCAGCACCACCAGAGTCCAGGCCACGTAAGCCACCCAGGGCCAGAATATGGGGCTGGCGCGCAGCCGCGCCGCACGCTCATGCCAGCGGCCGCAGGCCAGCATCGCCATGAACAGCAGCGTCGCCGCCGCGTACGTCACACCCACCGGCATGAAAACGACAAACCCCCAGAGGGTCGCTGCATAGCGCGGCAGCGCGCTTCTCCAAAACCAATGACGAACGACGGGCATGGGCCGCAATTCTATTGATTTGGCGTCCACCGATCTGACATCCACAGATCTGCAGATGCGCCCGGGCTTGCACAAAGATGCGTCGGAACAACCGCGTTTGCTGCAACCATCAATCCGGCGCTTTCAGAAGAATGCGTTGGGCACGCGCATGCCGGTCAGCGGCACTGCGCTGGGGCATATTTGGCGGGCAGCGTGCCCAGTTGTGTCCCGCTGAGGGCCGTGGGTAATTGAAGTTGCGTTTTGGCCGCCTCGGCGCTGTCTGAGGCGCAAGCCCAGTCGACGGTCCCGGTATCGCCGCTGCTTTGCGCTGCGCCCAGGGTCTCGGCCGTTCCTGCGTCGGTATGGACAAAGGGGGTGAACACAAGGGTGTTTTTGTCTGAGGGGATACCCACGTTCGCGGCGTTGAGCGTCACGGTGATTTCACCGGTGGGCGCGTCAGCCGGGCCGATGAGCACGGACTCGACGTACTTGCTTACCGCGCCATTGCCATTGGCTTGGGCATTCCAGCTTGTCGCCACGGAAGCCAGATCCTGCGCGCCGGTCATGCCGTCGGTCGCAATCGCGAGTTTTGCCGTTTCCGCCATGCTCAGCCCCTCTACGACGCGGGCGCGGATCGTGTAATTTTGGTACGCAGGCACGGCGATAACCGCTAGAACGGCGACGATCGCTACGACGATCATGAGTTCGATCAAAGTAAAGCCCTGCTCGAACGAGCCCAAGAGCGTGCGTCTCATATGGCGTCTCCTCCCTAAAAAGGTTCAATGTATTTGTTTAAAGTCAACAAATTTATTCTAAGCAATTTATCAGAACACGCAAGAGGCGCTTCCAGCCAACGGCGGCGTTGACGCGGGCGCAGCGTGCAAGCGCGATCTTCAAGGCATTCTGGCCGCCGCCGTGTATGACTTGTGGCGCTTGCACGGATCAGCCCAGCCAGCCGCCTGATGCGGGCAGCACGGCCCCCACCCAAGCCCTCTCTGCCGCGTGCCGCGCTGGGCGATCGGCCACGGCATCGAGGTCATGCCGCTGCGCCCGCCATTTCAGGAGCAGGCTGGCATTTCCTGCGCTGGCACGCCCGCTTTTTGGAACCAGGTCTTGGCTTGCCCACAACTGCGGTGGACGCCCCAGCCTTTTCTATACATTTCGCCGATGTTGTATTGGGCATCGGGGAGCCCTTGCTGGGCCGCTTTGTGGAACCAAGCCAGCGCCTGTGCATAGTTTTTTGCACCGACCTTGCCCTTTGCATACATGGCTCCCAGGCCGTTCTGGGCATCGGCAAGCCCTTGTTCGGCAGCCTTTTGATACAAGCTCAATGCTTGGGCATCATCCCTGGGCGCGCCCCGGCCTTCCTCATAACTTAAACCGAGGTTGAATTGGGCGGGCGCGTACCCCTGTTGCGCGGCCTTGCGATACCAGGCGACGGCCTGTGAATCATCCTTAGGAACGCCCCGGCCTTCCGCGTACATCGAGCCCAGGTTGTTCTGGGCGGCGGGGTGCCATTGTTCAGCGGCCTTGCGATACCAAGCGACGGCCCGCACGTCGTCCTTGGCCACGCCCTGGCCCTGCTCGTACATCGAGCCGAGGTTGTTCTGGGCCTTGGCATTGCCTTGCTTGGCCGATTTGAGAAACCAGGTGACGGCCTGTGCATCGTTTTGGGGAACCCCCTGACCTTCGGCATACATCGTGCCCAGATTGTTTTGGGCCGCAGCATTGCCTTGCCGCGCAGCCGTCAGAACATCGCGCGGCCCGGTGGCCGCGGATGCACCGCTGGGCGACAAGTCATCGTCCGAATCAAAAGAAAACATATGCTGGGCAAAAACAGGCGTACACAGGCAAAGCGTAATCAGCGCGACGGGAACAACAAAACTTTTCATGGACATATCGTAAAGATGGAGGAGCTTATTGATGACCCTTTGAATAGTTGGCGACTCGCCCTGCCTGTTGGTTCGTTATGCGAATGTCAGTCATTGAACGAATTTTCTCAATCAATTGTGTTTGCGGGCTCCGGACTCAGTGGGCTCTAAACAAATCTGCGCACGCGCCCGGTAAATGTAGCAGGCGGATGGTTCGCCACTGCTGCTAAATATCACTCGTTACCGCATCAATCGCGCGACGCCCCGGCCGCGCGGATCGGTGACGGGTTCGGGCCGGTTACCGTTAATCTGAATGGCTTGAACATCCCCATTGAAGCCCTGTTGATGCAGCACATAGCCCTGGGCTTGGAGCGCCTTGGCGAGTTCACCGTCGATGGGCTGGTAGGGCTCCCAGAAGAGGGTGTTTGGCGGCAGCAACTGATGGTGAAAGCGCATCGCCGCTACCGCGTCGGCCAAGGGCATATGAAAATCGGCCACATTGGTGATGACCTGGAAAATCGTGGTGAAGATGCGCGATCCGCCCGGCGTGCCGATGACCAGCGCGACTTTGCCGTCGCGGGTCAGGATGGTCGGCGCCATCGACGACAGCGGGCGCTTGCCGGGCGCAATCGCGTTGGCCTCGTTTCCAACCACGCCGAACATATTGGCGACGCCGGGTTTGGCCGAGAAATCGTCCATCTCGTTATTGAGCAGGAAGCCCGCGCCTTTGACGACCACCCCCGCGCCGAAATAGCCGTTGAGGGTGTAGGTGTTGGCCACGGCATTGCCCCATTGGTCAACCACCGAAAAATGCGTCGTCTGCGGTTTTTCCTGGGCCGAGGCCGGCCTTGGGAGTCCCTGCGGTGGCGCCACACCCAACCCCGCCAACCCCGCCAACCCCGGCTGCACGCGGGCGACGTCCGAAGGCGTATCGGGATTGACTTCGGCGGCGCGCTTTTGCAAGTACGCCTCATCGATCAACAGCGCCAGCGGCACGGGATAGAAGTCCGGATCGCCCAGGTACTGCGCGCGGTCAGCAAACACGCGCTTTTCTATTTCGGCGATGCGATGGATATAGCGCGCCGAATTGAGCGGAACGCCTTCAAACTGCGGCGCAAGGTCTGCCTTCATCTTCAGCATCTGCACCAACCCCACGCCCCCTGAGCTCGGCGGCGGCGCGGTGATGACACGGTAGCCCTTCCACTGCGCCTCAATGGGCGCGCGCCATACGGCCTTGTATTGGGACAGGTCCGCTGCGGTGATCAAGTCCCGGTCATCGCTGCTGCGCAGCGTTGCAATGATCGATTGGGCCGTCTCGCCACGATAGAAGCCGCGCTCGCCGTCACGAGCGATGCGTTCGAGCACATGCGCCAGTTCCGGCTGCTTGAAGTTCACACCAACTTTCATCGCACCGAAATAAGCATCGAAGTTGGTCTGGCCGTCGAACTGCTTTTGGAAAGCGTCGCGCCGCTGAATCAGCAACGCATCGGGGACGAAGCCCGCACGCGCATAGCCGATGGCGGGCGCCAGCACTTGCTTCCATGGCAAACGGCCAAAACGCCGCTGGGCTTGCCACATGCCAGCGACCGTGCCGGGCACGCCGGCCGCCAAAGGGCCGACCCGGCTTTTCTTCGCAATGACCTCGCCTTGGGCGTCCAGATACATCGTGCGCTGCGCCGCCAGCGGCGCGCGTTCGCGGTAATCCAGGAAGTAGGGTTTGCCATGCACCACCAGCGTCATGAAGCCGCCGCCGCCGATGTTGCCGGCTTCCGGGTAGGTGACGGCCAGCGTGAATGCGATGGCCGCAGCGGCATCAACCGCATTGCCGCCTTCGGCCAGGATGCGCTGTGCGGCATCGGCGCCGTAGCGGTCAGCCACCGCCACCGCCGCCGCGGACAGGAGGGGCCGCTGCTGCGATTGCCGGGGTTGTTGCGATTGCCGGGTTTGCTGCGTTTGCGCCGGCGCCCGGGCCTCGGCGGGAAAGGCCGTGAGCAAAAACACCGCGGCAATGGCCGCCGCGGTTGCCGCAGTCACCGTCGCCCTTGCCGTCGCCGTCGCCGTCGCAACATGGGCTGCCGCGTCGATGGCCCCGCGCGCGATCGCCCGCGCAGGTGGGTGCAAAGCATTTGAGGCAATAAGTTTGATGCGCATGGCGGCTCTCCTCTCGACGGATCCCGCCGGCGGCGGTCGAATTCGGCAGGAAGTCACTCTATCGCAGCAGAATGTCCGCCCGGTGCGAGCAGCCTATTGAAACCTCAGGCCTACGGCGTTGCGGAAGGCCACAAGCGTTGAATGGTCGCTTTACAGAGGATTTACCGGGAGTCCAGGAAGTTGGCATAAAGCCGCGTGAAGGGCGCGCTACGATGGAGATGTCGAATCTCGCCTGCGCGCTGCGGCGACCGGACGGCCCGCGATCGCGCTGCCCGTGTCCCATCGCGCCCCATCCTGATCTTTCCATGCCCTCATCTCATCTTGCTCAACCGCCCCATCAGCCGCGCCGCCGGCTTGGAACGTTGATTGCGTTGGCCGTGCTGGCGGTGCTGATCGGGGGCGCCTGGTATCTGACCCATCGCCCGCCTGCCGCCAGCCCCCCCGGCGGGCCGGAGGGCTTCGGCATGGGCCGCCGGCCGGGCCCGTCGAACGGGCCAGGCGCCGGGCCGCCGGTGACGGTGGGCGAGGTCACGGTGCAACGCGCCGACGTGCCGGTCACGCTCGGCGCACTGGGTACAGTCACGCCGCGCGCCACGGTCACTGTCACGCCGCAAGTGGCGGGCGTGCTCACCGGGGTGCTCTTTACCGAGGGGCAGAGGGTGCGCAAAGGCCAGTTGCTCGCGCGCATCGATGCGCGCCCCTATCAGCAGGCGCTGGCGCAGGCCCGGGGCGCAAGAATGCGCGATGAGGCGCAGTTGGCTGCGGCACGCGTCACGCTGGGGCGCTATCAAACGCTGCTCAAGCAGGATTCGATCGCCGTGCAAGATGTCGATACCCAAACCGCGCTGGTCAAGCAGCTCGAAGGGACGGTGCTGGCCGACCGCGGCGCCGAGGCGAGCGCCAGGCTCAACGTCGAATACGCCAGCATCACCTCGCCGGTGACCGGCCGCGTCGGCCTGCGCCTGGTCGATCCAGGCAATTACGTGGGCGCCGGCGGCGGCGCTGGGAGCAGCGGCTCCAACGGCATCGTGATCATTACGCAGGTGGATCCGATCGACGTGGAATTCACGGTGCCGCAAGACCGCGTCCCGGATATCGAGCAGCGCACGGCGGAAGGCGCTAAGCTGGCCGTCACCGCCTACGACCGCACGCGCACGCGCAAACTCGCCCAGGGGGATTTCCTCACGCTGGACAACGTTGTCGATACGAGCACCGGCACGGTCAAGGCGAAAGCGCGCTTTGACAATCCCGGCGGGATATTGTTCCCCAGCCAATTCGTCAACGTGGAGCTGGTGCTGCACACCATCGCCAACGCGCTGGTGATCCCGGTGACGGCGCTGCGCACGTCGGGAGAGGGCGATTACGTCTATGTGATCAACGCCAACCGCACGGTCTCCATGCGCAAGGTCAAGCGCGGCGAAGCGTCGATGGACAGCGTGCTCATCAGCGAGGGGCTCCGGGAAGGCGAGCGCGTGGTTACGGAAGGGGGCGACCGCCTCAAGGACGGATCGCGCGTGCAACTGGCGGGCGACCCTCCGCGCGCCGGAGCGCACGCACCGGGAGCGCCTGGGCCGCAAGGCCCGAGCCAGGGCGCTCAGGGCGGGCCGCGGGGCGCGGGGCACCACCATCAAAGTACCGGCCAAGCCGCTGACGATGGCGGCAAGCCGCCGGGGGCACAAAAGGCCGCGGGCGCACCACCGGCAGCCGCGCCCGCTTCATCCACAGGGATGGGGACCCCAGACAGCGCCCATGTGACTGCCCCGGCGCCCGCCGCACGGCCGGGGCCGTGAAAGGCCGCGCATGAATCGTGCCAACGGGTCTTTGGCCGACGGCCAGCGGCCCTCTTCCGGGGGCGGATCGGGGCCGGTGCCTGCGGATGAGGCCCGCAGGGATACGCGCCGCTTCTCGCCCTCGCGCCCTTTCATCGAGCGGCCGGTGGCCACGGGGCTGCTGATGCTGGCGATCATGCTGGCCGGCCTGGTCGGCCTGCGCTTTTTGCCGATTTCAGCCCTGCCGGAGGTGGACTACCCGACGATCCAGGTGCAAACGCTGTATCCGGGCGGCAGCCCCGAGGTCATGGCGCGCATCATCACGGCGCCGCTGGAGCGCCAGTTCGGCCAGATGTCGGGCCTGAGCCGCATGAGTTCGACCAGCGCCTCCGGCGTTTCGATCGTGACGCTGCAATTCGATCTGGGCCTGAAGCTGGACGTGGCCGAACAGGAGGTGCAGGCCGCCATCAATGCCAGCAGTTCCTTGCTGCCGGCTGATTTGCCGGCGCCGCCCATTTATGCGAAGGTCAACCCGGCCGACGCGCCGATCCTCACCCTGGCGATCACCTCGCAGTCGATGCCGCTGACCCAGGTGCAGGACATCGTCTATACCCGGCTGGCGCAAAAAATCAGCCAAGTCAACGGCGTCGGGCTGGTCATGCTCTCGGGCGGGCAGCGCCCGGCGGTGCGCATTCAGGCCGACACCCAGGCGCTGGCCTCCTACGGCATCGGCCTGGACGCCGTGCGCCAGACCATCGCCGATGCCAATGCCAACGGCGCCAAGGGCAGCTTTGACGGGCCCAAACGCGCCTACAGCATCAACGCCAATGACCAGCTCGGTGCGATTGACGACTACAAAAATCTCATCCTCGCCTACCGCAACGGCGCGCCCGTGCGCCTGTCCGATGTGGCGCGCGTGGTCAACGGCGCCGAAAATAACCAACTGGGCGCCTGGGCCGGCATCGACTGCACGCAAAGCGCGGAGGCGCGCTCGGCCTATTGCGCCGGCGATGGCACGCAGAAACTGACCGGATCGATCATCCTGAACGTACAGCGCCAGCCCGGCGCCAACGTGATCGCAACGGTGAACGCGATCAAGCAACGGCTGCCCGAATTGCGCGCGGGCCTGCCTAATGCGATCGAAGTACAAGTCCTCAACGATCGCACCACGGGCATCCGCGCCTCGGTGATGCACGTGGAAATCGAACTGGCGCTGGCCGTGCTGATGGTGGTGCTGGTCATCTTCTTCTTTCTGCACAGCCTGCGCGCCACGGTGATCGCCAGCCTGGCGGTGCCGATTTCGCTCATCGGCAGCTGCGCGCTCATGTACCTGCTGGGCTACAGCCTGAACAACCTCAGCCTGATGTCGCTGACGATCGCCACCGGCTTCGTTGTCGATGACGCCATCGTGATGATCGAGAACATCTCGCGCTACCTGGAGCGGGGTGAGCCGCCCTTCAAAGCCGCGCTCAAAGGCGCGACGCAGATCGGCTTCACCATCATTTCGCTGACGGTCTCGCTGATCGCCGTGCTGATTCCGCTGCTGTTCATGGGCGATGTGATCGGGCGGCTGTTCCGCGAATTCGCGGTCACGCTGGCGATCACGATTTTGATTTCGGCAGTGGTCTCGCTGACGCTGGTGCCGATGATGTCGGCGCGCTGGCTGCGCCGCGAAAACGAGAGCGAGAGCGAGAGCCGCCACGGTCTGAGCGCCCAAGTGCAGCGCTTCTTCGACCGCGTGATCGCGCGCTATGACGCCGGCCTGAAGTGGGTGCTGGACCACCAGAAGGCGACGCTGGTGGTCGCGCTCGCCACCTTCGTGCTGACGGCGCTGCTGTATGCCGTGATTCCCAAGGGCCTGTTTCCGACGCAGGACACCGGCCAACTCCAGGGCACGGTCGAAGCCGCGCAGGATATTTCCTACGGCCAAATGGTGCGGTTGCAGGAAGCGGCGGCCCGCGTGATCCTGGCCGACCCCGCAGTCGCCAGCCTGAGCTCGGTCACCGGCGTCGATGCGGCCAACAACACCATGCTCAACTCGGGCCGGTTGCTGATCAATCTGGTGCGCGCGCACGGCGACCAGAGCGCGGTCATGACGCGCCTGCGCGAGGCGGTTTCGAGCCAGGTCGCCGGCCTCCGGCTCTATTTGCAACCCACGCAGGATCTGACCATCGATGCTGAAAACGGCCCGACCGAATTTCGCTTCTCGATCGAAGGGGTCAACTCGGCCACGGTCAACGAATGGGTGGGCAAGCTGATGGCGCGCCTGCGCAACGTGAGCGCAGTGCGCAACGTCACCAGCCCCGCGGGCGCGCAGAGCCTGTCGGCCTATATCGACATCGATCGCGCCACGGCTTCGCGCTTGGGCGTGACCGCCAGCGCTGTCGATGACACGCTCGCAAGCGCCTTCAGCCAGCGCATCATCTCCACGATCTTCACCGAAACCAACCAGTACCGCGTGATTCTGGAGGCGATGCCCGGCGTTTTTGCCACGCCGCAGGCGCTGAGCACGCTCAACGTCAGGACGGCGGGCGGCAAGCCCACGCCGCTGTCGGCCTTCGCCTCGGTACGCGAACAGCCGGCGCCGCTGCAAATCACGCACGTGGCCCAGTATCCGGCGGCCACCGTGGGCTTTGACACCGCGCCCGGCGTTTCGCTGGGCCACGCCGTCGCCGCGATCCGGCAGGCCGCCAAGGACATTGCCATGCCGCCGAGCGTGACCATGACCTTCCTGGGCGCGGCCAATGCCTATGAAAGCTCGCTAACCAACGAGCTGTGGCTGATCCTGGCCGCGGTGGTGTGCGTCTATATCGTGCTGGGCGTGCTCTATGAGAGCTACATCCATCCGCTGACGATCCTCTCGACGCTGCCTTCGGCGGGTGTGGGCGCGCTGCTGGCGCTGATGCTCAGCGGCAATTCGCTGGGCGTGATCGGCATCATCGGGATCATTCTGCTGATCGGCATCGTCAAAAAGAACGCGATCATGATGATCGACTTTGCGATCGACACCGAACGCCATCAGGGGCTGAGCGCGCGCGAGGCGATCCACCAGGCGGCGCTGCTGCGTTTCCGCCCGATCCTGATGACGACCCTGGCGGCCCTGTTCGCCGCCGTGCCGCTGATGCTCGGTTTCGGCGAAGGCGCCGAGCTGCGTCGCCCGCTGGGGCTGGCGATTTTTGGCGGTTTGATCGTGAGCCAACTGCTCACGCTGTTCACCACGCCGGTGATCTATCTGGCCTTCGACCGGATCGCGGCGCGGGCCAAGGCGCGGTGATGGCCATCCCCCAGCCGCACCCACTGTGCAGCGATCGTCAAGTCCGTCAGGCGCATCGGGCGCATCGGGCGCATCGGGCGGCTGTGCGGGCCGTCCACACCCGCGCAGGCCGCCAACGCGACGGCGTGGCCTGCCCGGCTTGGGCTTGGGCTTGGGCCTGCTGCGGCGCGGCCCTTTGTTTCCATGCGTCGCGCAAAACGCGTAAAACCCGCAAGACGCGCAACACCCTGGCGCCGTAGGATGAACCTGTCGCGCCTTTTTATCGAGCGCCCGATCGCCACCCTCTTGTTGACGATCGGCATCGCGCTGGCCGGTATCGGGGCCTTTTTCGTGCTGCCGGTATCGCCCTTGCCGCGCGTGGATTTTCCGGTGATTTCGGTCTCGGCCGCGCTGCCCGGCGCCAGTCCCGCGACCGTGGCCAGCAGCGTCATCACGCCGCTGGAGCGGCATTTGGGGATCATTGCCGGCGTCAACGAAATGACCTCGTCGAGCTCGACGGGCAGCGGCAGCGTAATCTTGCAGTTCGACCTCAGCCGCGATATCAATGGCGCGGCACGCGAAGTGCAGGCCGCCATCAATGCCGCGCGCATCGATCTGCCGGCCACCCTCAAAAGCAACCCGACCTATCGCAAGCGCAATCCGGCCGATGCGCCGGTCATCATCCTGGCGCTGACTTCGAACACCCGCACACCGGGACAGATTTACGACGAAGTCTCCAACATCGTCAGCCAGCGCATCGCGCAGGTCGAAGGCGTGGGCGATGTCGAAATCGGCGGCAGTTCGCTACCGGCGGTGCGCGTGGAGCTGCAACCCTATGCGATGCAACGCTGGGGCGTGAGCAGCGAAGACGTGCGCGCCGCCATCCAGGCGGCCAATGCCTACCGCCCCAAGGGCGCGATCGAGGGCAACGGACGGCGCTTGCAGATCTACACGACTTCGCCGGCACGGCGCGCCGCCGATTACCAATCGATGGTGGTGGCCTGGCGCAACAACGCGCCGGTGCGCCTGCAGGACATTGCCAGCGTGGTCGATGGCGTCGAGCGCCGGGGCGCGCTGGGCCTGTTCAACGGGATGCCGGCCATCGTCGTGCTGATTACCTCCGCGCCTGGCGCGAACGTCATCAAAACGGTTGATGGCGTGCGCGCGCTGCTGCCCGAGTTGCGCGCGCAACTGCCGCAGGACATCAACATCCAGATTGCGACCGACCGCACCAACTCGATCCGCGCTTCGCTGCACGAAGTCGAGTTGACGCTGGTGATCTCGGTGGTCCTGGTCATCCTGGTGGTGGCGGTTTTCCTGCGCAAAATGCGCGCCACCGTGATTCCGGCCGTGGCCACCGTGATCTCGCTGCTGGGCACTTTCGGCGTCATGTACCTGCTGGGCTTCAGCCTGAACAACCTCAGCTTGATGGCGCTGACGGTGGCCACCGGCTTCGTGGTGGACGATGCCATCGTGGTGCTGGAAAACACCACGCGCCACATCGAGGCGGGCATGGACAGGTTCCATGCCGCGCTGCGCGGCGCGCGCGAAGTGGGCTTTACCGTGCTGTCGATCAGCCTGTCTCTGGTGGCGGTGTTCATTCCGCTGCTGTTCATGGGCGGGCAAGTCGGGCGCTTGTTCCGCGAATTTGCGATGACGCTGTCGGCGGCGGTGCTGATTTCGCTGGTGATCTCGCTGACCACGACACCGATGATGTGCGCCTGGTTTTTGCACAGTGAGAAGGAAAAAACCGCCGCCGCGCCGGCCGATGCGCTGACGCGCCGCCCGGGGCGGCTCGCGCGCTGGGCCGAGCGCGCTTACCAGGCCACGCTGCACGGCTATGCGCGCGCACTCGATTGGGCGCTGGCCTCCAAGGCATGGGTGGTGGTGATCCTGCTGGCGGTCATCGTCCTCAACGGCTACCTGTACGTGAAGGTGCCCAAGGGCTTCTTCCCGCAACAGGACAACGGCCAGCTGATGGCCGGGCTGCGCGCCGATCAGAGTATTTCTTCGGCGGCGCTCAGCGACAAGCTGCGCCAAGCCGTCAAGATCATTCATAACGATCCGGCGGTCGATACCGTGGTCGGCTTTTCCGGCGGCGGGCGCATGGGCGGCGGTTTTATGTTCGTCACGCTCAAGCCGATGGCGCAACGCAAAGTCAGCACCTTCGCGGTGATTGCGCGGCTGCGCCCGCAGTTGACGCGCCTGACCGGGCTGACCGTGTTCCTCAACCCTGTGCAGGATTTGCGCATGGGCGGACGCGCGACCAATGCCACGTACCAATACACGCTCAAGGCCGATAACCAGGGCGATTTGCGCCTCTGGACCAACAAGCTGGTGGAGCGCTTGCGTCAATTACCGCAGTTGGCCGACATCGATGCGGACACCGCCGACAACGGCGTTCAAGCTTATGTGAATTTGGATCACGACAACGTTGCGCGCCTGGGGCTGAGCGCCCGTACGGTGGACGCGGCGCTGTATGACGCTTTCGGCCAGCGCCCGGTGGGGACGATCTATGATGAACTCAATCAGTACTCGGTCATCATGGAATGGGACCCCAGCACGGCGCAAGGCCCGCCGGCGCTCAAGGATATCTATGTGCCGGCCGATGCCAACGCACAGGCCGGCATCGCGGTACAGACTCAATCGGCCAACCCCGGCCAGCGCGGCGCCTCGATCGGCTCCCCCGTGAGCACCAGCGCCAGCACCATGGTGCCGCTGAGCGCGGTGGCCCACATCACCGAGAGCGCGGTTCCGACCACGGTGTGGCACGACAACGGCGAACTGTCGAGCACGATCTCGTTCAACCTGCCTGCGGGCGTGACGCTGTCGCAGGCGCAGAAGGCGATCGAGCAGGCCAGCGCCGACATCGCCATGCCGATCAACGTGCGCGGCGGCTTCCAGGGCACCGCGCAAGGCTTCCAGCAAAGCGCCGGACAGCAGCTCTGGCTGATCCTGGGCGCGTTGGTGGTGGTCTATATCGTGCTGGGCATCCTCTATGAAAGCCTGGTCCACCCGGTGACCGTGCTGACCACGCTGCCCTCGGCGGGCGTGGGCGCGATCCTGGCGCTGCTGCTGTTGCGTATGGATTTTTCCGTGATTGCACTGATTGGTATCTTTCTGCTGATCGGCATCGTGAAGAAAAATGCGATCCTGATCATCGACTTCGCGCTCGAGGCCGAACGCGAGCGCGGCCTGAGCGCCACCGATGCCGTCCGCGAGGCCTGCCTGCTGCGCTTCCGCCCGATTCTGATGACTACCCTGGCCGCGGCGCTGGGCGCCTTGCCGCTGGCGATCGGCTTCGGCATGGGCTCGGAGCTGCGCCAGCCGCTCGGGGTGGCGATCATCGGCGGCCTGATCGCCAGCCAATTGCTGACGCTACTGACCACGCCCGTGGTCTACGTGCTGCTGGACAAACTGCGCCGCCGCTCGCCCAACGAGCGCACCCTCAGCCGTGCCGCACGCCAGGACAGCGCCGCGATTTGATCTGGGCGCAAAACCGCGAAACGTATCGAGAAAATGTATCGAGAAAGCGTATCGACCATGAAGACACCCCCCGCATCCCTCGTGCCCTTTGCGCCCGTCCGCCCGGCGTCCATTGCGTTGGCGGCGGTGTTGGCTTCGGCGTTCGTCTTGACGCTGAGCGCCTGCACCGTCGGCCCGGCCTATCAGCGCCCCACACTGCATTTGCCGGCGAATTGGAAGGAAGCGCCCACCGCGCCCGGTTGGGTGCCTGCCGCGCCCGGTGACGCACTCGATCGCGGCGCCTGGTGGGAAACTTTTGGCGATCCGCAATTGAACGCGCTGGCGCAGCGGGTACAAATTTCCAACCAGAATATTGCCGCTGCCGTGGCCGCGTACACGCAGGCGCAAGCGGCCGTGCGCGAGCAGCGCTCGGGGCTATTTCCGGGCGCCTCGCTCGGCCTGGGCGCCAGCCGCACCGGCGTGCGCGGCCAGAGCGGCAGCGCGCGAACCGTCAAGAGCGGATCGTTCTCAGCCGATTGGGCCCCCGATCTCTGGGGCAAACTGCGCGAGAGCGTGGCCAGCGCGAAAGCGCAGGCGCAGGCCAGCGAGGCCGAGCTGGCCTCGGCGCGCCTGTCGGCCATCGGGGCGCTGGCGACGAATTATTTTTCGCTGCGCGAAGCCGACGTTGAACTCGACACGCTGCGCAAAACCATCGCCGGTTATGAACGTTCGCTGACCATCACCAGCAACCGCTATGCCGCCGGTATTGCCGCGCAGACCGATGTGCTGCAAGCCCAGACGACGCTGGCCAGCGCGCGCGCCAATCTGGCGGCGCTACGGCAAACCCGCGCCGCGCATGAACACGCGATCGCGGTCCTGCTGGGGGTCACGCCCGCGGACTTCCACATCGACGCCGGCACGGACTGGAAGCCGGTGCGGCCCGAAGTCCCGCTGGCCGTGCCCTCGCAGTTGTTGCAACGCCGCCCCGACATTGCCGCCGCCGAACGCGCGGTGGCCGCGGCCAATGCGCAGATCGGCATTGCCCGCTCGGCCTACTTCCCCAGCCTGAATCTGAGCGCGAGCCTGGGCAACGCCTCGGCCGGCTCGTTCGCCAACGTGCTGGGCTCGGGCGCCGTGTGGGCGCTGGGCTTATCGGTCTCGCAATTGCTGTTTGACGCTGGGGCGACCTCTGCGCGCGTCGATCAGTCCTATGCCGCGCGCGAGCAGACCATCGCGCAATACCGGCAGACAGTGTTGATGGCTTTCCAGAGTGTGGAAGACCAATTGAGCGCGCTGGACAATCTGGCACAACAGGAACAACAGCAGCGCCTGGCCTCCGAAGCGGCCGATAAAACCGAGCAGCGCATCTTCAACAGCTACCAGCAAGGTCTGAGCGACTACACCGCCGTCGTCACCGCCCAAGCCACCGCCCTGAGCGCGCGGCGCGCTCTGTTGCAAGTGCAAGTCGCGCGCCAGAACGCCGTTGTTGCGCTCATTCAGTCCCTCGGCGGCGGCTGGCAGGCGCAGTGGATGCAAGCGCACCAGCCTCATCAAAGCTATAACGGCTTCAAAAACGGCACAGAAAACAGGCGCCTCTGAAATAAAAAAACCTGCCCTGAGGCAGGTTTTCTGAATCAGGCCACCGCGACCGCGGGGCGGAGTTCTTATTTGCCGTCGGCCGGCGCGGGCGTGGATGCGGCAGGGGTGGATGCGGCGGGCGCGGCCGCAGCATCTGGGGCGGCGGCATCCGCAGGCGCGGCCGGTTCGGGGAAATTCGCGCCAACGGCGTTGGCCATATAGACCACTGCACGCGCCATTTCGACATCCTTGAAATCACCGCCGCCGCGCGCCGGCATCAGGTTGAAACCGTTGAGCGCGTGCTGCAGCAGTGTGTCGAACCCTTTGGCAACGCGCGGCGCCCAGGCCGCTTTATCCTGGAACTTGGGCGAGCCGTTCAGGCCCGTTTCATGGCACGTGTGGCACTGGGCCTTGAACACTTCCTCACCCGTCATCGGCGGATGATTGGCCGCAACGGCCTTGAGCGTGACCAAGCCGACAGGCGCCAAGCGCGCATCGACCATGCCGGCATCTTGTTCGGCATTGTCGGTATGGTTCCAAAAGGCCAGCGGCCCGCCCAGCAAATAGCCCAAGCCGCCAATGACAAAGAAGGCAATCACAGCCCAAAGACCGACCTTGGATGCGGGCGGGGCGTTCTGGAGAGAACCGGAGGGTTCTACTTCTGGGGCAGGGTAGGGTTTATCCGTCATTTCATCCTCGTTTGGCAACGTCATTGAGTAATCTTTTCGATTTTAATGCGCGTCCGTTCCGCCCGTTTTGTCCGGCGCAGCCGCTGCCGTCTCGGGGGCATCGCTCCACCCGCCGCCCAGCACGGTGTACAGCGCGGCTTGGTTTTGCAGTTGCACCAGCCGCACCTGTATGGCCGACAGCTGTGCGGCGAACAGGGAACGTTGCGCGTCCAGCCGATCGAGCGCGCTGGCGACACCGTTGCGATAGCGCAGATCGGTCAGTTTCAGGCGCACGCTTTCGGATTGCGCCTGGGCGCGCAAGGCGCGCGCCTGCTCACCGAGCGTGGCGCGCGCGGCCAGGGCGTCGGCCACTTCGCGGAAGGCCGACTGAATGGTCTTTTCGTATTGCGCTTGTGCGATCCGGCGCGCCGCCCATGCCGAGTCGAGCGCGGCCACGTTGGCGCCGCCGCTGAACAAGGGCAGCACCAATCCTGGCGCGAACGTCCATGCCCGGGTGCCGCTGTCGAACAACTGCGACAACTGCCCGCTGGCACTGCCGATATCGGCGGTCAGCGAAATGCGCGGGAAGAAGTTGGCGCGCGCCGCGCCGATGTTGGCGTTGGCGGCGATCAGTTGCTGTTCGGCCGCGCGGATATCGGGGCGGCGTTCGAGCAATTCGGACGGCAGGCCCGCGCGCAGGTCGGCCATCGGCGCGGCCTCTTCGAGCGCGACGCCCGCGTGCGTATCGAGGGCTTCGGGCGGCACGGGCGCACCCAGCAGCAGCGCGAGCGCGTTTTCATCCTGGGCGCGCTGGCGTCGCAGCTGCGCCAAGGTGGCACGCGCCGCCTCGGTCAGCGATTGGGCCGCGCGCAGGTCGATCTCGGAAATGGCGCCATGGTCGAAACTCAGTTGCGCGAGCTTCTGGCTGTCCTCGCGCGTTTGCACCGTCTCGCGCGTGATTTGCAGCAACTCGTCATCCGCCAGCACGGTGAGCCAGCCGTTGGCGACCGCGCCGATCAGGCTGATTTGCACCGCCTTGCGCGCTTCCTCGGTGGCCAGATAGCGCGCCCGCGCCGCTTCTTTCAGGCTTTGCACGCGGCCAAAGAAATCGAGCTCCCAAGCGGAAATGCCCACCGACAGCGCGTCAGATTCATAAACGCCGCCGACGAGAGGCGCCGGGCGCGCACGCATGAACGAGGCGTTCAACCCCAGATTGGGCAGTTGCGCCGCGCGCTGGATGCGAAACTGCGCGCGCGCCTGTTCGATGTTTTGTACCGCGACACGCAGATCGCGGTTGTGCTCCAGCGCCAACGCGATCAGGCGCGTCAGGCGCGGATCTTTGAAATAGTTGCGCCAGTCGATCTCGGCAGCAGCGTGCGCGTCAACGGCGAGCGTGTTTGCGGCCGCGCCGGCCTTGACGTTGGGAACAGGATAGACGGCGGGCACCGGCGCCGCAGGGCGCTTGTAGGTCGGCGCCATGGAGCAGCCCGCCAGCAACGCGGCGGACAGCACGGCCAGCAGCGATAACTGGGGCGCGGACGGGCTCAACCCGCCCGCGCGGATCGGATAGCGTAGGAATTTCATCATTTCGGATCCTTGGGCGCCCCGCGGGAAGCCGGCGATTGCGCGTCCTGATGCAAGGCGCGGCGCTCCTCCTCGGACATGTCCGATTCGACCTCGCGCAAGTACTCCTGCGCGGCCTGCTGCGTGATGCCGGCGTGCTCGGCGTGTTCGGCAAAGCGCGCCTGCTCGCGCGCCGTGGTTTTGAACAGGCGCCGCACGATGACGAAGAAGATCGGCACCCAGAACACCGCCAGCGTGGTCCCGATCACGATGCCGCCCATCACGCCGGTACCGATGTCGTTTTGGCCCGCCGCCCCCGCGCCATGGGCAATCGCCAGCGGCAACACGCCCAGCAGGAAGGCCAGCGAGGTCATGATGATCGGGCGGAAGCGCAGATGCGCCGCGCCCAGCGCGGCCTCGGCCACGCTCATGCCCTGCGCCTGCAAGTCCTTGGCGAACTCAATAATCAGGATGGCGTTCTTGGCCGACAGGCCGATGATGGTGATCAGGCCGACCTGAAAATACACGTCGTTGGTCAAGAACCGCGCCGTCACGGCCGCCAGCACGCCCAGCACGCCCAGCGGCACCACCAGGATGACCGCCAGCGGAATCGACCAGCTCTCATAGAGCGCGGCCAGCGCCAGCACTACCGCCAGCACGGCAAAGCCGTACAGCACCAGCGCCTGGTTACCCGCGATTTTTTCTTCGCGCGAGATGCCGGTCCACTCATAGCCGAAACCGTCGGGCAGCTTGGCGGCCAGCCGCTCCATCTCGGCCATGGCCTCGCCCGTGCTGATGCCCGGGGCGGGCGCACCGGCGATCTTCATGGCCGGGTAGCCGTTGAAACGCACGCTCTGCATCTGGCCGGTGATCCAGTGCGTGCTGGCAAAGGCCGACAGCGGCACCGCCTGGCCTTGCGCGTTATTGACGGTGATCTTGAGAATGTCCTCGGGCTGCATGCGCGCGGGCGCATCGGCCTGCATGATGACGCGCTGCATCCGGCCCTTGTTGGGAAAGTCGTTGACATAGGCCGACCCGAGCGCGGCGGAGATCACGCCGTTGATGGCGCCAAAGTTCACCCCCTGCGCGGCGGCCTTGTCGCGGTCGATGTCGATTTGCAACTGCGCCGAGTCTTCCAGGCCGTCGGGGCGCACGCCCGTGAGCAGCTTGCTCTGGCGCGCCATACCCAGCATCTGGTTGCGCGCGGCCAGCAGCGCGGCATGCCCCTTGCCGCCGCGGTCTTGCAAGCGGAAATCGAAACCCGCGCTAATGCCCAGTTCCGGCACCACCGGCGGGTTCAGCGGGTAGATGAAGGCGTCTTTGATCGGCCACAGCGCTCGCGTGGCACGCTCCACCACCACTTGAGCCGTGTGCTCAGCGCCCTTGCGCTCGCCCCAGGGCTTGAGCGTGACGAAAGAGAAGGCCGCGTTCTGACCCTGACCGGTAAAGGAAAAACCTTCGACCGCGACCATGTTCTGGACCTCGGGCTGATTGCGAATGTATTTTTCGACTTGGGTGACGACCTGATGGGTGCGCTCCAGAGTCGCCCCCGGGGGCAGTTGCATGTTGATGAGCATCGTGCCCTGGTCTTCCTGGGGCAGGAAGGCGGTCGGCAACCGGTAATAGAGCACGCCCACCACGGCGACGATCACCACGTACAAAATCATCAGCCGGCCGGCGCGGCGCACGCCCTTGGACACCAGATGTTCGTAGTTCTTGGCGCCACGGTGGAAGGTCCGGTTGAACCAGCCGAAGAAGCCGCCTTTTTCACGATGGTGCCCGGCTTGCACCGGCTTGAGCAGCGTGGCGCACAACGCCGGCGTGAGCGACAGCGCCATGAAGGCCGAGAACAGGATGGACGACACCATCACCACCGAGAACTGGCGGTAGATGTTGCCGGTGGATCCCTTGAAGAACGCCAGCGGCACGAACACCGAGACCAGCACCACCGTCACGCCGATGATGGCCCCGCTGATCTGCCCCATCGCCTTGCGTGCGGCCTGCAAGGGCGGCAGCCCCTCCTCGCTCATGATGCGCTCGACGTTTTCGACCACCACGATGGCGGCATCCACCACGATACCGATCACCAGCACCATGCCGAACATGGTCAGCACGTTGACCGACATCCCCAGCGCCAGCAATATGGCGAAAGTGCCCAGCAGCGTGACCGGCACCACGATGGTCGGAATGATGGTGTAGCGCCAGTCCTGCAGGAACAGGTACATCACCGCGAACACCAGCACCACAGCGATCAGCAGCGTTTTGACCACTTCCTCGATCGAGATGGCCACGAATTCCGACGAGTCGTAGGGGATAGTCCAGCTCATGCCGGGCGGGAAAAATTTCTGCAACTCGGTCATGCGCTGACGGATCATCTTGGCCGCCTCCAGCGCGTTGCCGCCCGAAGGCGAGAGCTGCACCCCCATGCCGGCGGCCGGCTCGCCGTTCAGGCGCGCATAGGTCGCGTAGTTCTGCGCGCCCATCTCCACCCGCGCCACGTCGCGGATGCGCACCGTGCTGCCGTCGGCATTGGCGCGCAGCACGATGGCGCCGAACTGCTCGGGCGTCGTCAATTGCCCCGGCACGATCACCGTGGCGTAAATACTCTGGCCGCTGACCTGCGGCAAGTCGCCCAGGTTGCCACCGGCCACCTGCGCGTTTTGCGCGGCAATGGCGCTGGCCACGTCGGTGGTCGAGATGTTGTAGCTTTGCAGCTTGGCCGGATCGATCCAGACGCGAACGGCACGCTCGGCCCCGAACAGGTTGACCTGGCCAATGCCGGATACGCGCAACAACTCGGGCTGGATATTGCGCGCCGCGTAGTCCGTCAGGTCAGTAATGGTGGTGCCCGGATTGTTGCTGGAAAGCGTGACGACCAGCAGCATGTTGCTGCGCGCCTTGTCCACCGTCACCCCAATCTGGGTCACCGCCGCGGGCAGACGCGGCGTAGCGCGCGAGAGGCGGTTCTGCACGTCCACCTGCGCCATGTCGGGATTGGTTTCAGGCGTGAAGCTGACGGTGATGGTGCCGGTGCCGTTGGCTTGCGCCACCGACTCCATATAGGCCAGCCCCTGCACACCGTTGAGCTGCTGTTCGATCACCGACAGCACCGTGTCGTTGATGGTCTGCGCCGACGCGCCCGGATAGGTGGCCGTCAGCACAATCGTCGGCGGCGCGATGGTCGGGTACTGCATGACCGGCAACTGCGTCACCGACACCGCTCCGGCCACGATGATGAACAGCGCGATCACCCAAGCAAAAATGGGACGATCAATGAAAAACTTGGACATGAGTTTGCGCCCTGGATCGAAAGTCGGTGATCAACGGGACGCGGCCGAAGCCGCGGCAGCAGCCGGGGCCGCCGCGCCTGAAGCGCCCGGCGCGCGCGGCGACCACGGCACCGGTTTGACCGTCTTGGCGCCCATCATCAGTTTGCTGGCGCCTTCCACCATCACCTGCTCACCAGGTTTGAGCCCGCCGGTGACGATCCATTGACCGCTTTGCTGCCCGGCAATTTTGACCGGGCGCGGCGCGACCGTGCCATCCCGGCCGACCACCATCACCACATCGCCCGCAGCGCTGCCGCGTGTCACGGTCTGCTGCGGCAGCAGCATGACGTTGTCGATCTGCGCCTGCATCAGGCGCGCGCGCACAAACAGCCCGGGCAGCAACGCATGCTCCGGGTTGGGCACGGAAGCGCGCAGCAACACATTGCCGGTGGCTGGGTCGACGGACAAATCCGTGAACAACAGGTGCCCCTCCAACGGATAGATCGAGCCATCTTCCAGCACGATCTGCACCGTCGCGCCCTGCGCGTCACGCGCCAGCTTGCCGGCGGCCAATTGCTGCTGCAACTTCATCACTTCGGCGGCGGTCTGCGTCACGTTCAGATAGAGCGGATCGATTTGCTGGACGAGGGCCAGTTGCGTCGCCTCGCCCTGACCGACCAGCGCACCTTCGGTCACCAGCGCGCGGCCGATGCGCCCGGAAATCGGCGCCGTTACGGTGGCATAACCGAGGTTGATCTGCGCCGCTTTCACCGCCGCGCGACCGGCCGCCACGTCGGCCTGCGCCGTCTTCGCGGCAGCCACCGCGGTGGTGTATTCCTGCTGGCTGATCGCGTTGGCCTCGGCCAGCGGTCGATCGCGGTCAGCCAGTGCCTGCGCCTGCACTGCGTTGGCTTGGGCGCGTGCCAGCGCGGCCTGCGCGCTTTGCAACGCCGCCTGGTAAGGCGCCGAATCGATGCGGAACAGCACTTGGCCGGCCTTCACATCGCTGCCCTCAGCGAACACCCGCTTTTGCAAAATGCCCGCCGCGCGCGCACGCACTTGGGCCACGCGCGAAGCCTCCAGCCGGCCCGGCAGCTCAGTCACCAACCCTACATTGGTTGGCGTGGCGATGATCACGCCGACTTCAGGCGGCGGCGGATGTGCGCCGCCGCCGCCGGGCGCGCCGGGCGCGCCGGGCGCGGCCTCTTTGCCGCAACCCGTCAGCGCCAGCCCAGCGCAAAGCGCGGCCGCCATCAAAGCCTGAGAACGTATCGACAACATGGAGTTCCTCTGTATTTCTGAATGCATCCGATCAAGCCGGACTGTACATACGATCGGCGATAATTGTTGGTTCTCGCCGTATTTCAATGGATAGAATTCGGCCCTCCGAAGGCTGAGATCCAGGTTCGATTCCTGGCGGCGGGACCACAGATACAGCCAACCGTACCATAAAAAATAATCCCAAGAACCCGCATGTTTCCTGGGTTTTATGGGTTTTCTCGCGCCATGTTGCTTCAGTGAGCAACCCTCCAGAACCGGTCTTCAAGCCGGTCCCACAGCGCGCGGCCTCGCACCGAGGACGCCACCCATGTTGTAATGTCTTGATTGGCGTTCAGCGCCTCGTTGCTGGCGCCGCGGGTGATATCCACATCAATGCTGTGGATATGATTCGTGCCGATGCGTCCCAGAGCGCGTCCGGCGATAGTGCCGCCGTTGATTACATTGGCGCTGCCATGACTGTCGCTGCGGGTATTGTTGGCATGGCTGCCGCTGCTGCCGATTTGCACCTGATTGGCGCCGAGCACGCCCCCGCCACCATTGATATCGCCCGGCTTGAGCCGCACATAGACCTGCGGCACCAGCACGGTTTGCGCGCTGTCATCGGGCAGGGTCGCGCTTGGGTTGACCAGCCAGACGATGTCCGCGCGTTCGCTGCGCCATCTGCTCGGGCGTGAGCGCTACGTCCGGCGTCAAGCCCGTTTGCTGAGCAAAAGTCATGCCCGCGCTCATCAGCGCTTGGTACTCCGTACTACTGTCAGCGTAGCCGCAGATGTACTTGTAATGGAAATTAATTGGAATCCGACCCCATTTACCAGTCTCCACGGGTACACGGGTACAAATTTCATAATAGATACTTAATTACTATACTTCCGGCGGGTGTTACCCATAACAGTCTTCATTGCATCATTCAGCGAAGAGAGCATGCTGCCTACCATTTCCCCATCCTCCGACCCTCAACCCACCGCGCTGCCGCCCTTGCGTGCGCGCTGGTACAAGGTGCTCTACATCCAGGTACTGATCGCCATCGCGATCGGCATCGTGCTGGGACACTTATGGCCCCACGCGGGTGAGGCCATGAAGCCGCTGGGCGACGGCTTTGTCAAACTCGTCAAGATGATCATCGCCCCGGTGATCTTTCTGACGGTGGTTACCGGCATCGCGGGCATGAGCAACATGCGCGCGGTCGGGCGCATTGCCGGTAAAACCATGGTCTACTTTCTGTGCTTTTCCACGCTGGCGCTCGTCATCGGACTGGTCGTAGCCAACACCATCCAGCCCGGCGCGGGCATGCATATCCCCCTGGACTCGCTGGACGTGGGCAAGGTCAGCAGCTACGTCAAAAAGGCTCACGATTCCACCATCACCGGCTTTATCCTGAACATCATCCCGGATACGCTGGTCAGCCCGCTGGTCACGGGCGACATATTGCAGGTACTGTTCGTGGCGATCCTGTTTGGCCTGTCAATTTCGATGGTGGGGGACCGCGCGCGACCGGTGTTTGACTTGCTCACCACGATCTCGGTCCCGGTGTTCAAAGTCGTGGCGGTGCTGATGCGCGCCGCGCCCATTGGCGCGTTTGGCGCCATGGCCTACACCGTGGGAGCCTACGGCATCCGCTCCATCGGCAACCTGGCCGCGCTGGTGGCCACGTTCTACCTGACGTCGCTGCTGTTCGTGCTGGTCGTACTGGGGCTCGTGGCGCGCTACAACGGTTTTTCCATCTTCAAATTATTGCGCTTCATCAAGGATGAGCTGCTGCTGGTGCTGGGCACCAGCTCGTCCGAATCGGCACTGCCCAGCCTGATGCACAAAATGGAGCGTGCCGGTTGCGCCAAACCGGTGGTCGGGCTGGTGGTCCCGATGGGGTACAGCTTCAACCTCGACGGCACCAATATCTACATGACGCTGGCGGCGTTGTTCATCGCACAGGCGCTCGACATTCACCTCACGTTTGGACACCAGATCATGCTGCTGCTGGTCGCCATGCTCAGCTCCAAGGGCGCGGCGGGCGTCACTGGCGCGGGCTTCATTACGCTGGCCGCGACGCTCACCGTGGTGCCCGAGCTTCCGGTGGAAGGCATGGTACTGGTGCTGGGCGTGGACCGTTTTATGAGCGAATGCCGGTCGCTGACCAACTTCACGGGCAATGCGGTCGCCTCGATCGTGGTCTCACGCTGGGACAAGCAACTTGACGAGAAGCGCCTGCATGCGGTACTCGACAATCCGGCACTGATCGATGCGCCGGGCGACAGCGCCGTCGCACACGCCTGAACGCGCCTGAACACCCCGTTGCCAACGGGTCGGCACCTCCGGCCCGGCGACGGGCCACCGATGTGCGCCATGGCGCGCGCGTCCTGAGGGTTACGCCGCGCCTGCTCATGGTCGATGCAATGAGGCCTGGGCACGGTGGCGGTGCGATGGATGGAAACACTGCGACAGATGCGCGAAAGCCGCGCCACCGTGTTGCGGGTCAAGCAGGATGGACCCCATCGCCTTGGATACACCCACCGCACCGCCATGCCGGCAACCGGCCGCATCGCCCTCAAAGAAGAAAGTCCCGTGCGTGAACCGTTCGCAGCCCAGGGTTGCAAGCGGCGCGCATTGCCGCCGCCGCTACTGGTCAGGGACTGGATTTGCTGGTCGATCAGGAATTAGTTAGTACCTAATTAGTATTTAATTGGGACTTGACTTCATTAGAGTCTGACCCCGTTTATATGTGCTGATTTCCTCCAATCTTGCTGCTAGACTCGAAACACTATTTCACTAATTCCACGAGGAGGAAGACACAACATGGATACGTCACCCGTCAATTCTTATCGTCCCCCCAGCGCCGCTGTGGCTGATGCCCCGCCCACACCGTCTGATCTGGCGTTTGCCGCCCCCGGCGTCCGTGTGGGTACAGGCCGCGGCTCAAGCTGGATAGGCGAAGGCTGGGCTTTGTTCAAACAGGCCCCGCTGCTGTGGATCGTGCTGATGCTCAGCATGTTTTGCATTATTTTTGTGCTGAATTTCATCCCGGTTATCGGCAGCCTGCTCATTGTTCTGCTGACGCCGGTATTCGATGTCGGGATGCTGGCTTTTGCCAAGGGGCAGACCGACAACGGCAATGCCGACATCACCCGCTTTTTCACAGGTTTCCAGAACAAGACGGGGGCCTTGATAGGTGCAGGAGCGCTCTATTGGGTCATGCTGCTGGTCGCCACTGTGATTGTTGCAATTCTGGCCTTTATTGTGATCGGGAGCAGCGCCATAGGCGGGCCTGCCTCCGCCTTCTCAGGACAGGCCGTGGCCCAGATGATGGCAAACGGCATGGGCTTGGGCCTGCTGCTGATTTTTCTGGTGGCAATAGCGCTCATGCTTTTGGTGACATCGGCCTACTGGTTTGCGCCTGCCTTGATTGCCTACGCCAATTTGAGCGTGATGGACGCTTTTCGTGAAAGCTTCAAGGCTGTATGGCGCAACTGGCTTTCCTTGTTTGTGTATGGGCTGCTCCTGACGCTGATGTGCATAGTGGCGGCCATACCTTTTGGCTTGGGGCTGCTTGTTGCCGCACCCGTACTGATGGCCTCTAACTATCCCTGCTTCCGAGATATTTTTGGCCGCCGTCCGGCGTAAGAGCCTGTTAGATTGTTTTAGGGAACCTCTGAATAACTCCGTTCGTCCTGAGCCTGTCGAAGGACATCTACATTAAAATTAAGGACTTCGACAAACTCAGCCCGAACGGGTTTGAATAAATCAGAGCTTCCCTAGCATCCTCGCTGCATAGTTTGGATTATTCGTTGCGTTGTTCAGTGCCGCATCGGCTCCCGCCTGCTGCGCAATTTGTATCTGGCTAGCACTGCCCCCCAGCAGAAGCTACCGCCGTGGCCGCGAACATCCCCGACAATTGCACGGCATTCAAATTAATTAGGGTCAGACCCTCTTTATAGAAGCGCTCAAGAAGATCGCTCTGGCCTTCAACGTGACCACCGATTGGCTGATCTTCGAGCAGGGCGAGCGCGATACCAAGCAACGATCTCAAGCTCAAGTTCGAGGCGGTTTCACAAATGGCCCCCCAGGAGCGCGCCGCCGTCGATTCCTTGCTCGATGCCATGATCCTTAAACAACAAAACAAACGCTTCTTTGTGAATGTCACCGATAAGCACGAACAGGCAACCGCTTGAATTCTCATAAACCAAGGGCCGCGAAAGCGGCCCTTGGGTTTAATGGCTAAGGAAGAAAGCAACATTAACAAGACAGTTTATCGTGGCCGGGCAGCAGCCTCAACATCGGTGAGGGACACAATGATTTCTTTGCCGTACTTTTCTTCAAGCATTGCCTCCACTTCTTCATAGCTGTATGCGTGGAATGTTTCATGTACGCCCGGCTCGTCTGAATTCTTCTTCCACACAATCGCAAC
>JAITWT010000022.1 GCA_031285125.1 Burkholderiaceae bacterium | reverse complement strand
GCGGTCTGCGGCGTTGCAACGCTGGCCCATAGCCGGGCTATGGGCTGCGCGCCGCGCCTTGCATCCCCTCCCGAAAAGGTCTCTGCGTGAGCCATTTGAGATCGTAAACAGGTTCTGAGCACAACCGGAGGAAAACCTTGTCATGAACATGACGCACTACATGGAATTGCTGGCCAACAACCAGCCGTGGAATCTGATTCTTTTCATGGCCATTCCTGTCGGGCTGGCTGAAACGGTGGTGATTACCGAGCTGTACATCCTGTTCACCCGCCGCCTGGACGGCTGGGTGCGGCGACTGAACCGCTGGGCCGGCATCGTGGTCGGGCTGTATTTCGCGGGCATCATCGTTTATCTCTTGACCACGGCGGTGCTGCCGATCACCGCCGCCGGCCAGTGGCGCACCGCGCTGGACGTGGTGGCCGTTGGGGCCTATCTGCTGGGCGGCATCCCGCTGTTGCTGGTGGCCTTGCAGGATTTGGGGCTGTTTCACCGCCGGTTGACGCCGGAGCAAAAGCTCGGCTGGCACGCCACCTACGTGGCCGCTTTCCTGATCCTGGGCCATGTCGCCATGATTTTTGGCATGGCCGATCCGGGGCTGCTGGGCTACAAGCCGCCGTCAGACCAGATGCACATGGAGCATTCGATGCCGATGGAGCACGGGGCGGCGATGGGCGGGGATGAGCATTGAGCGGTGCTTGGCAAGGCGCGCGTCGTGTGCATAAAAAAACGCCAGCCTCCTGTACGGACGCTGGCGCAACACGGAAACGACGGAGCCTGCGCACAGGCCGTGACGGGTTACTGCCGCGGCAGATTCATCCGCCGGGCGCGCACCAGCTGGTAGGGCCTGAAGGCATAGGCCAGGGTGCCGAAGCCGCTCCAGATGTGCACCAGGCGGGTGAAGGGGAACAGCAGAAAAATCGTCATGCCCAGTATCAGGTGCGTCTTGAAGATGTGATTCACCGATAACAGCAAAGTCGGATCGGGACGTAGCGTGAACAGGCTTTGCGCCCAATCGGCCAGCATCAGCATGTTGTACGCGTCGGCGCGGTCGGCGAACGACAACGGCAAGGTGGCCAGGCCCAGCAGCACTTGCAGCCAGAGCAGCACCAGAATCAAGATATCGGTGCGATGGCTGGTTAGCCGAATGCGCGGATCGGCCAGGCGCCGGTACAGCAGGATCGTCAGACCGGCGAAGCACAGCACGCCCGCGATGCCGCCGGAAATAACGGCCAGCATCTGCTTGTTGGTGGCGCTGATGAAAGGCTCGTACAGCGCGTGCGGCGTGAGCAGGCCCACCAAGTGCCCCAGGAACAGGAACAGCACGCCGATGTGCAGCAAGTAGCTGCCCCAGCGCAACTGGCCTGTGCGCAGCAGTTGCGATGAATCGCTTTTCCATGTGTATTGGTCGCGGTCGAAACGCAACAGGCTGCCGATCAGGAACACGGTCGCGCAGATGTAGGGATAGATGCCGAAACAGAAGTTGTGCAGATGTTCGGTCATGGGGTGGCTCCTTCTTCGACATGGGTTGCGCCGCTGGCGGGGGCCGGGCGGCGCACGATCTGGATGGGTTGCGTGATGCCCGGCTGCAAAACCGGTGAGGGGGTGGCGGCGCTGGCGCAGCCGTCGAATACTTCCGGCTCCTGCCAGCTTTGGTCGAGTTCGGTTTCGGATACCGCCGGGGCGGGCGCGGCTTGATCGCGCACGGCTTCCCCGGTCAGTTCGATCACCGCCGCCAGCACCGCCGCATACGGGCTGCGGCGCGCGCGCAAGGCCGCGTGGATGGCTTGCAGGATGTGCGCCGTTTCGCCGATGAATTCGCGCGCCTGAGCGGGCGGCTGGGTCGATGCGAACTCGAGCAGCACCGGCAGGTGGTCGGGCAGTTCGCCGTCGTCCAGATAAAGGCCGGCGGCTTCATAGGTTTGCAGCAGGTCGATCATGGCCGGCCCCCGGTCGCGCGAATCGCCGTGCACGTGCTCGAACAGATGCAGCGATGTGGCGCGGCCCCGGTCGAAGGTTTCGACATAGGCGGCTTCCACTTCCAGCGGCGGCTGGCCGCCGATCCAGCCGGTCAGCGCGTCGAGCGCGGCCAGCGTGGATTGTTTGCCCAGCGCGTGTTCGGTGTGCAGCGCCTCGCGCACTTCATCCAGCGCGGCGCGCAAGGCAGCGTCGGGATAGCCCAGCAGGCGCGCCAGCGCGCGCAGCGTCAGTGACGTCGATTGGGTCATGGGGAGCACGCTCACAGTTGGGCCTGAATCGGGATGGTGCGCTTGCGCGTACTGCCGAACAGGCTGGTTTCGCTGCTGCCTTCGCTGCATCCGTTGCCGAAGCTGAAGCCGCAGCCGCCGCGCACGTCGAAAGCGTTTTCGGCGTATTCACGGTGCGTGGTCGGAATCACGAAGCGGTCTTCGTAATTGGCGATGGCCATCACGTGGTACATCTCGGCGACCTGCGCTTCGCTCAGGCCGACCTGTTCAAGCGCGGCGAGGTTGGGCTTGCCATCGACGTGCGCGGCGCGCTGGTAAGCGCGCATGGCCAGCATGCGCTCCAGCGCGCGTGTGACCGGCACCGGGTCGCCCGCGGTCAGCAGGTTGGCCAGGTACTGCACCGGGATGCGCAACTGGCGCACGTCGGGAATTTCGCCGTTGACGCTGACCTCGCCCGCGTTGGCGGCGCTGGTGATGGGCGAGAGCGGCGGCACGTACCAGACCATCGGCAGCGTGCGGTATTCCGGGTGCAGCGGCAGCGCGACTTTCCAGTCCATCGCCATCTTCCACACCGGGCTGGTGCGCGCGGCCTGGAGCCAGTTCTCGGGGATGCCGTCGCGCCGCGCTTGTTCGATCACGGCGGGGTCGTTGGGGTCGAGGAATACGTCCAGTTGCGCCTGGTACAGATCCTGCTCTTTTGCGACGCCAGCGGCCTGCTCGATACGGTCGGCGTCGTACAGCAGCACACCCAGATAGCGGATGCGCCCGACGCAGGTTTCGCTGCACACGGTCGGCTGGCCCGATTCGATGCGCGGGTAGCAGAACACGCACTTCTCGGCCTTGCCCGATTTCCAGTTGTAGTAAATCTTCTTGTACGGGCAGCCCGAGACGCACATGCGCCAGCCGCGGCACTTGTCCTGGTCGATCAGCACGATGCCGTCTTCCTCGCGCTTGTAGATCGAGCCCGAGGGGCACGAGGCCACGCAGGCCGGGTTCAGGCAGTGCTCGCACAGGCGCGGCAGGTACATCATGAAGGTGTTTTCGAACTGGCCGTAGATGTCTTTCTGCACGGCCTCGAAGTTGGCGTCCTTGCTGCGCTTGGCGAATTCGCCGCCGAGGATTTCTTCCCAGTTCGGCCCCCAGACGATTTTTTCCATGCGCTGGCCGGTAATCAGGCTGCGCGGCCGCGCGGTCGGCGAAGCCTTCATCTCGGGCGCCGTGTGCAGGTGCTCGTAATCGAAGGTGAAAGGCTCGTAGTAGTCGTCGATCTGCGGCAGGCTGGGGTTGGCGAAGATCTTGGCCAGCACCGTCCACTTGCCGCCCTGGCGCGGGACGATGGAGCCGTCGGCGCGCCGCACCCAGCCGCCGTTCCACTTGACCTGGTTTTCCCACTCTTTGGGGTAGCCGATGCCCGGCTTGGTCTCGACGTTGTTGAACCAGGCGTATTCAACGCCGGCACGGCTGGTCCAGACGTTCTTGCAGGTCACCGAGCAGGTGTGGCAGCCGATGCACTTGTCCAGATTCAGCACCATACCGATTTGTGCGCGTACTTTCATGGTTGTCGTTCCTTAGTGCTGTGTGCAATCAGTGGTTTTGCGCTGGCGCGGCAGAGGTTTGCTCGCGCGGTGTATCGAGCCAATCAACCTTGCGCATCTTGCGCACCACCACAAATTCGTCGCGGTTGGTGCCGATGGTGCCGTAGTAGTTGAAGCCGTAGCTCAGTTGTGCGTAGCCGCCGATCATGTGGGTGGGCTTGAGCACCGTGCGCGTGACGGAGTTGTGGATGCCGCCGCGGATGCCGGTGATTTCGGAGCCGGGCGTGTTGACGATTTTTTCCTGCGCGTGGTACATCATCACCATGCCCTGGTTGACGCGCTGGCTGACCACCGCGCGCGCGGCGATCGCGCCATTGGCGTTGAACAGTTCGACCCAGTCGTTGTCCTCGATGCCGGCTTCCCTGGCGTCGGTTTCGCTCAGCCAGACGATCGGCCCGCCCCGGCTCAAGGTGAGCATCATCAGGTTGTCCGAGTAGGTGCTGTGGATGCCCCACTTCTGGTGCGGGGTGATGAAGTTGAGCAGGATTTCCTTGTTGCCGTTGGGGCGCACGCCGTGCAGCGCGCCGGTGGCTTTCAAATCGATGGGCGGGCGGTAGCTGGACAGGGCCTCGCCAAAGGCCAGCATCCACGGATGGTCCTGGTAGAACTGCTGGCGTCCGCTCAAGGTGCGCCATGGGATCAGCTCGTGTACGTTGGTGTAGCCCGCGTTGTAGCTGACGGTTTCGCTTTCGATGCCGCTCCAGGTCGGGCTGCTGATGATCTTGCGCGGCTGGGCCTGGATGTCGCGGAAGCGAATCTTCTCGTCCTCGCGGTGCAGCGCCAGGTGCGCGTGCTCCAGCCCGGTGGCTTTGGACAGCGCCTGCCAGGCTTTGACGGCCACGTGGCCGTTGGTTTCGGGCGCCAGTTGCAGGATGACCTCGCAGGCGTCGATGTCGCTGACGATGCGCGGCATGCCTTGCGTCGTGCCTTCCTCCGTGGTGCAGCCGTTGAGTTCGCCCAACTGGCGCACTTCGTCGGCGGTGTTCCAGGCGATGCCCTTGCCCGCGTTGCCCAGCTTGGTCATCAGCGGCCCCAGCGCGGTGAAGCGCTTGTAGGTGTTGGGGTAATCGCGCTCGACCACGGCGATTTGCGGCGCGGTCTTGCCCGGCACCAAATCGCACTGGCCCTTTTTCCATTCGCGCACGTCCAGGGGCTGCCCCAGTTCGCCGGGCGAGTCATGCATCAACGGGGCCAGCACAACGTCTTTTTCCACACCCAGGTGGCCGACACACACTTGGCTGAATGCTTTCGCAAAGCCCTTGTAGATTTCCCAGTCCGAGCGTGCCTGCCAGACCGGGTCGATGGCCGCCGACAGCGGATGGATGAAGGGGTGCATGTCGCTGGTATTGAGGTCGTTTTTCTCGTACCAGCTTGCGGTCGGCAGCACGATGTCGCTGTACAGGCAGGTGGTGCTCATGCGGAAGTCCAGCGTCACCAGCAGATCGAGCTTGCCCTCGGGCGCTTGGCCGTGCCAGACCACATCTTCGGGATGCGCGCCGTCCGTGCCCAGATCCTTGCCCTGCACGCCGTTGCTGGTGCCCAGCAGGTGCTTGCAGAAGTATTCGTGGCCCTTGCCGCTGCTGCCCAGCAGGTTGGAGCGCCACACGAACAGGTTGCGCGGCCAGTTCTCGGGCGCGTCCGGGTCTTCGCAGCTCATGCGCAGCGTGCCGTCCTTCAGGCCGCTGACCACGTAGTCCCTGGGGGCGAGTCCGGCCTCAGCGGCTTTTGCGGCCAGGGTGATCGGGTTGGTCTGCAACTGCGGCGCGCTGGGCAGCCAGCCCATGCGCTCGGCGCGCACGTTGTAGTCGATCAGGCTGCCGGTCCATTGGTTGCGATCGGCCAGCGGCGAGACGATTTCGTTGACGCTGAGCTTTTCATAACGCCACTGGTCGGTGTGCGCGTAGAAGAAACTGGTGCTGTTTTGCTGGCGCGGCGGGCGGATCCAGTCCAGCGCGAAGGCCAGCGCGGTCCAGCCGGTCTGCGGGCGCAGCTTTTCCTGGCCCACATAGTGCGCCCAGCCGCCGCCGCTCTTGCCGATGCAGCCGCACATCATCAGCAGGTTGATGATGCCGCGGTAGTTCATATCGGCGTGGTACCAGTGGTTCATGCCCGCGCCGATGATGATCATCGAGCGGCCTTGCGTGCGGTCGGCGTTGTCGGCGAACTCGCGCGCCACCTGGATGATTTGCGCGCGCGGCACGCCGGTGATCGATTCGGCCCAGGCGGGGGTGTAGGGCGCGTTTTCGTCGTAATCGCGCGCGCCGCAGCCAAAGCCCCGGTCGATGCCGTACTGCGCGGCTTGCAGGTCGAACACCGTGGCGACCAGCGCGTCGTGCGCTTGTTCGTTCTTGCCGATGCGCAACCGCGCCGCCGGGATGCGCACCGGGTTGATGCCCTGGCGCGAGGTGTTGGCGGTGAAGTGCGGATGGGTCACGTCGCCGAAGTAGGGCAGGGCGACATCGACGACTTCGTGCGCCTGCGGGCTGTCCTCCATCACCGAGAGCTTGAGCTTGACCTGTGCACCGTGGCGCGCCTCGCGCGCTTGCAGATTCCAGCGGCCCGCGTCCTCGCGTCCTTCCTGCCCCCAGCGGAAACCGACCGAGCCATGCGGCAGCACGGCCTTGCCCTGTTCGTCAAAGGCGACGGTTTTCCAGTCGGGGTTGTTGGTTTGCCCGAGGTCGCCATTGAAGTCGCTGGCGCGCAGATAACGGTCGGGCACCAGCACCACCTTGCCATCGGCCAGCGTGTGCTCGCGCAGCAGCACCAGCATCGGCAGGTCGGTAAAACGGCGCGCGTACTCGTCGAAATAGGCGCTGCGCTGCTTGAAATAGAACTCCTTGAGTGCCACATGGCCCATCGCCATCGCCAGCGCCGCGTCGGTGCCCTGCTTGGGGTGCAGCCAGTGGTCGGAGAGCTTGGCGACTTCGCTGTAATCGGGCGTGACGGCCACCGTCTTGGTGCCTTTGTAGCGCGCCTCGGTGAAGAAGTGGGCATCGGGCGTGCGCGTTTGCGGCACGTTCGAGCCCCAGGCGATGATGTAGTTGCTGTTGTACCAGTCGGCCGATTCGGGCACGTCGGTCTGCTCGCCCCAGATTTGCGGGCTGGACGGCGG
>JAITWT010000185.1 GCA_031285125.1 Burkholderiaceae bacterium | reverse complement strand
GGGATGCAAGGCGCGGCGCGCAGCCCATAGCCCGGCTATGGGCCAGCGTTGCAACGCCGCAGACCGCCCGAAAAGGCCTCTGCCCTTCGGGTTGGGCCGAAATCGGGCGATTGGGCGGCCAAGTCGCGTGCATGGGCACCAGCCCATGCGGCGCGCCATGGGCCACCCACTCATCCCGATTGCGGCCCAACGTGAGCCATTTGAGATCGTAAACAGGTTCTAATGAATATGGACTTGCGTGACTTCGCTAACCTTCACCTTTGGGGTGCGGGCGCTACGCACGGGCCGGCACCGCGCGCGGCGCGCCATGCGGCGTTGCTCGTGCTTGCGGGCCGTAATCCGGCGCATCCTCGCGCCTTGCTTGGTACGCCGATCACGACACGGGCGAGCGCGCTCAACGGCCGATTCTAGGTTGAATGCCGCACATCGCAACCGCTGCAAATACAGCACACACCCGGCGCTTTGCGCCGCTGCGCGCGCGCGGCGCAGCGCTGCCGATCGTGATGTTGATGGCCCTGCTCGGTGTGCTGCTGGTACTGTGGGCCGCACGTGCCGCGTTTTTGGGCGAGGCCGTTGTCGGCAACGATGCGGATTACCAGCGCGCGCTCGAAACCGCCCAGGCGCTCGTGCGTGACGCCCAGGTGGACATCGAAGGTCTGCGCCCCGACGGCTCGCCTTGCAAAACCGGTCCTGCTGCGGGCTGCCGCGCGCTGGCGCCAGAGGGGCCTTTTTTCCCGCAAAACGGCGAGGACTTTAATACCTTATACGCCCTGCTCGCTGCGCGCAAACCCTCCTGTCTGCAAGGCATCTGCATCGCTGACGGGGTCGCATCGCAATTCTGGAGCGATGCCGCCGCCTTCGCCCAAATGGTTCCGCTGGCCGCCCGCTACGGGCAGTTCACCGGGGCGCAGCAAACGCAAGAGGGGCAAGAGGGCGGCCCGGTCCCGGCGCCGCCTGCGCCGCAGGCGTGGTATTGGGTCGAGGTGCTGCCTTTCCAGATCTCGCTGTCCGGCGGCCGCGCCGCAGCGCTTGAGCCGGATGCGGATCGCCCCTACGTCTACCGCATCACCGCCATCGCCAAAGGCCGCAAGCCCGGCACGATGGCCGTTGTGCAGGCCGTGTTTGTCTGGAAGGCGCAGGATTCCTGAAAGACGATGGGCGGATGCTTTTGCCAGCGAACCGTTAACGGCAAGGAAAATTTTTCACGTATTGCCTACCGCCGCTCGCGCAGGCCGGTACGACACGCTACAGTATTCGTGTGAGCAGAACCTTCCATCTCTCTCTTTCGGCCAAGATTGGTCTGCTGGGTATTTTTTTGTTTGTGGCGGCGCTGTCGACGGTTGGCATCACGCTATGGATGGGCTGGCGCTTGGAAGGCGGGGCGGGGGCCATCAATGAGGCGGGGCGCTTGCGGATGCAGACCTGGCGGCTGGCGCAGGCGCTGTCCTTGCCGCAGCGCGATCCTGAGCGCCTGAGCGAGTTGTTCAGGGAGTTCAATGCCTCGCTGGATTTGTTGGAAAAGGGCGATTCGTCGCGGCCTCTGTTCGTGCCGCGCGAGGTGCGCTCGCAACAGGCGCTGCACCATGTGCAGGAGGATTGGGGCGCGTTGCGTGCGCAGTGGAGCGCCCCCAACCCGCCGGCGCCTCAGGTATTGGTGGTGCAGGCGAACCGTTTTACCGGCACGATCAATACCTTCACCTTGGCGATCGAGCACCAGATCGCAAATTGGACCACGCTGCTCAATACCTTCCAGTTCGTGATTACTGGCTCGGTGGTCGCCACCGGGATGGCCATGATTTATGCCGCCTGGGCCTTGGTGCTCAATCCGCTGGGGCGCCTGCAGGACGGCGTTGGGCGCATTCGTAAAGGCGATTTGGCGACGCGAGTGGAGGTGCGCTCCGACGACGAGTTCGGCATGCTCGCCAACGATTTCAACCTGATGGCTGAAACCCTGCAAGGCTTTTACCGCGACCTCGAAGCGCGGGTGCGCGAGAAAACGCTCAGTTTGCAAGTCGAGCGCGAACGGCTGACGCAGCTATACCAGGCGGTGTCGTTGGCCGTCAGTGCAGGCTCGCTCAACGAACTGGCCGAAGGCTACGCGCGCCAGTTGCGCCGCGTTGCCGGCGCCGACGCTTGTGCGCTGCGCTGGGCCGACGAGTCCAACAACAACTACTTGTTGCTGGCCAGCGATGGCGTGCCTGCTGAATTGACCGAGTGTGAACGCTGCGTGCCGGTGGGCCGCTGCCTGTGCGGCTCGCTCCAGAAAACGCCGATGCAGGCGCACGTCTGCGTCGTTTCCTTCGCCGGGCAGGGCGCAATGCCGCACAAGCCGCCTGCGCGTCCTTACGAACAGGCGGGTTTCCATTCCATGGTCTGCGTGCCGATCCGCCAGCACGACCGGCTGTTGGGCGGCATCGATCTGTTCTACCGTAATCCGTGCCAACTTGGCGAGGAAGACAGCGCTCTGCTGGAGGCGCTGGCCAACCATCTGGCCAGCGCGGTCGAAGGTCTGCGCGTGGACGAGCTCAAACGCGAAGCGGCGGTGGCCGAGGAGCGGAGTTTTTTGGCCAGGGAACTGCACGATTCGATTGCGCAAAATCTAACGTTCCAGAAAATTCAAACCAATCTGTTGCGCGAAGCCATTCAGCGCGCAGATGCTCCCGCCATCGAGCGTACGCTGGCCGAACTGGATACCGGTATCCGCGAAAGTCTGGCCGACGTGCGTGAGCTGCTGGTGCATTTCCGTACCCGCGCCAACGTGCAGGATGTCGTGCTGGCGCTGCGTACGGCGCTGACCAAGTTCGAGCATCAGACCGGCTTGAAAACGCATCTGTTGGTCCAGGGGCAGGGCCTGCCGCTGCCTGTGGATATACAGGTGCAGGTATTGCATGTGGCGCAGGAGGCGCTGTCGAATGTGCGCAAACATGCCAACGCGAGCGCGGTATGGGTCGAGGTCGAGCGCGGACCGCAGCAGTGGAATCTGGAGGTCCGCGACGATGGCTGTGGCTTCGATGCCGAGCATTCGATCCGCGACGAAACGCACGTCGGTTTGCGTATCATGCGCGAGCGCGCCGAGCGCATCGGCGCGACAATCGATGTGACCTCCGTTCTGGGAGAGGGTACTTGTGTGGCGTTGAGCCTGCCGCAACCGGCGACGACCGGAACGCATGCTGCCGCGGGCGCCGCTACTGCGGCATGATGGTGGACTATGAATACTGACGCTCCGATTCGCATTCTGGTGGTTGATGACCATACTTTGTTTCGTCGCGGCTTGATCGCGCTGCTGGCTGCTCAGCCGGGAATGCAGGTGGTCGCGGAGGCCGGGGATGCGGGCGAAGCGCAACGCCGGGCGTTGCAATTGAAGCCGGACGTGATCCTGCTGGACAACGATCTGCCTGGCGTCAAAGGTATTGATGCCTTGCCCGGCTTGCGTGAGGCAGCGCCGAAGGCACGCATCCTCATGCTCACCGTCAGCGAAGAAGCCGAAGACTTGGCCACCGCGCTGATGCGCGGTGCCAGCGGCTATTTGCTCAAAACGGTGGATACCGAGGTGCTGGCTGAATCGATCATGCGGGTGCACCGCAACGAATCGCCCATCAGCCCAGAGATGACCGGAAAACTGGCCACCGCCTACCAAACGCTGCGTGAGGGCACCGTTGCGCAGCAGCCTGCTGTTGTTCAGAGCGATCCGATCGATTCGCTATCGCCGCGCGAGCAGCAAATCCTGGCTGAAATCGCGCGTGGAGCCAGCAACAAGGAAATCGCGCGGGTCTTCTCGATCGCAGAGGCGACAGTAAAAATCCATGTGCAGCATATTCTGCGCAAGCTCAATCTCAATTCACGTGTGCAGGCGGCGGTCTATGCGACGCGGCTGCTCGATGCCGGCGGCGCGGCGGGAAAAACCGCAACCTGAACCCCTCAGAACCTGTTTACGATCTCAAATGGCTCACGTTGGGCCGCAATCGGGATGAGTGGGTGGTCAACGGCGCGCCGCATGGGCTCATGCCCATGCAAGCGACTGGGCCGCCCAATCGCCCGATTTCGGCCCAACCCGAAGGGCAGAGGCCTTTTCGGGCGGTCTGCGGCGTTGCAACGCTGGCCCATAGCCGGGCTATGGGCTGC
>JAITWT010000184.1 GCA_031285125.1 Burkholderiaceae bacterium | reverse complement strand
TTTTGTGAACAACTTTGGGGACAAGTACCTGAACAGTCTTCTGCGAGCCGCAAAACCTGGGCCCGGCAACAGATCGATCATATTTTGAGCAGGTCTTGGTTCAACCTAGGGAACCTCTGAACAACTCCCTCGCGGCGGGCGCATCCCGCATTCGGGCGGTCTGCGTCGTTGCAAATGCTCGCGATACCGCCGGGTATCGCTGCGCTTTGCGCCTTGCATCCCATCCCGAATCCGGGCGCGCCCACTCGCGGGGAGTTGTTCAGAGGTTCCCTAGCATCCGCGCGTGACCGGTACCGGGGTATCGCGCAACGCCGGGGCGGCCGTATATTTGCCCAGCTCCCACTTGGCGATTGCGTTGCGGTGCACTTCGTCGGGGCCGTCGGCAAAGCGCAGGGTGCGCGCGCCGGCCCAGGCTGCGGCCAGGGGGAAATCGTCGCTGACGCCGCCGCCGCCGTGGGCCTGGATGGCCCAGTCGAGGACTTGCAACGCCATGTTGGGGGCCACCACTTTGATCATTGCAATCTCCGTCTTGGCGGCCTTGTTGCCTGCCACGTCCATCAGCCACGCGGCCTTGAGCGTGAGCAGGCGCGCCATATCGATTTGGCAACGCGCCTGGGCAATGCGCTCCTGCGTGACAGTTTGCTGTGCGATGGTTTTGCCGAAGGCCACGCGGGTGAGGGTGCGTTTGCACATCAACTCGAGTGCGCGTTCGGCCAGACCGATCAGGCGCATGCAGTGGTGGATGCGGCCGGGGCCCAGCCGTCCTTGCGCGATCTCAAACCCGCGCCCTTCGCCCAGCAGGATGTTGCTGATGGGCACGCGCACGTTGGTGAAGCACACTTCGGCGTGACCGTGCGGCGCGTCGTCATAGCCGAACACATTGAGTGCGCGGATGATTTCGACGCCCTGGGTGTCAGCGGGCACCAGAATCATGCTTTGCTGCGCGTGCTTGGGCGCGCTGGGGTCGGTTTTGCCCATGGTGATGAGAATCTTGCAGCGCGGGTCGGATGCGCCCGAAATCCACCATTTGCGGCCATTGATGAGGTACGCGCCGCCCTGGCGCTCGATGCGCGTTTCGATATTGGTGGCGTCGCTCGAAGCCACGGCCGGCTCGGTCATGGCGAAGGCCGAACGGATTCGTCCTTCAAGCAGCGGCTTGAGCCAGCGCGCCTTGTGTTCCTCGTTGCCGTAGCGGGCAATGGTTTCCATATTGCCGGTATCCGGGGCCGAGCAGTTGAAGATTTCGCTGGACCAGCTGACGCGCCCCATGATTTCGGCCAGCGGCGCGTATTCAAGGTTGCTGAGCCCGCCCCCTGGGTAGCCCGCGTGCTCGGCGCTGTCAACCGGCAGGAACAGGTTCCATAGCCCTTGGGCGCGCGCTTTTTCTTTGAGCTTTTCTAGCGTCTGCAGCGGTGTCCAGCGTTTGCCGGCGGCCGTGTTGGCGGCCAGTTCGTTGGCGTGGTCTTTTTCAGCAGGGTAGACGTATTCATCCATGAAGGCCGACAGGCGCTTTTGCAAATCCTGGGTCTGGGCCGAAAATTCGAAATCCATGGGGAGCTCCTGAGGGTGAGGGAACAAGGCAATGGGCTGAAAACTTGTTTTCCGTGCTGCGGCACGGTCTGCGCTGGGCCTTTGCGGATGGGCTTGATCTGAAAATGCAATCAGGTGCGCTGGGCGCGCTGGGCGAATTGCCACGCCATTTGCGCCATTGGGCGCGCGCCGCGGCCCGACGCGACGGCTTGTTCGCTGGAGGCGGTGCCTGCCTCGGCGCGCTTGGCGATGCCTTGCAGAATCGCGGCGATACGAAACAGGTTGTAGGCCATGTAGAAGTTCCAGTCCGGCGCGAGGGCTTCGGGCGTGGTTAAGCCGGTGCGCTCGCAGTAGCGGCGGATGTACTCGGCTTCGGTGGGAATACCCAGGCTTTGCACGTCCACCCCGCCCAGGCCCCGGAAAGCGCTCGGCGGAATGTGCCAGGACATGCAGTGATAGCTGAAATCGGCCAGCGGATGGCCCAGCGTGGACAGTTCCCAATCCAGCACCGCGATCACGCGCGCCTCGCTGGCGTGGAACATCAGGTTGTCCAGGCGGTAGTCGCCGTGCACGATACAGGTCAGCCCGGTGTCCCGCGCACGCGCCGGAATGTGCGCGGGCAGCCATTCGATCAGGCGATCCATTTCGGGATCGGATCCCGTCACGCAGGACAGGTACTGCTTGCTCCAGCGGCTGATCTGGCGTTCGAAATAGTTGCCGCTCTTGCCGTAGTCGGCCAGGCCGTGCTTGGCGTAGTCAACGGTGTGCAGCGCGGCCATCACGCGGTTCATCTCGTCGTAAATCGCGCCGCGCTCGGCGTTTGACAGGCCCGGCAGCGAGGGGTCCCAGAGGATGCGCCCGGGCATGAATTGCATCACGTAGAAGGCACGGCCGATGACCGATTCATCTTCGCACAGCAGATGCATGCGGGGGACGGGAACGTCTGACTCGGCCAGCCCGCGCATCACTTTGAATTCGCGCTCGATCGCGTGCGCCGAAGGCAGCAGCCTGGCCGCCGGACCGGGTTTGGCGCGCATGACGTAGCTGCGCATGGGCGTGATGAGTTTGTAGGTCGGGTTCGATTGACCGCCCTTGAACATCTCCAGGCGTAAAGGGCCGCCAAAGCCCTCGAGATGGCTTTCCAGCCAGGCGGCCAGCGCATCGGTGTCGATCGCGTGCGGAGCCGAAACAGGCCGGGTGCCGATGAAGTTGTCGAGGTGGGTCATCATGGGCGTCTCCAGATCTCGGCGGCCGCATGCGCAGGGCGGGGGCGCGTGCGGTAGCGGCAAAAACGCGCAAGGCAACCAGCGCGGCGCAAGCCGCCAGCGCGCGGCACTGGGCTGAGAACCTGTTTACGATCTCAAATGGCTCACGCAGAGACCTTTTCGGGCGGTCTGCGGCGTTGCAACGCTGGCCCATAGCCGGGCTATGGGCTGCGCGCCGCGCCTTGCATCCCCTCCCGAAAAATCATCTGCGTGAGCCCTTTGAGATCGTAAACAGGTTCTAAGATCGCACACCATGCCCGAACTGTTGCGTATCGAAGAACCTGATCCGGCCCGAGCGGCCCAGGCGCCTGTCTCGCCGATCCCGCCCATCCCGCTCGCCTCCAAGACCCCGAAGCAAGGGCCGGCGCTCGCGCCGAGTTGGCGTGCGTTTTTTGAATTGGGGTTCCGTCCGCTGTACCTGATGGGATGTTGCTGGGGCATCGTGGGCGTGCTGCTGTGGGTGTATGTGCCGCGGGCGCTGGCCGGGCCCATGGCCGGGGTGGCGTGGCATGCGCACGAGATGCTGTGGGGGTTCGTGGCCACCATCGCGGCGGGTTTTTTGCTCACGGCAGGGGCCAATTGGACGGGCCTCACCACCGTGCAAGGCCGGTGGCTGGCGGCGCTGTGCGGCGCGTGGGTGCTGGCGCGGATCGGTTTTCTGATTCCGGGCGCAGCCGGAAATGCCGTCAGCAGCGCCGTGTTCTGGATGGCTGCCGGGTGCGAATGGGTGTTCTTCTGGGGCGCGGCGGCGGCGCTGGGGCGCGCCGTCATCAAGGCGCGCAGCCAGCGCAATTACGGGGTACCGCTGCTGCTGCTCGGACTGGGAGCGGCCGATGTGCTGTATCTGGCCGCGATTTGGCGCGGCGCGAACTACACGCTGCTGATGGAGCGTTTCACCTCGGGCCTGCTGTGCATGGCGGTGGTCGCGTTGCTGATTGGGCGGCGCGTGATTCCCTTCTTCGCATCGCGCGCCGTTGCGGGGCTGAACATTCCGATGCACCAGCAAAGCGGCCAGTGGCAGATTGCGGCGGGTGTGCTGGCGATCGCGTGTCTGCTGGCGGGCTGGGCGCCGGGCCAGGCGCTGTTTCTGACGGTGGCCGGCGCGCTCGCGTTGTGGCAGGTCCTGGCGTGGCGGCCGTGGGCGGTGCGCCGGGTGCCGCTGTTGTGGATTCTGTATGCGGGCTACGCGGCGCTGGGCGCGGGGCTGCTGGTAGCGGCGGCGCACGCCCTGGGGCTGGGCTGGACGGTGCGGCCGGCCTGGCCTGCGCATGTGATCGGCGCGGGCGGGTTTGCCACGCTCATCATCGGCATGGTCACACGGACCGCGCTGGGGCATCTGGGCCGTCCGTTGCGCGCCGACCGCAGCATGATCACGGCCTATGTGCTGGTGATTGCAGCGGCCGTCTTGCGGCTGCTCGCTTTGCTGCCGACGGCGGCTGCGCTGCCCGCGCTGCACATCGGCGCGGCCCTGTGGATCGCGGCCTTCGCGCTGTATCTGTGGCGTTTCTTCCCCATGATGATCCGGCCCCGCCCCGATCGCGTACCGCAGAAAACGCCGCCTGTGCGCGTTGCCGCGCGGATGTCACGATAGCGCGCGTTCTATTTCGTAGCCCACGGTTTCGCAGCGGGATGCCGCGCCCGGTATCCCTCGTGCGCTTGCAGGACCAGGGAATCAGGCACGGGGACACAGCGTAGCCGCTACTCTTTTTCAGGCCGGATCAGCGCATACTGCGCCCAGTCACCGCGCTGGAATAGCACGGTCAGCTGCTTGCCGCGGTTGGCTTTGGCGGCGGCGGCCTTGAAATCGCGCAGGTTCGTGACTTTCTGGTTGCCGACCGCAAGCACGACATCGCCCTCGCGCAGCCCGGCGCGCGCGGCGGCGCCGCTCACCGATTCGACGAACACGCCGCCGTCGTGCAATTTGAGCTGGCGTTGCTGCGCTGGGCTGATTTCGCTCACGGTCAGCCCCATCGCCTTGGCGCTGGCGGAACTGGCGGCATCGTCCTGCGGTTGCTGATCCTCGCCGTTATCGGTACCGGTGATCGGGTCGGACTCCATCTTGGATACAGTGACCGTCAGATCGCGCGCATTGCCACGGCGGAACACGGTGGCGGTCACTTTCGTGCCCGGCTTGGTCTGCCCGACCATGCGCAACAAGTCGCCGGTGGTGGCGATCGGCTGCCCATTGAAGCGGGTGATGATGTCGCCGGCTTCGATACCGGCTTTCTCGCCTGGCGAGCCGGGCTCAACCCGCACCACCTGTGCGCCTTCGGCGTTCTTCAGGCCGATGGATTCGGCCACATCGCGCGGGACGGTTTCGATTTGTACGCCGATACGCCCGCGCGTCACGTGGCCGGTGGCGCGCAATTGGTCGCTGACGCGGATCGCCTCGTCGATCGGAATCGAGAAGGAAATGCCCATGAAGCCGCCCGAGCGCGAGTAGATCTGGTTGTTGATGCCGACCACTTCGCCGCGCATGTTGATCAGCGGGCCGCCGGAGTTGCCGGGGTTGACCGCCACATCGGTCTGGATGAAGGGCAGGTAGTCCCCCGTATCGCGTTGCTTGGCGCTGACGATGCCGGCGGTGACGGTGTTTTCCAGCCCAAAGGGCGAGCCAATGGCCAGTACCCACTCGCCTACGCGCAGTTTGCCGACGTCGCCGATGCGGACTGCCGGCAGGCCCGTGGCCTTGATCTTGAGCACCGCCACATCGGTGCGCCGATCGCTGCCAATGACTTTGGCGGTGAACTCGCGTTTGTCAGTGAGCGTGATGATGACTTTGGACGCCCCCTCGACCACATGCGCGTTGGTCATGACATAACCATCGGGGGTGAGAATGAAGCCCGATCCAACGTCATGGGGCTGCTCCTCATCCGGCAACGCTTGCCGGGGCCGCTTCGGCCCCCCTGGAATTGAGAAACCCGGAGGCAGATTCGGGCCGAAAAAGCGGCGCAGAAAATCCTGCATCTGCTGGTTCATCTGCGCATCGCCGCCTTGCGGCATGCGTTCTGTCGTACGAATTTTGACCACGGAGGGGCCGACTTGTTGAACCAGATTGGCAAAGTCGGGCAGGGCGCAGGCACAAGCGGGCGCTGGAGCCTGGGTCTTGTAACCGGTGGGCGCGTGGGACGGGGCGTTCTCTTGCGCCTGCGCTGCGGGCAGCGCGCACAGCGTCAACGCCGCGGCCCATAGAGCCCAGTGGGGTTTCATCAGTTCAATCTTGCACATCTTCGTATTGATCTCCTGTCAGAAGGCTCCTATTGCTCCTATTGCTCCTGTCTCTTGTCCAGATAAGGCAGGGGCGGAAAACAAATTTATATGGCGGCGCGATCAAAATCATCGCGCGAAATGCGGGGCACTGCCAAGGCAGAGCGTCTTGGAATTTGTTGACGCATTCCCAACACGCGGATCCTTTGGGGGCGTAAGCAGGTTCTCAATGCGTGCGTTGCAGGTTTTCCGCAAAGGTTGCCAGCGTTTGCGGCGGCACTTCGCCAACCGCCAGCAGCCACCAATGATCGTTATTCGGGCCCGCCATCCGGCGCGTCAGCATCGATGTCGCGCCGCGGGTATAGGCGCCTTCGGGCCGTTTGCCGCATTGTGCGGCGCATGGCTCGATGAACAGCGATATCGATGCCAAACCATCGCTGAAAACCCACTGTAATGTCTTGGCGGGGATGCTTGGCGTGTTCACGGCGCCCGCCGGGGCGCCCGATGGGGTGGAGGCGATGATGCGCTGATAACTGCCCACCGCGTGAAAGCCCGGCACCAGCGGATGCAGTGACCAGCCCTGCGTGGCGATGGCGACGGGTTCGCTCGGCATTTGCTCGATCTTATAGCCCTTGCGCGCGGCCGCCATGGCATCAAGCAGCGTCTGTGCTTTGATGGGGGCATCCATTCGCAGGTCCGAGAAAGCCGATTGCTCCACCACCTTGCCCTGTGCATCGAGCGTTTGCAATTTCAGCGGCAAGCCCGTTTTGCGCTCGATCCAGGCGCGGTATCCGAAACGTTGTTTGTCATGGGGCACGATCCGTATCACGTCCGCGTCAAAACCAGCCACGCGCGCGCGGTTTTGCGGTTGGAGACTGTAGGAGCGCGCAATGTTGATGTCTGGCGCTTGGGCCCGGGCCGCTTTGGACAGCCCAGGAAACAGATCGAGCGTTTGACGATTCTCGCGCCGCACGATGTGGGCTTGGGGCACAACGACAAGCACCTCGCCGTTGTGCCGGAACATGGTGCGCGGTGTGCCTGAAAGGGTTTCGACCCGTTCGACCTGTGTATTGCCCTCACAGACGTGCCAGATGCGCGCGCTCGAAAGTTCGCCGTTGCTTGCCGAAACCACGAAGGTTCCGGTGTAGCTGCGTTGGCGCGATGCCGTGTACATGCGCTGCAGCCATGCAGCGATGTTTAGTCCTGGGGACTGGGACGGCTGGGCGGCCACTGAGGGGGGGGCGGGTGTTGCGGATACGGGCGACGGACCCGTATCGCGGGCCCACGCGGATGGCGGCGCGATGCCCACGCCCAATAACCCTGCCAGGGCTCCCGCCAGCACCAGCGCACGCGTAGCAAAAGACAACGGCAAACTCATGCACCCGTCCAAATCGTGCAACTTTCCAGATCAGCGCGCGACATGGACCTCGAAAGTGGCATCGCGCAGGAAACCCGAGGGTATCCGCGAGACGCCGGCAATCTCCTCGTGGGCTTCAAGTAGCGCATCCAGACGCGGGTCGCGCAACATCGCCGATGCGACCTCGGGCGTGTCTTCTGACGCGCCGGAAGCGGTAGATACGGCCATCGGTTCCATGGATTGTCTTTGTGCGAGACGGGCGTGTTCCAGCGCCCCCCCGTTGCCGATCCAGTTCCAACTGATCGCTGCCACGGCCACCAGCGTGGCCACGCTGGCCGCCATTTTCCAGCGAAACGCGGGTTCATTGGCCGCATCCTGCGCCTTCAGAGCGGAGTGTTCAACCCGATGGTGCTCAACCGCCGGCGGCGGGCTGGTCTGCCACGATGGCGGCTGTTCGCGTGCCAGTTGCTCGCGCAAACGGCCCAGGAATACGCCCGGCGCAGTCCCCGGCGCGTGCCTGCCCGTACGCAGGATTTCGCCTGCCAGATGATAGGTTGACCATGCGGCCTGAAGCGAGCGGCTTTCATGGGCGCCATGGGCCTGCTCAAGCAGATGAGCCAGCGCATCGTCTCCAAGCTCTCCGTCGGCCAGCGCGGAAATCCGTTCACTCCAATCGTCGATCCGGTTCATGTTCTTTCTACCTGTTTATTGCCTATTGTGCCGTTGCCCGGGTTCCGATGTTTCTGGTACGCCGTTTCATCAAAAGGCTGACCCATTGAAGTCGATGGATTTGCAACGCGGCATGGCGGACAAAGGCGCGATTTCATGTCAGTTTTTTGGGCGGAACGGCGTACTAGGGTTACACGGGTATTCGGGTCAACAAGGCCAAGGTTTACCAACGCTTGCCCGTCTGGTGATTGAGCAAGGGCTGGATTCTTGCCGAGATGGCTTCGCGCGCACGAAAAATACGCGAACGCACGGTACCAATCGGACAAGCCATGACGGCGGCGATCTCTTCGTAACTTAGACCTTCGATTTCGCGCAGCGTCACCGCCTGCCGGGATTCGGCGGGCAGCGCCTCCAGGGCGGCATTGACCGCCGCCGCGATTTCCTTGGCTGCCAGCACAGTATCGGGCGCCTCGTCAGTTATTGGTTCATTTCCGGGCCAGTAAGTTTCATCCTCGTCCTGGCTATTGCGCAAGGCGGTTTCGGATATCGTGGGGTCGCGCTGCAGGGTGGCCAACGTTTTTTTGGTCGTGTTGATCGCAATCCGGTACAACCAAGTGTAGAACTGTGCCTCGCCGCGAAACTGGTGCAAGGCGCGATAGGCGCGGATGAAGGTCTCCTGGGCAATATCCTCGACCCAATCGGTATCGCGCACGATCCGCCCAATCAGCCGCTCGATGCGGCGCTGGTACTTGAGCACCAGCAGATCGAAGGCGGTGTTGTCGCCCTCTAGCGTGCGCCGGACAAGCTGGGCATCGACATCGCCGGAGAGCTTTCCGGTTCGAGGGGGCGGCGCGGGACGGGTCATGGGTGCGGTGGCGGCGGCTGCGCGGTGGCCCTATCGGCGGTTACTTGGATGGCTGCATCGGCTGCTGTTCCATCAGCGGCCACATGCGCGGGCCTTGGAGGCTGAGCATAAAGCGCTCGCCGCAACATCGGCCACTGCGCCGGCGCGCGCTTTTGTTCGAGCCAGAGCCAGCGCGCTGGCCCATCCAGCGTCAAAAGCCGTACCAGCATGAGAAATTGGAAGTCCAGGTGAACGACAACGTGGGCGCTGCCGTAGACCGCTGCGCGCGCCGGGCCTTCGGTTGACCACGCCTGCCCATCCCAGCGCAGCGCCTGCACGCCGCGACTGCGGTATGGCCAGCCGGCCAGGGCGAGGGAGAGCCCCAGGGCCGCCAGCACACCTGCGCGCCTGCCGGCACTCGCATCCACCTGTATCCACCACAGCGCAACCGCCGCCGCGCCAGCCATGCCCAGCACAACAGCAGCAGCGCGGGCGGCACGCGCATGCCCAACGGGGTAAGTCACTGCCGGGGCACTGTGCTTGTGCATAACCGGAGCGGGCCCGCCATTTGGGGCGGCCTCAAATGCGTTTGAACACCAGCGAGCCGTTGGTGCCGCCAAAGCCGAAGTTATTTTTGAGCGCGATGTCGATTTTCATATCACGCGCGGTGTTCGCGCAGTAATCCAGGTCGCACTGCGGATCCTGGTTGAAAATGTTGACGGTGGGAGGGCTTTTCTGGTGATGTACTGCCAGCACTGTGAACACCGATTCGACGCCGCCGGCGCCACCGAGCAAGTGCCCGGTCATCGATTTGGTGGAGTTGACCACCACTTTTTTAGCATGGGCGCCGAGGACCAGCTTCATCGCATTGGTTTCGTTCACGTCGCCCAGCGGCGTCGATGTGCCATGCGCGTTGATGTAATCGACCTGATCCGGGTTAACGCCGGCATTCGCAAGCGCTGCGACCATGGCGCGCCGCGGCCCGTCCACATCCGGGGCGGTCATGTGATACGCATCGCCGGACATGCCGAAGCCCACCAGTTCAGCGTAGATAGTCGCGCCGCGCGCCTTCGCGTGCTCGTATTCTTCGAGCACCATGATGCCCGCGCCCTCGCCGAGCACGAAGCCGTCTCGGTCCTTGTCCCAGGGGCGGGAGGCGGTGCGGGGATCATCGTTGCGCACACTGAGCGCGCGCGCTGCCGCAAAACCGCCGATGCCCAGTGGCGAGACGGTTGATTCGGCGCCGCCGGCGACCATCACATCCGCATCGCCATAGGCGATCATGCGCGCCGACAAACCGATCGCGTGCAGCCCGGAGGTGCAGGCGGTGACGATGCCGATGTTCGGCCCCTTGAAGCCAAAACGGATCGAAACCTGGCCCGAGATCATGTTGATGATTGCGGAGGGCACGAAAAAGGGCGAAACCCGGCGCGGGCCGCGATTGACGAGTTCAGCGTGCGATTCTTCAATCGTCGGCAACCCGCCAATGCCTGAACCAATGTTGCAGCCGATGCGTGCGGCCTGCTCAGGAGAAAGTGCTTCACCCGTGGGCAAGCCGCTGTCCACGACTGCCTGCTGCGCGGCGACCAGCCCGAGATGGATAAAGCGGGCCATATGGCGGGCTTCCTTCTCGGGGATGTATTGGGTTATATCGAAGCCCTTGACTTCGCCGGCGAAGCGGCAAGCGTATGCACTGGCGTCAAAAGCCGTGATGTTGTCGATCCCGGAACGCCCAGCCAGAAGATTGGCCCAAGTTTCGGCTACGGTGTTCCCGACGGGGGTTACACAACCAAGCCCCGTCACGACGACGCGACGTTGAGTCATGTCGGCAAACCTTTCTGGATAAGCTCACTCCCCCCGCACGGCCCGCGCAGGCGTGCTACGCGCGTCCCAGAGGGGTTCGGCAAGAGTCGTTTCAAGCCTTTTGGTGCGTAACGGCGTAGTCGATGGCGTTTTGGACGGTCACAATTTTTTCGGCATCTTCATCTGGAATTTCGATGTCGAACTCATCTTCTAGCGCCATCACAAGTTCAACCGTGTCCAAGGAGTCAGCGCCGAGGTCTGCAACGAAAGCTTTTTCGTTGGTCACTTGGGATTCTTCCACGCCGAGTTGCTCGGCGATGATTTTCTTGACACGTGCTTCAATATCGCTCATTTAGAGACCTTAAAGGATTACAAAGGAGTGCGGATTCTAGCTGGCGTTGGCTTTCAGACGCGGGGCAGAAACATGCCAGACGATTTTATTACGTTGTCTACATGTACATGCCGCCGTTGACGTGCAGCTCTTGCCCGGTCACGTAACCGGCTTGCGGCGAGGCCAGATAAGCGACAGCGCAGGCAATGTCGCTGGGTTTGCCCAGGCGGCCCAGCGGGATTTGCGCCAGCAGCGCTTGCTGCTGTTGCGCTGGCAAGGCGGCGGTCATGTCGGTTTCGATGAAGCCCGGCGCGACGCAGTTGACGGTGATGTTGCGGCTGCCCAGTTCCTGCGCCAGCGCGCGTGTCATGCCCGCGACACCGGCCTTGGCCGCAGCGTAATTGGCTTGGCCGGGGTTGCCCCGGGCGCCAATGACGCTGGTGATGTTGACGATGCGGCCATAGCGTTGTTTGAGCATCGGGGAGATCGCGGCGCGTGCCAGACGGAAGACGGCCTTCAGGTTGGTCTCCAGTACCGCGTCCCAGTCCTCATCCTTCATGCGCATGGACAGGCTATCGCGCGTGATTCCGGCGTTATTGACCAGCACATGCAGTGCGCCGTGTTCTTTGACGATGGCCGCGATCAGCGCCTGACCCGCGGCGGCATCGTTGACGTCCAGCACCACGCCCTTGCCGCCATGCGCTTGGAGCGCGGCGCCGATGCGCTCGGCGCCCTCGGCGCTCGTGCCGGTGCCGATCACGCGCAGGCCGCGCTGGGCAAGCTCTTGCGCAATCGCGGCGCCGATGCCGCGCGTGGCCCCTGTGACCAGGGCGATCTGCCCTTCAATAGACTCTGTACTCATGATGTTGCTTTAATTTAAGAGTTGCTGGGTTTCCGTCAGCGTCACCGGATCGTAAATACTGGCGCTGGCCAGTGCCGGCGCAATGCGTTTAGCCATGCCGGCGAGCACCTTGCCGGGTCCGCATTCGACCACGGCCTGAACGCCGCGCGCTTGCAGCGCTTGCACCGTTTCGACCCAGCGTACCGGCCCAGCCGCTTGCCGCACGAGGGCATCGCGGATACGGGCCGGGTCGGTTTCTACGGCGACATCGATATTGTTGAGCACCGGAATTTTCGGCGCGGCCAACGCAACCGTAGCGAGCTTCTCGCGCAACGCCTGGGCGGCGGGCTTCATAAGACTCGAATGAAAGGGCGCCGATACCGGCAGCGGCAGCGCGCGCTTGGCACCTGCCGCCTTGAGCACCACGCAGGCTTTTTCGACGGCGGCTTTGCTGCCCGCGATCACCGTTTGCATCGGGTCGTTGAAGTTGACCGCCTCGACCACCTCAGCACTCGCAGCGCCGAAACTGGCCGTTGCCTCGGCACAGCCGGCGATCACCTTGCCGGCATCCAGGCCCAGGATGGCCGCCATCGCGCCTGCACCCACAGGCACAGCCTGCTGCATGGCCTGCGCACGAAAACGCACCAGCGGTGCCGCCTGCGCGAGCGTGAGCACACCGGAGGCCACCAGCGCCGAATATTCACCTAAAGAATGGCCGGCCACGACCGAAGGCAGCGCGCTGCTTTCACCGCATTCGGCCCGCCATGCACGCCACGCGGCCACGCCAGCCACGAGCATCACGGGTTGCGTATTGGTGGTCAGCGCAAGCGCTTCCTTGGGGCCCTCGTGAATCAGTTTTGCGATGTCTGTATCCAGTGCATCGGAAGCTTCCTGCAAGGTCTGGATGACGGCAGGGTGATCGCCCCACGCATCGAGCATTCCCACGGATTGCGAACCTTGACCCGGAAAAACAAAAGCGAACGGTTTCATGGTGTGGCTAGGCAAAAAACTGACGGATAAAGCGCACTTGCCCGATAGCCCGGTAGCCGTTCTATTGCAAGCGCTCGATCAAAAACAACAAAAAATCAAAAATCGAGCAGCACCGCGCCCCAGGTAAAGCCGCCGCCCACGCCCTCGAGCAGCACCGTATCGCCGCGCTTGACTTGACCCGCGCGCACCGCCGTGTCCATCGCGAGCGGCACCGACGCGGCCGAGGTATTCCCGTGCTCGTGCACCGTGACGACGAGCTTTTCGGGCGGCAACTTGAGCTTGCGCGCCGTACTCTCCATGATACGGATGTTGGCTTGGTGCGGGATCAGCCAGTCGATATCGTCCCCCTCGCGCCCGGCCTTGGCCAGCACGGCGTGCGCGCACTCGCCGAGCACGCGCACGGCGAGTTTGAAAACGGCTTGCCCGTCCATGCGCACCAGCGGCGAACCCGTCACCTGCCCGCCCGCGACATGGCCGGGCACGCACAGAATATCGAGGTACTTGCCATCGGCGTGCAAATCGCTGGCCAGGAGGCCCGGCGCAGTGCTCGCCTCAAGCACCACGGCGCCCGCGCCATCGCCGAACAGGACGCAGGTGGTGCGGTCATTGAAGTCCAGAATGCGCGAAAAAATTTCCGCGCCGATGACCAGCGCACACCGGGCTGTGCCCGTGCGGATCATCGCATCAGCCACGGTCAGCGCATAGATGAAACCGCTGCACACGGCTTGCACATCGAAAACCGGGCAACCTGCGATACCCAGCTTGTGTTGCACGATCGCGGCGGTCGAAGGGAACACCATGTCGGGCGTCGTGGTCGCGACGATGATCAGATCCACCTGCGTCGCTTGCTTGCCTGCTGACTCCAACGCGCGGCGTGCGGCGTGCACACCCAGGTCGCTGGTCTTGGCCCCGGGGGCGGCGAAATGGCGCGCCCGGATACCGGTGCGTTCGACGATCCATTCGTCGGAAGTCTCAATGCCGCGCGTGGCCAGTTCAGCGGCCAAATCGGCGTTGGTGACCCGGCGCGGCGGCAGGTAGCTGCCCGTGCCGGTAATACGTGAATAGGAGGTCATTAAAACGCAGGCGCTCCCGTTTCGGGGTCTGCCGCATTCGCCGGTCGCGCAAGCAACGGCGCGGCATGTGCAAGACGAACCCGGACACGATCAAGCAAATTGTTACGGGCGGCATCATAAGCGCGATCCAGCGCATAACCGAAGGCGCGCTCATTGGCCGAACCGTGACTTTTAAACACCAAACCGCGCAGACCGAGCAGCGCAGCGCCGTTGTAGCGGTTATGGTCAAAGCGGCGTTTCACGGCACTAAGAACGGGATAAGCGATGATCGCTGCAAATTTGGCGAAAATGCTGCGCGAAAACTCAGTGCGCATGAACCTGCCGATCATTGACGCCAACCCTTCGACGGCTTTGAGGGCGACGTTGCCCACGAAGCCGTCGCAGACCACGATGTCGGTGGTGCCCTTAAAAATGTCGTTACCTTCGACGTTGCCGTAAAAATTCAGATCTTGCGACTGGGCCGCAGCGCGCAGCAACCGGCCGGCCTTCTTGATCGTTTCGCTGCCCTTGATCGCTTCCTCGCCGATGTTGAGCAGACCCACTGAGGGCGACTCGTTGCCGGTCAAGGCCGAAACCAACGCCGACCCGAGGACCGCGAATTGCAGCAATTCCTCGGCATCGCAATCTACATTGGCGCCTAAATCCAGTACCGTGGTGGCATCGCCCTTGGTGTTGGGCATTTGAGTCGCAATCGCCGGACGGTCGATGCCATCGAGCGCCTTGAGCAAATAGCGCGCGATCGCCATCAAAGCGCCGGTGTTACCCGCCGATACCGCGACTTGCGCCGCGCCGTCTTTGACTTGCTGGATCGCTACGCGCATGGACGAATCTTTCTTCTTGCGCAGAGCCGTTTCGATCGAATCGTCCATGCTCACGACCTGACTGGCAGGCACGATGCGCGCGCGCGGATGGGAAGACAAGGCGGCCAGGTTTGCAGGCATACCCACGAGCAGCAGATACGCTTGCGCATGGCGCTTAAGGAAAGCGCGGCACGCCGGCAGCGTGACGCTCGGACCGTGGTCCCCTCCCATGCAATCGACGGCCAACGTGATCCGGGCGGAGTCCGGAGTAGCGAAATTAGAGTGATTCATCAGAACAAAACAAAGGCCCGATGCCACAACATACGTAGCCTCGGGCCTTGATCTGAAAGTAAACACTGGTGGGCGCAATGCCCATCAGGCTTCGGTGGTTTCTGGTTCGGTTTTGACTACCTTGCGCCCGCGATAAAAGCCATTGGGGCTGATATGGTGGCGCAGGTGGGTTTCGCCGGTGGTCGGTTCGACCGCCAGTCCCGGAATGCCCAGCGCGTTGTGTGAGCGATGCATGCCGCGCTTGGACGGGGACTTTTTGTTCTGTTGGACAGCCATGATGGCTCCTGTAAATCGGGTTGAATTGGCAGACAGAAAGAGGGGAAGCGCACAAGGCAAACCCCTGTGAGGAAAGCATGCGCGAAACCGCCAATTATAGCGCAATACGGCTCCCTTTCGCTTCCAGGCATCGCGGGAGCCCTCGGTGCGAATCATGAGCGCAGCACGAACTGTGTTTTTATGCGCAATAGGCCGAAAAATGCGCTCAACCGCTGCCAATCTGCTCTCGTTTGTTTCTATTTTTCTCTGCGCGCGCCTGTTGTGGGCGCGGTGCGCAGAGGTTCTCCAGCGCTTTGTTCTAGTCGTTGTTTTTGCTGGCGCGCAGATTTTCGAGCACGGAGAAGGGCTGGGATTTTTCCTTTTGCGCTGCATCAAAATCTGGGTCGACCACGGAAGACGGCAGTGGCCGCGGACAGCGTACATGGCGCGGCGTCACGGGAATTTCCATCAGCAGCTCATCTTCGACCAAGCCGCGCAGATCAAAATCCCGGCTCAGCGCTAAAACATCTTCATGCGCCTGCTCATCCTCCGCGGCTGCGGTCGCCTCGTCGGCAACGAAGCGAAACCAGCGATCCACCTTCAGCGCCGCTGTCATCGGCTCAAGACAACGCTGGCAAATCAGCGGCAAGGCCGAATCGGCCTCCAGATGCAGCCAAGGCACCAAGGATGCACTGATTCCTGCTTGGCGCATCAGGCCGTGGGCCTTCCAGCGTACGCGCGCTGCGCCCGGATCGGCAGCAGCTTCTTGGGACAACCGAGCAAAGGCGGACAGCGGTTCGTCGTCCTCCAAAAGGGTGCCTGTTTCGGCAAAAGTACGCACGTCCAGGTGCGTGGGTGAGAAAGCTCTTTTCATTGCGCTCAAAACTCCTTGAGCATGCGATCAATCAGCAACCCCAGCGCCGAATAGACTAGCGAGCCCAGCAGGGCCGCCCAGAAGCCGCTGACATGAAATCCCGCCAACAGCCCGGACGCCGCCCAGAACATTAATGCATTGATGACGAACAGGAACAGTCCGAGCGTGACCAGTGTCACCGGCAGGGTAAGTACCACCAATATCGGCCGCAGCACCGCGTCAAGAAGCCCGATCACCGCGGCCGCCGCGAGGGCCGAGCCCAGGCTGCGGACTTCGACGCCCGGACACAGATAAGCGACGACCAGCAACGCGAGCGCGCACAGCAGCCAACGTAAGAACCAACGCATAGGGCACAGAATAACACCGTGCACGAATACTGCGCACGAATACCGCGTACGGATACCCGCATGTAGCGCCGCTGTGCGCCGCGCGCCGCCGCGCGTTGGCGCAGGTTTTTAGATGCGCCGAGCCAAAGCGGCCGCCATCCCCACATAGCTGGCGGGGGTCAGCGCCAGCAAGCGCGCTTTTTCAGCCTCCGGAAGCGGCAGCGCGCGGATCAGCCCGTGCAGCGCTTGCGCGGTCACGGTCTTGCCGCGCGTGACTTCCTTGAGTTGTTCGTAGGCCCCTTGTATACCGTAGCGGCGCATGACCGTCTGAATGGGTTCGGCCAGTACTTCCCAAGCGGCGTCGAGGTCAGCGGCCAGCGCATCTTCGTTGAGTTCAAGTTTGCTCAGGCCCGCCGCCAAGCTCGAATAGCCCAGTACGGCATAGCCAAAGGCTACGCCCACATTGCGCAGCACGGTGCTGTCGGTCAGATCGCGTTGCCAGCGGCTGATGGGCAGCTTTTCGCTCAGATGGCGCAGTAGCGCATTGGCCAACCCGAAGTTGCCTTCGGCGTTCTCGAAGTCGATCGGATTGACCTTGTGCGGCATGGTGCTCGAGCCGATTTCACCGGGCTTCAGCCGTTGCTTGAAATAGCCCAGGCTGACGTAGCCCCACACATCGCGCGCGAAGTCGATCAGAATCGTATCGGCACGCGCGAGCGCGTCGAACAATTCGGCCATGTAATCGTGCGGTTCGATCTGAATGCTGTAAGGCTGAAACGTCAGTCCCAGGCCCTGCGGCGCAGGCGCCTCGACCACCTTGCGGCTGAACGCTTCCCAGTCGAAATCAGGCCACGCGGCCAGGTGTGCGTTGTAGTTGCCGACGGCGCCATTGAGCTTGCCCAAGAGTTTCACCGCGGCGATTTGTTCGCGTGCCTTGGCCAGGCGCGCCACGACGTTGGCGATCTCCTTACCCACGGTGGTCGGGCTGGCCGTCTGGCCGTGGGTGCGCGAGAGCATCGGTACGTCCGCAAAGCGCTGCGCCATTTCGCGCAGCGTCCCCAGCAGGCCATCGAGCGCGGGCAGGATCACCTCCTGCCGCGCGGCTTGAATTTGCAGCGCGTGGCTGGTGTTGTTGATGTCTTCGCTGGTACAGGCGAAATGCACGAATTCGGCGGCGGCCTCCAGTTCGGGGTGTCCGGCCAGCTTGGATTTGATCCAGTACTCGACCGCCTTCACATCATGGTTGGTGGTTTTCTCGATCGCCTTGATCGCGTTGGCATCCTCCTCGGAAAACTGACTGACCAACGCGAATAAATGCTGGCGCGCTTGTGCCGATAAGGGCTTGAGCTCGGCAAAACCTGCGTCCGACAGGGCAATAAACCAAGTCACCTCCACCTGCACACGCCGGTGCATGTAGCCGCCCTCGCTCATTGAAGGCCGCAGTGCGGTGAGCCTGGCGGCATAGCGGCCATCCAGGGGGGAGAGTGCAGAAATGGGGGATAAAGCCATGCCGGGATTTTAGTGTGCTGCTGCATCAATCCCTGGACATGAAATCACGCTTGCGCACGCCCGGCGGAGTGATAAATCCTTGCAGTACCCCAAGGATTTGTCACGAGGAGTTGCAGGAGTTTGCACGAGAATCGCTACCCTCTGTGCCTAGGACCGTAAACAGGTTCTGAGTACGGTGTCTTGTGAGCCGCCGCATCCGGGTATTTTCGTGGCCGGCGCACACCAGGCGCTTCCCAAAGTTATCCAAGATGTCTGTCCATCTTCGTCTCATTGTTGAGAACTTCATCCTTGTTATCGCTGCGCTGATCCCTATCGTCAACCCGCTGGGGGCCGCGCCGGTGTTTGCGAGCATGACGGGCGCATTGACGCCCGCGGCGCGTATCGTGCTGGCGCGCCGTGTCGCGCTTAATGCTTTTTTGCTGCTTGCTGCCTCGATGTTTATCGGCAACTACGTCCTGGGCTTTTTCGGCTTGTCGGTCGCGGTGGTTCAGGTCGGCGGCGGTCTGATCGTTTGCGCAACCGCCTGGACGCTCCTGAAACAAGATCCCAACGCCACCCCTGATCCACACCATGTTGTCAAGCCCGACGACGGGCTGGCCAAGGCGTTTTATCCACTGACGCTGCCGTTGACCGTCGGCCCCGGCTCGATCAGTGCGGCCATCACGCTCGGTGCCAATCACGCCAACAATGTGCACTCGTTGCTGACCGCCTCGCCGTCGTTGGTGTTGGGTTCAGCCGTCGTGGCATTGACGATTTATCTGTGTTTCCGCTACGCCTTTCAATTGACTTTCGTGCTTGGCACCACCGGAACGCTGGTCTTCCTGCGGTTATTTGCTTTTATTCTTTTATGCATTGGAATTCAAATTATTTGGAACGGACTGTCCGTATTGGCGCTTAAGTTTTATCACGGTTTATAGCCATATAAGCGCGCGCCCGCAATCAAATCGGCCGGGGCAAAAATTGTCCCGGCATTTTTTTGTTCCTGCATTAGAACCTGTTTACGATCTCAAATGGCTCACGTTGGGCCGCAATCGGGATGAGTGGGTGGTCAACGGCGCGCCGCATGGGCTTTGTGCCCATGCAAGCGACTTGGCCGCCCAATCGCCCGATTTCGGCCCAACCCGAAGGGCAGAGGCCTTTTCGGGCGGTCTGCCGCGTTGCAACGCTGGCCCATAGCCGGGCTATGGGCTGC